>CAXBJY010000010.1:0-95777 GCA_963976285.1 uncultured Gammaproteobacteria bacterium
TATGACCTGTGGGGCATCACGGCGGGGCGAAAACTGTCGCCCGTGCTCGATGTGTTCCTGGCGGCGGAGAACGTGTTCGACAAGCACTACGTTTCGAACGTCACGACGAACGCGAATCAGCAGCTGGAAAATGCCAGCGCGTTCACCCCCGGCCAGGGTGTGGCGGTATTCGCCGGCATCACGGTTCGATTCTGATCGGAGGTCCCGCACATGAATGCAACAGTGGTTACAGATAATGCGACGAACACAGGGCAAGGCACGAAAACCCGGTTACGCGTCATCGCGCTCCGGTTTCATCTGGCGGTCGCGCTGATCGGCGGGTTGGTCCTGCTGGCCTGGGGAGGGTCGGGCTTGTTGCACCCGTTAATGGTGACGTTCGGCCCCCAGCAAAGCGTGTATTACCCGCCTGCGCGGGCTCTCGCGCTGCAGGATATTATGCCGATCGAGCGAATTCTCGCGAACGCCGGGATCACCACGGCGCTCGCCGTGAAAATCGTCGTGGCGGAGAACGACAACCTGCTGCAGGTCACGCAAGGCGAATTTGATGCACGACGTTATTTCTCGCTGACCGATGGCCGTGAATTGCCCGATTATGATATTCACCACGCCGTGTTTCTGGCGCGTCACTACCTGGGGCTGAGCCCCGAGGATAGCGCGGTGCGGGCGGTGGATAAGCTTACCGGTTTTACGCCGGACTATCCGTGGGTTAATCGCTTGTTGCCGGTGTATCGCGTGTCGTTCGATCGCGACGACAATCTGGCGGCTTACGTCGACACGCAAACGAACGCACTCGCCGGTGTAACGAACAATTTCAAGGAAACCGTGCAGGCAGGCTTTCGTGCCCTGCATACCTGGGGCTGGTTTCCGGCTTCGGGACCGTGGTTGCGCACGGCCGCGCTCGCCGCGCTCGTCAGTGTGTTGTTCGTGATGGCGCTCAGCGGGGTCGTCATGCTCATAACGATGCGTCGACGAATGTCGGGGAACAGCGCGCGGCGCTGGCATCGGTTCGCCGGCTGGGGTCTGGCATTACCGCTACTCGCGCTCAGCGGCAGCGGCGTATTCCACGTGCTCCAGTACGGTGTGACGGAGCGCGGAAAGGCGTTGCAGTTGTCGCCACCGATCACGCTGACCGGGGTCGAATTCCCGCTGCACGAGCAATGGCAGCGCATGACGGCCGGGCTCGACGTGACGACCGTGTCGATTGTCGAGGACGCGGACGGGCGACATTTATACCGCCTAGGTCTTGCACTGCCGCGTGGTCAGACGGCGCCGAGTGGCGCTGCGGCCATTCGCAACGCACGTTTCGACGGGGTCGCTCGTACCGGTCCGGCGCTGTATGTCGATGCACGCACGGGCGAGCCCTGGCCCGCCGGCGATGAAGCGCTTGCACTCCAGCTCGGTGAGCGATTCACCGGCGCGGGACCCGATGCCATCGTCCGTCACCACCTCGTCACCCGTTTCGGTCCGGAATACGACTTCCGTAATAAACGCCTGCCGGTCTGGCAGCTCGATTATGGCGCCCCGATCAATGCCACGGTGTTTGTCGACACGACGTCCGGCGTCCTCGCCGATGTCACGCATGATACCGACAAGCCGGAGCGGTGGTCGTTCAGCATGCTGCATAAATGGAATTTTTTGCTCGCGTTCGGACGGCCGACTCAGAATATTGTCGTGGTCGTTATCGTGCTCGGCGCGATCATCTTTATGGCCGGCTTTGGATTACGTATGAACCTTGTCCGCAGACGACGATGAACCCCGGATCGTGCGCGGCGGGAAATCGCCGGCAGGCCGCGTGCGAAAGCGGTTATCCCGATCAGGCACCCCGGCAGTGACGATACCGTCGGGAGATGCGTCGCCGTTCGTGGAGCGGCTCAGCACGGTGCGACTCACCACAGACGGTCCTGCTCATTCAATCCGACCGGCCGACAGTTGCGGGCATCAAGGCCGTGGAAGGCTTCAACGGCCACGCCGGGCACGCCGTCAACAGTGTCAGCTTCAATCACACTGTGCGCCGGTCATTTCCCGGCTACCCGGGGGAGCCGGTTCATGCACAGGGCCTCGCTCGTACCCGTCGGCTCCATACCGGCGCGCGACCGAGGGCGACTCGTTGCGGCCTCACTGCAAGCAACGATATCAGGATCGCCGTCCGGGTCGCATGCGCGAGATCAGCATCCGGGCAGGCAAAAACCTGAACCATGACGGTCATACCGGGCGGCGTCAGCGCGGCTCGTCGTCAGGAGCGGCTGAATCGGGGACCGTCAGCCATCGATCCATGACGACACAGGCGGTCAAATCCCCACTGACGTTAACAGCCGTCCGGGACATGTCGAGAATTCGATCGACCCCGAGGATCAGCGCGATGCCTTCCGCGGGCACACCAATGCTTTGCACGATGGTTGCCAATATAACGATGCCGACTCCGGGCGTACTGGGCGAACCAATTGAGGCGCCGATAGTGGTTGCGGCCAGCAGCGCAAGTTGCGGCAACTCGAGGTCGATGCCGTAGACCTGGGTCAGGAAAATCGCTGCGACGACCTGGTAGAGCGCTGTGCCATCCATGTTGACGGTTGCGCCGAGCGGCACGATGAACTGGGAGACTGGGCGCGATACACCGAACTTCTCCTCGGCTGTCTTCATCGACAAGGGCATCACCGCAGCAGAGCTCGAGGTTGAGAATGCGAGCAGTTGTGCCGCCCAGATCCGGGTGAGAAAACGAAACGGGTTCATGTGCGCGAGGCTTGCGACGATGAACAGGTAAAACAGCAACAACAATGCCAGTCCGATCAGCACCGTGCCGACGTAAGCCGCGACACCGCTGATGGCTTCGAGCCCGACTTGCACACAAATCTGGGCGAGGAGGCCGAAGACAGCGAACGGTGCGAGGGCCATCGCCCAGCTGACGACCTTCATCGAGATATCCTGGAAACCGACACACAGATCCACGATGGGCTGCGCGCGGGATGGCGCGATCGAGGCGAGCGCGATCGCCATGAAAATCGCCAGGATGACAATCTGGAACATCGAGCGGGACAGGATCGCGTACGTAGGATTCGTCGGTATGATCTCGATGATCTTTTCCGGCAGGGTCCGCGATGGCAACGGGGCCGACTGCACGCCGAGGGTATCGGTTTCCGTCAGGATCGCGGGCGGGAGCGTGGATTCCAGTTCCACCTCGCCGAGGTACTGCCCGGGTGCGAGCCATAACGCAATCGTCGCTCCAATTACGACCGCGACCGTGGTCGTAACGACAAAATAAGGGACGATGCGCAAGCCAATCTGCTTCAGGAAGTCGCTGTTGCCGCTCGTCGCGATGCCCAGAATGATCGATGAAATGACCAACGGAACCACGACCATCTGAATTAATGCGAGGAAAACGCGTCCCGGCAATGCGAGCCAGGTTGCGATCAGGTTAGCGATCTCCGGCGCAACCAGGGCCCCGGCTGTCGGCGACAACGCCAGACCCAGGGCGATACCCGCGGCCATGGCAAACAACACCTGCGCCCACAAGCGGTTGCGCAGCAGGTGTTCGATGCGCATACCCAAACGCCGGGCGCTACTCGGGGTCAGTGCGGTTTTTGAACTGTTCAGAGCCATATTGCGATTGTACTTATTTGACGGGGAACGCTGCTCAACGTTTGCCACCGGGTTTCGTATACGAATTCCCCGGAACCGCTTCGCAATACGACGTTCGTGCGCAGCCCGGGCTTCCCGGGACGGGTGATCCCGGACGTCGGACAGATTGAAACGCAAACGCCCGTTTAACGGCGCAAGGGCATGCGGGAATTCCCTGGTGCCTGCGATCCCGGTCTTGCCGCCACGTCGCGCCTGGCCCACGCGTTCGTCGACCTGAGCGGCAGCGTGTGCGCCTCGTCCCGCTATCCCGCAACAACGTCATGCCGCCGGCCAGGCGGATAATCAGAACTTAAACGACCCGGTTTCTCGTGTTTCCGGCGAGGAAGGCTGCCACGTTAGCGGCGAGTTCGTCGATCGCGTTCTGGCGCGCCCGATCCGTGGCCCAGGCGATATGCGGCGTAATGATGAGGTTCTCGCCGTCGTACTCGAGCAGCGGATCGCCATGCACCGGTGGCTCGTGCGTCAGCACATCGACGGCGGCGGCAAAAAGTTGACCCGACTGCAGCGCTTCAACGAGCGCGGCCGAATCGATTAGCCCGCCGCGTGCCGTATTGATCAGAATCGCGCCCCGTCGCATGCGCCCTATCGTTGCCCGGTTGAACAAGCCGCGGGTTTGCGCGGTGAGCGGGCAATGCAGGGAAATGACGTCACAACGCTCGAGCAATTCGTCAAACGACACCCGGTCGGCGGCTATTTGCGTCGCGTCCGGTCGTGCCGCCACGAGCACGTTCATGCCGAGGGCTTTGGCCGCTGCGGCGACGCCCTGGCCGAGCGTACCGTAACCGACGATGCCGAGCGTCATGCCGGCGACTTCGCGGATTGGATAGGACAGGAGGCAAAACTCAGTGGCCCGTTGCCATTTGCCGGCGTGTACGGCCGCGTTGTAGCGATCGAGACTGTGAGTCAGCATCAACAGCGTGCCGATCACGTGCTCGACGATGGACCGCGTGCAGTACGCGCGAATGTTGGCCACCGCGATCCCGCGATCTCCTGCGGTGTGCAGATCGATGTTGTCGGTGCCGGTTGCGGTGAGGCCGATGAAGCGCAGGCTTCGCGCTTCGCGCAGTAATGCGCCCGGCAGCCGAACTTTGTTCGTGAAGATATATTCCACATCGCGGATGCGTTCCGCAAGCTCTTCATCCGTCGTGTTGTCGAACACCTGCAGCGCGGGACACAGCACCTGCAGCGGCGCGAGATTCAGCCCCGGACCCATCGTCGCGTAATCAAGAAAGGCAGCTTTCATAAAAATTCTTTCAGTCTCCGTTGCGCAGCACATGGCGCTGCAGGATCAAGTTTGCCCATGCAAATCGGTGGCCGCAATTCGCGCTGCCGAACGGGCAGTCCGCGGCGGGGTGTCGTGCGACACGCGAAAGTCAGGGAATAAGGGTGGGTGGTCGTGTTGCGTCCGGGCGTCGCGTGTCGACGTCGGAACGTAAATATCTGCAAGCGCGCGACCCGGTCCAGGGAAATTACCAACTGCGGGTTTAGTCGTTCAAAGAACCGCAAACATGCAGTTCGCGACCCGAGCGGTAAACATCGAATCCGCGGTGCCTTCGCACCGGTCCGACGGGTGCGAACGTGATGATGAGGAACGCCGGTCATGCCGGGTGGTGACAGCGCAAACCATCGCGGTATGCTGTTTCGATAACGTCGCACAAAGCAGGAACCGCATGTTTGATCTGGAAATGTTTTCGCAACTGATGCCGGTGATCGACATTCTTGCTGTCGTTGTTTTCGCCGCATCCGGCGCGTTGTTCGCGTCCCGCAAAGGTCTGGACTTGCTTGGCTTCATGTGGCTTGCCGTATTGACCGCCGTCGGTGGCGGCACGGTTCGCGACGTAATCCTGGATGTGCCCGTGTTCTGGTTGACTAACCCGGCGCACGTCGCGGCCTGCCTGATGACCGCCGTGATCGTACACTTCACGGCGTCTTACGTGGAATCCCGCTTCCGGCTGCTGCTGTGGTTTGATGCGCTCGGCCTTGCCTTGTTTACGGTCGCGGGAGCGGCAAAAGGACTGGACCATGGCACCGGCGCGCTCGTCGCGATCGTCATGGGGGTTATCACCGGCTCGGTCGGTGGCATCGTGCGCGATGTCGTCGGCGGCGAGCCGTCGATCATCTTGCGCCACGAGATCTATGTGACCGCGTCCGCGCTCGGCGCGGGTTGCTATGTGCTGCTGATAGCGCTCGCCGTCGATCCGATCACCGCGGCCATCGCCGGCTTCCTCGTGACATTCGTCGTGCGTGGCCTCGCGATCGCGTACAAGCTGAGCCTGCCGGTGTGGCGTAGGTCACTCGCGGCGCCGTACCGTGGGGACGATTCTGACTAGCGGCGCGGCCGACCCGGTGACTGCATCGGCAATTGCGGTAACCTCACGGCGTCCCGCCCGGTTTGCTGCTCCGGCGTTTGGAACAATCTCCATAGCGTCGCGGTCAGGCGTCGATAAATTCCCGCGCCTTGCGCCGTTGTGGCAGGTCCGTAACGGATAAAGTGCCTCGGCAACGAATGGCCACGTCGTTGTGCGCGCCGCAGTCGCGCCCGCGTCGCTTTTGTGGCTGGTGCGGAATAGCCAGAGGGTATCCGGCTCTGGCGTGACCGATTCGCTTCTGACGCGGCGGAACCCGGCGTTGCACCGCCTGTGCCGCATGGCTTTGCGCGCGCGCGTGCAGCCAGTCGCGCCGCGCTACTGCAGGCCGGTCTGCTGTCGCAGCGGGGCACACCCGTAGGAGGCTAGCGTAGAGACCCCTGGTGTCCCCTGTCCCGGGCAGCTTCGACGTCGGACAAACCGGTTTCTACATCCGCCGAGCAAATAGTAAGATTCTGAAGATGAAACACCACTCGCCCCAGCGGGCAGGCGTTGTCTTCGGGTTGCTCCTCGCGCTCACCCTTGGCCCGGCCATGCACGGCGCAGCGTTCGACGGGAATCGTTCCGAGGTGACTGAGGCCTACATTGGTGCGGCGACCGTCGCCAAACGGCAGGCAGCGCTCGGCGGGGTTAACGAGCTGCTCGAGGTGCTTGTCGATCTGCCCGGCGCAGACGGCGGATCCTCCGGTTCGGTTTCTACCATTACGCTTTCTACAGCACCGTCTGTGTTGCCGGAGATTGACGTTCGTGCAACCAGCAGCGCGGCGACCGATGCAGATCTGGGTCTGCTCGGTGATCCGGTGCTTCTCGACCAGACCCTGCTCGAGGTTACGGAAACGATCATCACGCCACGAGATTTTCAGATCGGCAGCGGTGGCGCAATCCTGGACACTGTCGGCACCAGCATGCTCGTGGTCGACGGTGACTTTAACGTTGACGGCTTACTGCTGAAGATAGGCGAAGGCGAGCTGAAATTGCGCGGCAATGCGAACTGGGACGTCGCACCTTTTCTCGCGGCCGGCAGACTCGCCGGCACGACCGCGAACCTGGACACCCCGATCGAGGGTTTGAAATCCCTTCCGGGCTTATCAGACATACCGGTGCTCCGGCTCGATCAGGGCTTCGACGGTGAGCTCGACAACCGGATAGACGGCGCCATTGAACTGCGGCTCGAAGGTTCCGGCGACATTAGCGTCTCGACGCCCGACCACAATTTCTACGGTGCGCCGACCACGATCATGCGCGGCACGCTCAAACTTGTCGGGGCGGGTCGTGTCAGCACGGGCGATCTGACCATCACCGGAACCGGCCTGTTAGACATCATCGATGCCGCTATCGACCCGTTCGATCCTGAGTCGCTCGTCGTCGTCTCTAATCTGTCGGGTGACGGCCATGTGCGCATGGGAAGTAACGGTCTTACGATCTTGCAGACCCGCGACACGGTATTCGAAAACGGCATTGAAGGCAGCGGTCTCGCCGCCAATGACCTTGGCATCGCGGTACTCGGCAACGGGTCCGATACGAGTTCACTGACATTCACCGACCGGCAGCACTACCATGGTCCGACGATCATCAGCCGCACGAGGCTGGTCTTCAGGGAGGACGGGGATTGGGCTTCAGAAGAGTTCGTGTTGTCGAACGGGATACTTGATTTCAGCGCGGCGGACGTTTCGCGCAGCATGCGCTCGTTGATGAGCTTCGATTACGACGGTGAGCAGAGTCAGATCCTGCTCGGACCCAACGACCTGAACGTCGACGCTCGCGATTTTTCGTACTTCGGTGGTGTGATCTCGGGCGACGGCGGCCTCTCGGTTTTCAGCTCGGGCACGCTTTTCCTGACCGGTAACAATCAGTACAACGGAACGACCCGGATCTCGCGGGCGCGTCTCGTCGCGCGCCCATATAGTATTAGCGATACAGTCATCAATGATGGTGAACTCGAACTCTTCGAGCCGAACGACGAAGCGTTGCCCCTGTCGGCGTACTCGGGAAACATCAGCGGCAGAGGCCGCCTGATCAAATCCGGCGATGGCATCGTCTGGCTGCGCGGGACGAACAGCTACACCGGCGGGACGACCGTGGAAGGCGGGGTCCTGCTCGGCAACACGGACAGCCTGCAGGGCGATATCACTATCGGCACGGCGGCGGGGTTTTACCAGGTCGACGATGGTATCTATGACGGCGCGGTGTCCGGTTCGGGGGCGTTACTCGCGTTCGGTCCGGGTCAACTTACCCTGACGGGCGAGAACACGCATACCGGCGGTACGTTATTCAGCAACAAGCTCGTTGTTCGCGAGGCCGCGAACCTTGGCGCTGCCGGTAGTCCGGTTTCCTTCGTCGGCGGTACGTTGCGGCTGGAGGGATCGCTCGACTCGACGCATGCGTTTTTCGTCGCAGCGCAGGGCGGCACGCTGGACACGAACGGCCACGCGTTCGACCTGTCCGGTTCGATCAGCGGGACCGGCATCTTGCGCAAGATCGGCGACGGGACGTTGCGGCTTCGGGGCGAGCATCCGGGGTTCAGCGGGACCCTCGCGCTCACGGCCGGTCGTGCCTTGCTGGATACGCGCCTCGGTGGCAGTGTCCGGATCGCGGACGACGCCGTGCTCGAAGTGGCTGCGACCCCGGCGACAGCGACCCGACTCACCCTGACGAGTGCGGATTCGGTCGCTCACATCGAAGGCGGGCACGTTTCGGTGACTGCGGCGCACGGCACGTACGACAGCCGGCCGCAACACACGATCATCTCGGCGCCGGCCGGGATCATCGGCACGTTTGACGAAGTCTGGATCGACCGGAACGACGTGCGTGCGGTGCTCGGTTATACCGCGACCGAAGTCGTGCTCGGCATCGCACCCGTCGATGCGTCATTTCGACGCTTTACGAAAAGCGCCGATCAGATGAACGCGGTGCTCGCGCTCGAGGCGATGACGGGCGCAGACTCAACGCTGGCGCGTGCGGCCGTCGATGCCGTCTCCCTGTTGTCGCCGGAAGAATTGCCGCTTGCACTCGAGTCGATCGCCGCGACCAGCCTGACCGGTCTTACGCAGGCGAACTCCTACCTGATCGACAGCGTGACCCGTATCGTGCAGCAGCGACAGGCGGCGTTTGACGACGGCAAACTGGCGCAGGTTGCCGGTACCGGCGGTATCTTTGCCGCCTCGGCATTGGCGCTTGCACTGCGGGCGCCTGCGGATCGGCCAAGGCACGGCGCGTGGGCACGGGGCTTTGGTGGCGCCGGCGACATCGATACGAGTGATTTCGCCTCATCCCAGTCGCTACGCTACGGGGGGCTCGTGCTTGGATACGATGCGGCTTTGACTACGAACTGGTCCGCGGGCCTGCTGTTTGCGCGCAGCGAGTCGACGCTCGGGCAAGACCGTCCGTACAGCGACGCGCAAACAGAAACCTGGCGGCTCGGCACCTACGGGCGCTGGCGGGGTGAACGTCTTGTTGTCGACCTTGCGGCGAGCTACCTCGATCACGACTTCGAGACTGCGCGAACGATCGTCGTGTGGCCGGTCGCGGAGCGGGCGAGCGGCGCATTCTCGGGCCATACCTGGACGGTGCGCGGTGAAGCGGGCTGGTCGATTGAGCGCGGCGTGACGTGGATGCCCTATGCCGGCCTGCGGTATACGCGCCAGCGAACCGGCGGCTACCAGGAAACCGGCAGTCAGTTCGCGTTGCGCGTGCCGTCGGACCGCGAAACATCGGTGCGCAGCGAGTTCGGCCTGCGGCTGCGAATCCCGGTCGTGACCCAACAGACGCGTAAGGTGCAGACTTACGCCTACGCGGCCTGGTTGCACGAGTTCACGGGCGACCCGGTAATTTCAGCAAGTCTCGTCAACGATCCGACGGCATTCGATCTCGCCCTGCGCGGGGTTGGCAGTGCCGACGATGCGGCGAATTTCGGCGCCGGAGTGAGTTTCAGCACCGGCGGGGGGTTACGCATTTTTGCAGGATTCGATGCGCAAATCGACGCCAATCGCGAGATAGTCGGCGCCAGCGGGGGCATCCGGTATGCATGGTGACTGGCGTCGCGATCGCGGGCCGGATCCGTCAGCGCCGAGTCTGCCCGGCCAAAAACCGGCAATCAGTGTGTGAACCGCAAACCGTTACGCCCGAGGGTTGGGTTTCAACGATTGGCTTCAGGAAGTTTTGTCAGCATCGGCGTCGCGCGCGCACCACGCAGGTCGGTGGTTCGCGCCGGCGTTGCGGCGTACCTTGCAGAGATCTCAACCCCGCATGCCGTGCCAGCCAGGACCGGGCGATGCACGCAACGATAATCCGCGCGCGTATGTTTCACAGATTGCGTTGAACCGGACTATCGAACGCGCGACCATGCGCTGTCCTTTACACGAACACCAATTGTGCCGATGGTATGCGGAAGCCCGCCCGGGACGCGATACGGCCGCGGCGGCGGGTTCGCGATCACGCCGGGAAAGACGCGTTCGCCTCGCTGCGTTACCGCGGGCCTGGTCGAGGTGTCAGGCGTAAACACGGCCAAGGGTGCATGAATGGACAGAGACCTTCGATCATGATGGCGTCACGAACGTCATTGGATCGGGACCGCGCCAGCGATCTCGCGCGGGTCGAAACGATCTCCCGCCAGCGTCCGGCAGCACTGGCCTGGAGCCTCGGGCTGATGGCCTGGGCGGTGTTCGTGCTGTGGGGGCACGCGCCGGGGTCGCAATTGCTCACCTGGTGGGGCGCGAACGCCGTGTTTGCGCTGTGGCGATTCGCGGCCTGGCGGCGCGAAGGTGGCAGCCAAGCGCGTGATCCGGCGCTCGCGCGAGCCTGGTTAAATGCCTCCGCGCGTGCGAACGTACTCGCCGGCCTCATCTGGGGTGTCGGCGCGCTCGCGTTTCTCGATAACGCGGACACCGGCATTTTCGTCCTGTTCATGCTTGTCCTCACGGCGCTGACGTGCGGCGCGGCAATTTCGCTCGCCGCGTGGCTGCCTTCCGTCGTTGCGTTCTGCCTGCCGGTCATCGCACTCGTCGCGGTCAAGGTGTTGCTGCTCGATCTCGTGCACGGCCCGTTGATCGCGGCTTCATGCCTCGTCTACTTCGCGTTCGTTATGACCGTGGCGCGCAATTACGCACACGTGGTGAGCGACGCGATCGTACTGCGCCTGGAAAACGAGGCGCTGCTCGCCGAAGCGGAACGCCAGAAAGAGACCGTCGCGCGCGTCAGTCGCGAACGTTCGCGTTTTTTCGCCGCCGTAAGTCACGATCTGCGCCAGCCGCTGTACGCGATGGGCCTGCTGCTCGATTCGCTCGGTAAACGGCTCGCGACAGCGGAACAACGCAAGTTGCACACCGACATCAAGCGATCGCACCATGCGCTCGACGATCTGTTCAGTTCGCTGCTCGATGTCGCGCAACTCGATTCCGCCGATATCCCGGTACGAGCGACCGATTTCCGGATCGACGAACTGGCGGCAACCGTCGCAGCCGAATTCGAACCCGGGATCGTCGCGAAGGGCTTGCGGCTCGAACTCGACGTGATCCCGGTATGGGTGCATACGGACCGCCTGTTGTTGTCGCGCATCTTGCGCAATCTGCTCAGCAATGCGGTCAAGTTCACGGCCGCGGGCACGATTTTCCTCGGGGTGAAACGGACTGGCGACAATGATGTCGCACTCGTCGTGCGTGACGAGGGGCGCGGGATCGCCGCCGAAGACCAGGCACGGGTCTTCGAAGAGCATTTCCAGATCGGTAACCCGGAACGTGATCGCACGAGAGGTCTGGGCCTGGGTTTGTTCGTTGTGGGCCGCCTGTGCGACACCTTGTCGCTGAAACTATCGCTGCATTCGGTAACAGGGCGGGGCAGCACGTTCACCTTGCTGCTGCCGCCCGCTTCCGATCAGGCCTCGGCGCGCGATGGCACGCGCGCTTTTGGCGGCCTGCATGTGCTGTTCATCGATGACGAGCCCGACATCCGGCGTGGTGTACGCGTTTTGCTCGAAGACCATGACTGCCGGGTTACGGTCGGCGAATCGGCCGCGGCCGCGCTCGCCGAACTGCCGGCGGACGCGCGTCCCGTGGATATCGTGCTGAGCGATTACCGGCTGCGCGACGGGGACGATGGCATCGAGGCCATTGCGCGCGTGCGCGCGGCGCTCGATCCGGAACTGCCCGCGATGTTGATCACCGGCGATACCGACCCGGCGATCGGTAAACGTGCCGCGACGGCGGATCTGGTCCTGTTACATAAACCGGTAGCGCCGGACAGCCTGCTCAAGGCGATCGCGAGCCGGGTGTGACGGTGGTCGAGGTTCAGGCCGAATGGCCGAGCGATTCGACCAGTCCGTAGCGCGTTGCCTGACGCACGCAGGCCGCGCGGTTGCTGACCTTCAGCAGGTCGAACAGGGTCGATACGTGCGCCTTCACCGTACTCTCGGCGAGGTGCAGGCGATCCGCGATCGCCTGGTTCGTATGCCCTGATACGAGTAAGGCGAGAATTTCACGCTGGCGGCGGGTCAGCTTGACGCGCACACCATCCATTGAAACGAGCCCCGCGCGATAGTCGTCGAGCGCCACGGCGATCGCCGGGGAAACGAAACGCTCGTTGCACGCGAGTGCGGCGAACGCGTCCCGCAACTCCTGTGCCGATGCGGATTTAGACACGTACGCGCTCGCACCTTCCGACAGCGCCCGATCGACGATCGCGGGCTGGCTGTTCGCCGATAACACGGCAACGGGAACTTCGCTACCGTGGTCGCGCAAGTGGCGCAGGAGCGTGAAACCGTCGCCGTCCGGCAGTTGCAGATCGAGACAGATCCAGTCGAGGTTCGGTACCCACTGGAGCGTTTGCAGCGCGTGTTCAATAGTGTTGGCCTCATGAATGTGCCGCATTGCCGGCAGTTCCCGCAGCACTTCGCGCAGACCGGACAGGAACAAGGGATGGTCGTCGACAATGAGGATATTCACGGGACGCTCACGATGGCTCGGAATGTCGAGTATTACCCGATCCTACCGGCATTTCAGGCCCGGCATTAATACTTTCGTATTACCGGACGCGGCGCAGTCTCACTACGATGAAGCGGCGGGTACGGCACCAGTGGGAGTCCGCTGGCCCGTTGCTGTTCGGCACCGGAACGCTCTTGCGGCTTGTCGCGGGCCGTTCGGCGGGGCGCCCCAACGCGGTGCGGGACTACAGCACGTTCCCGGATCCGGGCATACACGGAGGATGCAAACTTGACGCGCGAATTTTCCCGAATCGTGCACGCCGCCGCGATCGCCTGCGCCGTGACGTGCAATGCCGGGGCCGATGTGCTGCTCGTGGAAACCGACGTGCTCGGCGAAACGCAGACGGGTTATTTCGGCCTCGCCACCGGCAGTCGCTACGCCAGGGCGCCGACGATTTTCGCCGAGCCGCTGTCCGCGGTCGAAGCGGAATTTCCCGACGAGATCGTCCAGCCGCTGATTGGTACGCATTACCTCGCCGGGCGCGCGATCGATCTCGGCCCGGCGGACACCCTGGCGCGTATCGATGCGACGATCATTGCGCCGGACACTGCACCGGATCGTATCCGGCGCGTGAACGTGTTCGCGGAGACGAAAGCATCGGCGCCGGGTTATACCGGCAACGATGATTTCTATATCACGAGCGGGCTCGTGCAGTTCGCGTTCTTCTTCGAGGTCACGAACGAACCTGCGATCCTGCGTACCGAAGGTATATTGTCCGCGGCACCCTACAGCAGCACGGAGTTGCGCGTGAATCACGCGACCGTGCAGCCGGACGGCACGCCGATCGCCGAGTCGGTGGCGTTACGTTACCGCACGCAATCGACCCAGGAGACATCGTCGAGCGTCGCCGTCGATGCCGAGATCACGCTCGACCCCGGCCTGTATTTCCTCTACTCGTCCAGTTCGGCGCTGCGCAGCGCCTACGATCCGGGGACGGCGCACGCGACGCAGGACGTCGGCTTGTTGTTTGGCGGCGGCACGTATCGCTGGAACGACCACGGCGGCGGTTTGTTCAGTGACGGCGACAACTGGGATTCAGGGGAGCCTCCGGAAATTGTCGATCACGCCTTGTTCGACATCGTGAACGGGGGCTATGTCGCAGCGATGGATGCCGACGCGGCGGCCGCGTCGTTGACCGTGTCGCAGGGGACTGTATCGCTCGATTTCGCCGGCAATGCCGGCCAGCGGATCGACGTCGACGGTGCTGTTACGGTCGGCGAAACCGCGGGCGTGCGCGCGGGGCTCGATGTGATCGGCGGCACTGTGACCACGCCGAACCTGATCGTCGGTGCAACCGTCGGCGCGGATGCGCTCGTAACGTTACGCGAGGGTGCGGTGCTTGAGTTCGAAACCCTGAGCGTCGACGGCGCCGGCGGTATGGCCCAGTTCTACGCGCTCAGCGGCGCGACGCTCGCGGTCGGCGCGGGCGACACGATAGCGATCACCGGTGCCGGCGCGCAGTTCGGCGTCGAGGAACTCGCCATTGCCGCGGCGGGAACCCTCGGGGCGACGTTCGCCGTGGCCAACGGTGCGCTCGCAACGGTGGACGGGAGCCTCGTGATCGCGAACGGTGGGGTCACGGTAGACGGTGTGCAGGGTCAGCTGGAAGCCACGCTCGAAGTTGCCGCCCGAACCGGCGCGTTGTTCGTCGAAGACTCGGGTTCGCTCACGGTGTCGGGTGGTGCCGTCGTCCGGGTCGGGAGTCTCATCGACAATCCGTTTGGTGATCTCGTTGTCAACACGACCGCCGGTGCCGGCGGTGGCAATGACGATGACGATGTTGCAGCGGCGGTCGTTGGCGGCGAAAGCGTCCGAGTGGGCGCGTACGTTGACGACGATCCGGTCGCCGCGGCTATCGTCGTGCCGGCGGCGGCCGTCACGATCAGCGGTGCGAATTCGCAGCTCACAACATTTGGTACCATCACCGTCGGCGCGGAAGCGACGGGTGCCATCGAAGTGAATGGCGGGGCGAGCCTCACCACACAACGCATCGTGCTCGGCAGCACGCAGATCAGCGGCAGTGACGGCAGCCTCGTCGCGACGGGGGCAGGCACGCACGTCGCGGCCAGCGAAATCGTGGTCGGGGAGGCGGATGCCGGCCGCGGAATTCTGCACCTGAACGACGACGCCAATGCCGAACTCGCCCGTCGGCTCGAGATCAATAACGGCGAAGTGGAAGTGGCCGGTACTCCCGGCGACGCGGACGCCCCGCCGCACCTGCAGGTGGGCAGCGCAGATTTCGGCGAGATCGCGGTGGGCCCCGCGGGACGCTTCAGCGTAATGCCGGGCGGCCGCGTAGAAATCGGAACGTCGGTGTTCGACTTCGCCGCCGATCTGATCATCGATGCCGACACGCCGGACGGCGAAGCGGCCCCGGTGACGGTAAGGGGGGAGGGTTCCTCGCTGCTCGCGTTTCGTCGCATCGGGATCGGGTCGATCGACGACGGCCGCATGGAAGTGTCCGCCGGCGCCGCGCTGACGGCGCGCACGATCACGCTGGGTAGCGCCCTGTTCGACGGGGTATTTGGTCTGCTTGAGGTGAGCGGTCCGGGTACGACCGCATTCGCGCACGAGATGTACCTCGGCGAAGGCGCGGGCGGCGGCACGTTGCGCGTGACGGCGGGCGCGGAGCTTGCGTTGCTCGAACGGCTCGAACTCGTGAATTCCGTCGTGCTTGTCGAGGGTGGCGAGCAGGACGAAGACTCGCGCCTGTACGTGGGTGACGCGAGCGCCGACGGCGGGGTGATTCAGGTGCGCGCGAACTCCGTATTCACCGTCAGTGCCGGCGCCAGCGTCGAGATCGGGGCACCCGGAAGCCCGTACGGTGATGTGATCGTCGAGGCGACAGCACCATCGAGCGAGCGCGCACCCGTGCTCGTCACCGGCGAGGGATCGAGTTTGCGGGCCTGGGGTAACGTCGCGGTCGGTTTGTACGAATCCGGGGTTGCCGCGGTCGAGGACGGCGGTGAGCTCAGTGCCGCGCAAGTTGCGCTCGGCGTCGCGCCGGGAACCAGCGGGGATTTGACCATCAGCGGCGCCGGTTCGCGGTTGACGGCCGGCGTCGTCAACGTCGGCGGGACGACCGGCGCCGCGGGGACGCTGCAAACGGAAGACGGTGCCGTGGCGGAAATCCTCGAACGCCTCGTGGTCAATGACATGGGCGCGGTATGGGTTATCGGGGACAGTGCGGTCGTGGTCGGCTCCGGGGCTGTCGCGCCGCAGCCCGGCTCGCTCGTGATCGGCCCGGGCGGCGAACTGTGGGGCACGGGGAGCATTTTCACGAACCGGATGAACAACGGCGGTATCGATAACTTCGGGACGATCTATCCCGGTAGTTCGCCCGGTACGCTGACGGTCGACGGCGATTATTTTCAGGCCGGATCGGGCGTGCTCGTGATCGAGATCGGCGGCACCGAAGCGGGCGTGGACCACGACGTGCTGAACGTGCTCGGTGATATCACGATAGCAGGCACGGTCGTGTTCGAGTTCATCGAGGGATTCGCACCACGCGCGGGACAGACGTTCGACTTTCTCGACGCCTCGGGCACGATCGATCTGACGCAGGCGCATTTCGACATCGGCAATCTCGCGCCCGGTTTCCGTTTCGACATCGCGCCGGGCACCGGTGGCATCGGACTGCTCGCGCTGACCGACGGTTCGCCGGTTCCGTTGCCGCCGGGCATCGTGTTGTTACCGCTCGCCGTCACGATCGCGTTGCGCCAAAAGACCCGTCGTACCCGATCCGCGACCCGCGCGTGACAGCGACGGGAACCCCGCGGGACGGGGAAGCCGCCGGCGCCTGATCGCCGGTCGCCTGCCGGCACCTCGCCGTCGGGCCTAGCGCAACCAGCCCTTAATCGCAAAGATGTACAGGCTCAAAATCATGCCGAACGCGACGCCGAAAGCGACCTGCAACAACGTCCCCGGCCACGGCGCATCCGTCAGGTTCATGCCCAGCAAGCCGCCCGCGGTGGCCGGAATCAATGCCAGCGCCGTGAGCAGGGCGAGCAGCCGCATTACGCGATTCATCTGGAACGACGACACGTTGAGGCGGAGATCGACGAGGGCCTGTAACGATTCGCGCAGGTCGTCGATATCCCCGTAAAGGTCACCCGCGTCGTCGGCGAGGAATCCGAACGGCGCCCGTTCCCCCATACTCGATCCCGGCATCACGATCTTGCCGCTCGACAGATCGCGGAGCACGCTCTTCAGAGATTTCAGGCTGGCGCGGACGGCGAGAATGTCGGCGCGCAATTCAAAAGTCGTCGCCAGGAACGCGTCGTCGCTCAAGGTCGACTGGTTCGCTTCGAGGTTGTTCAGCGCCAGTTCCATGCTTTCCAGCACCGTGACGTAGGCGCCGAGGATCTCTCCCATGAGCGCCAGGGTTGCGCGGGCAATGCGCGAAATTCCCTCATCGATATTCGCCAGCCGGTGTTGCACATTCAGTTCGAGATCGGTGTGTTCGCGGCTCAGTACGACGACGTTTTCTGTGGTCCCGACGAGCAGGATCGGGGTGCGCCGGAGCCGGTCGCCCGGATTCATCGGCAGCGGGTGACGGACGAAAAAGGTCGAGAATCTTTCGAGCGTGTCGAACCCGGGGCTCGTCGATTTGAACAGCTGCTGTACGGCTTTCACCGGCACCCCGAGCGCATCCGCGATCGGCGCGAGGCTCGCTTCGTTCACACCGGACAGGAACAGCCAGTCCGGCTTGGCATTCCGTATGCGGGCCAGCCCTTCTTCCCAGCTGATGGTCTCGAAACCGGTGCCCGAGGCGCCCAGCGAGAGCACGTGCAGTGTTGTCGACGCACTGCCGTCGAGCGTCTCCTGGCGGCCCGCGTCCGTTCTCAGCGCCAGCGTTGAGCGGGCGCCGAGCAGGGTTGCCCGACCCACGCGGACGAGCCTGAGTACGGGGGAATTTCTCAGCACGTCGGGTACGAACGGCAGCACCGCGATGGTTGCGCTCGCGATGATCAGCGCGTCGATGATGCGTGAACCGTCGAGCAGAAATGCGGACCTGTTGTCGGCCGCGGCGAGCGCGGAGAAATACTCGAGCGCGAACAGCGCCACGATCGCGTATTCGATCAGCGTCGTCGCCGATTCGGCCGTGGGCGTCATCTGAAAGACATAGGGTGCGGCCAGCAGGAACAGGGAAATCAGGGCAAAAAACCCCAGCACCGCATCGTTCAGAAATCGTTGGATCCACTGTGTCAGCGTGTTTTTATGCACCTCGTCCGGCTCCGTCATGATTCAGTCCGCCACGGGTCGTGATCCCGGTGTTCCGGGCCGCCCGCAGGGCAGGGCACGGTGTAACCCCGAGTCTACGTTGCTAGCGGCGGCGCCGGCTACCGGTGCAAGCGGCGGCGCCACGGTTCACCCGGCGCGTCCGTCGCGGCCGAAATTCGGATCGGGAATTCGACGCCGTTCGGAGGCGATGCCGTGCTGCCAGGCAGTAACACGTCGCCGGTGTTGCCGGGATTCGAGCACTGGCTGAGCGCCTGGCCTGGTACCTGAAGGGAAGTCGGGTCGTTGTGCCAGTCGACGGTTATGTTCGTGGTGACGCTCGCCGCCGCCCGTGATGCGGCACCGGGTAGCACGGCGAGCGCCGGCGGCAGTAAAACACAGCTTGCTCTGGCGCATGATGTCGCTCCGGGAGCGTCCCGGTGAGCGCTGCGGTACGGGTGCGGCCGACCCGTGCGACGCCAGCAAAGCTCGCGCGCCGATACAATCACCGCAAGATGCCGCGGCAGTGAGGCCGATCCCGCCGATGGTGTCGTCCGTTGTGTTGTCCGCGACCCGGATCCGCCGGCCGGGTCCCTTACGACCATCGAATTCGGCGCGTGCGTGAACTACGCTGATGGCAGCGACACGCATACGCGGTGTCGCGATGCCGTGGCCGGCCGCGCGCGAGCGCATTGCCAGCGCACCGGGCATCCCGTACGTCGCAGCGGAGCGCGTGTTCAAGGAGCACTGAAAAGATGAACGATCGGACCCTCGTATTACTTGTGGCGGTGTCCTGCGCGACGGCCGCAGCTCACGCCGCCGAGTCGCTGTATCGATGCAAAAGCGGCGTCGTCAGCATCGGTGATTCGGGTTTCAAGATCCGGCAAACGTGTGGTGAGCCAAACGACATCGCCACCGTTTCGGGTGGTGGCGCGGACGTCGTCGAGGAGTTGTACAGTTATGGTGGCGGTTCCAGCATTCCCTACGTGCTGCGTCTGCGCGGCGGCCAACTGGTGGCGATAGAACGCCAGGCGCAGTAGCCGCGCGGATACGCGCAGCCGGGCCGGGGACGGCGGGGACGGCGGCTCGTCGTCCCGCGCGTTACGGCGGATCGGCTGCGGGCGCCGCGGCCGGGTTGCGACGTCCGAATCCGGTGTCGGGCGGCGGCGTGCGGCGGCAGAGTTCCCGCCGGCCGCAAGCTGGGTTACGCTATGCGCCCGCGGTCGTCCGGACGACCGCGGGAATGTCCGGTAATCCGTTACGGATCATGTCCTTGAGGCGGTTTGTACGGGGCGTCGCGGACACCGTCCGGCCGCGTGCGACGGTCGCGGGTCGCAAGCTGAATATCCCGTAAAATCCCGCGCAAACGCGACACCGCCACCCGATCGCGCCGAGCCGCGTATAACCGAAGCGTAACCGCGGTGACGCGCTCACGCGCCAACCCGCCATAGTGATATCCGAACCGTTGAACCCCACGAGCCCCACTGTTGCATCAGCCGTCGACGAGGGCTGGACCTCGCGCTTCGGCTTGCCGCCGAAAACATCGGCGCGCGGCTTATGGGTGATCGGCGAGCGCCGCGAAGCGTTCGAAAGCGCCGCGAACCTGCTCGCGCGCGTGGCGCACGAACAACCGCGGTTGCGCATCCTGCTGTCGGCAACAAACCCGGCGCTGCGAACCTGGCTGCGGCAACGTTTCCCCGGGTATCGCATCGGCGCGCTGCCGAAAGACAACCGGTGGCTCGTGGAAAGTTACGTCCGCCGCAGTAATATCCGGGCCGTGATCGTGCTCGAAGATGCCTGTCCACTTGCCGCGGGCCTCGTACGCGCGCTCGAACGCCGCGCAATTTGTCTCCTCGCGTTGACGCTGCGTGATGCCGCACCGGCAGCCGCGCGGCAAATCGCCGGTGCCTGTGAGCATCGTCTCAGAGTGGCAAGCCCGGATCCGGCGATGTCCGCACCGGGTCCGGATCCCGCCGGCTGCGTTGACGTGTCGCTCGAAGACGCCGCTGCCATGCTCGGTGAAATTCTCGGCCGGGATCTGAAGGAGCGGCGTGCCGCGCGTGGCGCCGGCCGCTCGCTGTGGCGCTACGCGGTGGACCATTGCGCCCGCTGGCCATTGAGTTCACGGCTGCGGCGCTACCATGATGCGGCGGAACTCGGGGCCGGCTTGCACATGCCGGAGACGATCCTGTGCCTCGGCAACGGGCCCTCGAGTGAACAGCCCGAATTGTTGCAGGAACGCTATGACGCGCTGTTCCGGGTGAATCACAAATGGCTCGAACGGGGGTTTCTGTGCGCTCCGGACGTCGTCTTCACGGGCAGCCGGCCGGCGATGACGAGCCTGAAACGGGTGATTTTCGGACTTCAGAACGAACACCAGGCCCGACGCCTCGCGGCGCTCGCGCTGCTCGACCCGACCCGCCCGCGAACCGGCTTTTTCGTTGTCGACGAGATCAACCCGCACGCGCGTGACTTTGCCTGGGGGCCGTTGCGTCCGACGAACGGGGCGACGATGATCGCCGCCGCGGTGGCCCTGCAACCGCGACGACTGGTTGTCGCCGGGATCGATTTGTTTCAGCATCCCGATGGCAGCTATCCGGGTGATCGGGAGACGCCGAACGCGTTCTCGCCGGCGCATACGCGCGAAGCGGAACTCGCGTTTCTGTTGGCGATGTTCGCGAACTTTCGCGGCGAACTCGTTATCTACGGGGAGGTGCTGGCGCGGGAATGGCAGCGTTTCCGGGATCGGCAGCACGGCAGCTGAGCGTGCGCTGGCCGGTTTATGGTTAAATCGTAATCGACAAGGTTCAACATCGTGGCAGAAGTTTATCCCAAAGAGCGCCAGTTCGAGACCCGCTGGCACCATCGCAAGCCGGCGTACTGGTACCGCAAATCGGCCCGGCGCGCCGACGGGGATCGTGATCGGCCGGTCGTTGTTCGCTTCGATGTCGAACCCGGGGTCGATCCGAGCCCGGCGCCACCGGTGCGGATTTTTCTCGGCACGGAACCCGAGCAATACCGCGCGGAGCGGATTTTCATCTGGTCGATCCTGCAGGTGCGCGACCCGTCGCGGGTCTACGAAATTTACCTGATGCAGGATCTCGCGGGTTTTGACCGCAGCGGCTGGAAGACGGGTTTCACAAAATACCGCTATGCGGTGCCCGCGCTCGCGGGCGGGCAGGGCCGCGCGATCTATAACGACGTCGATCAGATTTATCTCGCGGATCCGGCGGAACTGTTCGATATGGACATGGGCGATGCCGCGATGCTCGGCCTCACCCCGCGCGAAACGTCCGTCATGCTGCTCGACTGCGCCGCCATGAACGCACACTGGAACATCGACGACGCGAAGGCCGGCCGTAAACACAGTTACTTCCGCGACATTACCCACGCGAACAAGCTGTGGGGCAAGCTGCCCGCCGAATGGAATGCGCGTGACGAGGAATACGTGCCCGGCCGTTCCAAATGCTTTCATTTCACAACCCTGCAAATGCAGCCGTGGCATCCGTTCCCGCAGCAACTGAATTACCGGCCGCATCCGGACGGGGAGGTCTGGTTCGCGCTCGAACGCGCGGCGGACGCCGCGCGCTATACGGTGTTCACGAAAACGCATCCGAGCCCGCGCTTCGAAGCGATGGTGGCACAGTACCGGCTGCTGCACGAACGCGGTGAGGCCGAACTCGAACTCGCGGCGGCCGACACGTTCGACGGTCATTCCCTGAACAAGCACGTGAAGGAAATCGCGAAACTCATTACGCGTACCGGTGCCGGCACGCTGCTCGATTACGGGGCCGGCAAGGGCGGATCCTACGAACCGTGGCCGGGCGCAGCGGCGGATGGCTGTACGAAGGCGAATCCGGCATGGCCGGGGGTGAAGGTCACGTGTTTCGATCCGGGCTATGCGCCGTTCGCGAACTCGTACACGACGCACTTCGACGGCGTGATTTCAACCGACGTCGTCGAGCACATTCCGGCCGAGGACATCGGCTGGATACTCGACGACATCTTCGCCGCCGCGGACAAGTTTGTGTTCGTCGTTGCCGCGTGTTATCCGGCGCGCAAGCACCTGCCGGACGGCAGCAACGCGCATTGCACGGTGCGCTCGGCCGACTGGTGGTACGGGCAGATGCAACTCGCCGGGCAGCGTTATCCGGGACGCGAGTGGGTGCTGTGTACGGAGCACAAGACGCGGCTCGGCAAGGTTCGCCGGCACCGGGCCGGGCCGCCCGTTGCGGCGCGTGGCGGGACAGCGGCGCGCGCATGATCCGCTTCGACGAACTGAGCTTCGATTACGAACCGTATCCCATCGGTCTCGCCCGCGCGGCATTCGATGAATCCGTGTATCGCGAACTCGTGGACAATCTGCCGCCGGTTGAACTCTACGAACACAAGCCCGACAAGGGCGGCAAGTATTCGCTGTCGCAAGTGAACCATCCGCGACAATATCGTGAATTTGTCCGGCGCTCGCGGCCGTGGCGCGCGTTTTACGCTTTCGTAAAATCGCCGGCCTTCATCACCAATACGCTGGCCGTACTGCGCGCCCACGAGTTCGACCTTGGTTTGCCGGGTCCCGGTCTGTCCGAGCGCCTGTACCTGCGTGCGCGGGCGCTGAAACGCGGTAATCCGCTGCCGCACTTCCCGCGCCTGAAAGCGCGTTTCGAATTCTCCGCGATGCCAATCACCGGCGGTAATATTCTCCCGCACACGGATCATCCGAAAAAACTCGTGACGATGGTGATCCCGTTGCTGCGTGACGGTGAATGGAATCATGCCTGGGGCGGCGGCACGACAGTTGTGTGGCCGCGGGATCGCACGCGGATTTTCAACCGCATGAATCATTATCTCGGGTTTGATGAAGTCGACCAGCTGAAAACGTTCGCGTTCGAGCCGAACCAGTGCCTCGTGTTCATCAAGACGAACAATTCCTGGCATGCTGTACTGCCGATGACCGGCGACGACCCGGCGATTCTGCGCAACACGCTGACGATCAATATCGAGAGCAGCTGAGGCGCTGCGAACCGGGGGAAGCCTGATGTTCCACAAGATGATCGACTATCTCGGGGCACGCCTGTTCGGCCGCGAGAAGTACCGCTACGCGCAATACAAACGGGCGAAGAAGCTCGCGCGGCGCCAGGGGTACGAAATCTACAAGTCGCACCTGATCTGGTTCGATGATCCGGAGTATCTCGAAGCCGATGCGCTCGTGCGCGAAAAGCGTATTACCGGGATCCCGAGCGATCGTTGTTACGTGCTGCTCGAACTCGCCCGGCATGTTCGCGCTGTGCCCGGAGACATTGCGGAGTGCGGCGTGCGCTATGGCAAATCGACGCTGTTCATTCTGACCGGGGCGGGCCGCGATTCGACGCAGCCCGTGCATATTTTCGACTCGTTCGCGGGGCTATCCGAACCGGCGGCCGAGGATCACAATCCCGGCGGTAAAACCGTGTGGGAATCCGGTGAACTCGCGGTAGCGGAAGAGACGGTGCGGGCGAACCTGGAGCGCTTCGGCGATCGCATCACGTTGTACAAGGGCTGGATCCCCGAGCGGTTCGGTGAGGTGGCGGCAAAGCGGTTCGCGTTCGTGCACGTCGATGTCGACCTGTATCAACCGACGCTCGACAGCGCCGCGTTCTTCTATCCGCGTCTGCAGTCCGGCGGGGTCATCGTGTGCGACGATTACGGATCCGCATACTGCCCCGGTGCGAAGCGCGCGTTCGATGAATTTTTCGCCGACAAACCCGAACGCGTTCTCGCCTTGCCGACGGGGCAGGGGGTTGTGATCAAGCACTAGGGCCTGTTTATGTTTCACCGGCACCTCTGTTGCCCCTGAAAAATCGTCAATCAAGGCGCAACGAGCGTGATTTGGTCGTTTCAAATAAGCGAGTTGCAACGCCGGGTGACGGTTTTTCAGGGGCAACCCGAAGGGCTGAGACCCTGTTTGCGTCCGGCCACGTTATCGCTCGCTTATGTAGCTCGGCTACACCACGCTCGCTCTGCCTTGCCGGGCCACAAACAGGGACTCAGCAGTGGCGCCGGTGAAACATAAACAGGCCCTGGCACGGGCAGGCGCGGGCGCGCACCCCGGGGTCGACGGCGCCGATTGGAGAGGAGAATCCATGTCAGAGAACTTATCGGTACTGAGCAAGGCGGCGCAGGCAGAAAAACATCTCGATCCGTTTCCGTATGCCGTGATCAGAAACGCCCTGCCGGACGACATCTTCGCCGGGTTGTCCGCCGCGTATCCGCGCATCGAGACGATCGCGGGCTCCGGAGCCCTGAAAAACAACACGCTGTATCTGAAATCCGCGCGCGAAGTCGTCGACGACCCGGTTTACCCGGCGCCGTGGCGGGCATTTTTCGCCCATCACTGTTCACGCACGTTTTATCTCGAATCGTTGAACTTCTGGCGCGAGGAATTGCGCGCGACGCACGCCGCGATCGAGCATACGCACGGCAAGCGTTTTGATGATTTCACGTGCGGCATGCGGCGTCTCGGGGATCGAGACAACCCGGAAAACCGGCTGGAAGACATCCAGCTTGACTGCCAGTTCGGGGTCAACAGCCCGGTGGAGCAGGTGACGTCGGTGCGCGGACCGCATGTCGACACGCGTTACAAGCTGTTCGCCGCGATTCTGTATTTCCGCACCGATGGCGACGACTCGAGCGGCGGCGATCTCGAGTTCTATCGCTACCGCGACCCGGCGTTGCGCTTCCGGCCCGGGGAACCGATCGACGTCGGTTTCGTGAACCGCTGCCCGGCCCGGGCACTGAACCGGATCGAGCCGGCGTACGTCGAAAAGGTGACGACGTTCACTTACGAACCGAATACGCTCGTCATGTGGTTGAACACGCCGCAATCCATCCATGGGGTCTCGCCGCGGGCGCGCACCCGCTGGCCCCGCCGCTACGTGAATTTTCTCGGCGAAAGTTATGGCGGCAAACAGGACGGTTTTTTCGCCACGAAGCGCCAGCGCGGATTGCGCGATCTGCTGGCACGGCCACACTTTGTTACACGACGCCGGGGAACCGGTTAGGCGCGCACGCGCCTAATGCCCGTACGCACGCGCGACGGGCGTATTACGCGACGGTTTAGGGAGAGAACAATGAAGACACACGGATTAACCCGGACGAAGCTCGGCCTCGCGGTGCTCGGTCTGGTCATTCCGATCGCGGCCAGCGCGGCGATCCCGTACGAGATCGAGACGAAATTCCGTGATGCGGGCTGCCGGATCGTGACCGCGCAGAAGGTTGCACGCACCGATCTCGACGCCCAGCGGGTGTATGTCGCGTGGTGCTCCGCCGTCGATGTGTATCTCATGGTCGTGAAATGCAAGGGCCGTCTGTGCCGCGTGGTCGGCTAGCCCGCAACCACCCGTAGTGCTGATCCGCCGCGGGTGCAACGCCTCGCGCCGCTTCCCGCCGGCACTGTCCCGGGCATCCCCCTGTCGATAATCCACCCGCTGATCCGCGCTGCGGGCGCGGCGCAAACCGACCCGTGCGCCACGGTTGGGTTCGGGTCGGCGCCGCGTTAGTATTGACGGCAAACGACAAACACAATGCCGGGAGGATGTCCGTGAAGCTCGAACCCCTGATGGAGTACTACGCGAATCTCGAGCCGGGTCTCGACCTCGGCGAGGACGGACCGTTTGGCAAACGCGTGATCGTCGAAGTGACCGGCGGAGAATTCAACGGGCCAAAACTGCAAGGCAAGTTCCGCCAGCTCGCGGCCGCCGACTGGATCATTTTCGACCGCGACGGGCTTGGCCATCTCGATGTCCGGGTCACGCTCGAAACGCACGACGGCGCGATCATCTATCTGCAGTATTTCGGCCATATGGTCGTGAACGACGCGATGGCCTCGGCGCTCGCGAACGGTACGGACTGCGACTGGGGGCAGACGCATTTCTTTACCCAACCCCGCTTCGAAACCGGCGATCCGCGGTACCGATGGCTGAACCAGGTCGTCGCCGTCGCCGAGGGCCGGGTCATGGGCGGTCGGGTCGAATACAAAGTCTATCAATGCGTGAACGATTAGCCGCCAACTGAGGGAATCCCGCCTGTGAACGTAAAGCAACCGACGGACGACGAACTGCGCTTCATCGCCGCTGAATATCACCTTGATCTGAGTGACGACGACCTCGCTTCGTTCCAGGGCCTGATCACGGGTTCGCTTGCGGCGTACGAACGCCTGCATGAACTGACCGAGCCGAAACCCGAGGTGAAATATCCGCGCACCCCCGGCTACCGTCCCGAGCCCGCGGACAACCCGCTGAACGCGTGGTATTACCGCACCTCGATCAAGGGTGCGACGAGTGGGCCGCTGGCCGGCAAGACCGTCGTGATCAAGGACAACGTCTGCGTCGCCGGTGTACCGATGATGAACGGTACGTCCGCGCTCGAAGGTTACGTGCCGGACACGGATGCGACCGTGGTCACTCGCATCCTCGACGCCGGTGGAGAGATCGTCGGCAAGGCCGAATGCGAGAGTCTGTGCTTTTCCGGTGGCAGCCATACGAACGAGAACGGACCGATCCGCAATCCGTACAATCCCGCGCACACGACCGGTGGTTCATCGGCCGGCAGCGCCGCGCTCGTCGCCGCCGGCGAGGTGGATATGGCGATCGGCGGCGACCAGGGCGGGTCGATCCGGATCCCGAGCTGCTGGTGCGGCACTTACGGTCTCAAACCGACTCATGGTCTCGTACCCTATACCGGCGCGTTTCCAATTGAGATTACGATCGATCACCTCGGTCCGATCACGGCCACGACGGCGGACTGCGCGTTACTGCTCGAAGTGATCGCGGGCAAGGACGGACTCGACCCGCGCCAGTACGACGTAAAAACCGACGCGTACACGCAGGCGCTCAGCGGCGACATCTCCGACCTGAGGATCGGCATCGTCGAAGAGGGCTTCGGCTGGGCCAACTCCGAAGCGGATGTCGATGCGAGCGTGCGCGCCGCGGCAGATCAGTTTGCCGCGCTCGGGGCGACGGTCGGCGCGGTGTCGATCCCGATGCACCTCGACGGCCAGGCGATCTGGACGGGTATCGCGACCGAGGGCGCGACGATGCTTATGGTCAAGGGCAATTCGATGGGTACGAACTGGAAAGGCCACTACACGACGAGCCTGCTCGACGCCTACGCGCGTGGCCGTATCACGCGAGCGAACGACCTGTCGGAAACGACGAAGATGGTATTCCTGCTCGGACAATACCTGCAGGACAAGTATCACGGTCGCTTTTACGCGAAGGCCCAGAACCTGTCGCGCGCGCTGAAAGCCGCCTACGACGCCGCGCTCGACGAGTTCGACCTGCTATTGATGCCGACCCTGCCGATGCAAGCGACGCCACTGCCCGCGCGTGACTGCCCGCGCGAGGAATACGTGATGCGGGCGCTCGAAATGCTCGCGAATACATCACCGTTCGACGTCACCGGGCATCCGGCGATGAATGTGCCCTGCGGTATGTCGAACGGTCTGCCGATCGGCATGATGTTGATCGGACGTGACTATACTGAAAGCACGATCCTGCGCGCATCGCACGCGTTCGAAACGGCGCAGGACTGGAAGACGCGCTAGTCGCGTCGGTATTTGCAACGTAATTCAAAGACCAGCACACACGAGGACACCACTATGGGTTCAGCGCACAACCGGCCGTTGAGCGATCCGGAGATTCGGGTCAAGGCCCTCGAATCACTACTCGTCGACAAAGGGCTCATCGACCCGAAAGCGCTCGATGAACTCGTCGATATTTACGAAACGAAAGTCGGACCGCATAACGGCGCCCAGGTGGTTGCACGCGCGTGGACGGATCCGGCGTACAAGCAACGTTTGCTCGAAGACGGTACCGCCGCGATCGCCGAACTCGGCTTCAGCGGGATGCAGGGCGAAGACATGGTCGTCGTCGAAAACACGGCCGAAGTGCACAACATGCTCGTGTGTACGCTGTGTTCATGCTATCCGTGGCCGACCCTCGGCCTGCCGCCGGTCTGGTACAAGGCCGCGCCGTACCGCTCGCGCGCGGTCAGCGACCCGCGCGGTGTGTTGAAGGAATTCGGGGTTGAAATCAGTGACGACAAGGAAGTGCGCGTGTGGGACAGCACGGCGGAGGTGCGCTACATGGTGTTGCCCGAGCGGCCCGCGGGTACCGGGAACCTGAGCGAGGAGGAACTCGCCGCGCTCGTCACGCGTGATTCGATGATCGGGGTTGCGCTCGTCAGCGCACCGAAATAAGCGGGAGACAGTTGCGATGAACGGAATACACGACCTCGGCGGGATGGAAGGTGTCGGCGAAATCGAAGTCGAAGCCGATGAACCCGTGTTTCACGCGGAGTGGGAGAAGCGGGTGTTTGGCCTGTTTTTCGGTCTCGCGCCGCACGGTTTTTTCAACCTCGACGAGTTTCGTCACGGCATCGAACGCATGGGCGCCGCGGCCTACCTGAACACCTCGTACTACGAGCACTGGCTCGGCTCGTTCGAACGCCTGTTGACGGAATGCGGCGCGATTTCCGCCGAGGAACTCGAACAGCGCTGCCGCGAAATCGCTAAAGGGGCGAAGTAATGGATATGCTCACACCGGATATCGTCCCGGGACTCATCGCGAAGGGCGCATCGACCCGGGTCGATGCAGATGTCGCGCCGCGCTTCAAGCCGGGCGACGAAATCATCACCCGTAATATGAACCCGAGCGGACACACCCGACTGCCACGCTACCTGCGCGGCAAGCGCGGGGTCGTCAACCGCGACCACGGGGTGTTCGTGTTCCCGGATACGCACGCGCACGGACGCGGTGAGAAACCGCAACACGTCTACAGCGTGCGGTTCACGCACCGCGAGTTGTGGGGCGAGGACCGCTCGGACAAGGATTCGTGCATGGTCGACGTATTCGACGATTACATGGAGCCGGCATGAGTTCGATAGCCACACCACCGAGTATTGCCGATCTGAAACAGGTGCCAGCGATCCCGCTGGATGACGACGGCGCCGTGTTCAACTCACCGTGGGAGGCGAAAGTCTTCGCGATGGTCGTATCGCTGAACCAGCAGGGTTATTTCGCCTGGACGGAATGGGCGGCGACGATTGCCGATGAAATCGAGCGCGACAAGGCGAACGATCCGGAAACGCCATATTATGAATTATGGTTGCGTGCGGCCGAGCGGATCATTGCTGCGAAAGGACTGTGCGCGGAAGCCGACATGGCCGCGATGAAAAGCGCGCTGCTGGCGGAACAGCAGCACCCGCACGATCATTCGCACTGACAACGGCGCCACGCGCGTCGCATCGACGACCGCGGCCGGTCGCTACCGCTAGCAGCGGCGTGGGCGATACAGGTGAAAGCCCGGCACGAATCGTGCGGGGAATTGGAGAGCGAACATGGGCGCGGTATTCTTGCGCACCGTACAGGTGCTGGTGGCAACCCTGCTCGTCGCGCTGGCGACGCTCGGGGTCCTGTGGGTACTCGGCTTCATCGATCCGGCGGCCGCAAAGACATCCGCGTTGCGGATCGGCGGCGTACTCGGTATCTGCCTCGTCGCGGCGCTTGCGATGGTTGCCGTGTTCAGTATCGGTGGGAACAAGTCGGAATAGCGTTCGCCGTGCCGAAACGCTTCGGCAACAGGGTTATCGGGCTGCCCGAACGCGTTGTTTAAAGCTCCGCTTGTTAGCCGGCGGCGGATGCATCAAGCAGGGTTCGTCGCAGATCAGCGAACTCGCGCGCCTCAGGGTGCTGATGCAGGTAGCGGTCGATAGACGGCAGTGCATCGCTTAATCGTCCCGTAGCATCCAGTACCTCGAGCAGATTGACGAGCGCATTAACATTCCCGGGATCATTGTCGAGCGCGTGAGTGAAGCATTCCAGCGCCGCCGGCAAGTCACCGGCTTGCCAATGCAGTACGCCGAGATTGTTGTGCGCATTGACGAACGTAGAGTCAAGCTCGAGCGCTGCTTTGAACGCACGGGATGCGTCTTCGATGCGTCCTTGCGCGTACAGGCTCTCGCCCTCGCAAGTCAGTTGATCGGCGCTGCCGGGTACGGCGACGCGCTCGACGCCGTCTTTCGTATAACCGAGCTGCGTCATCGTCTCGTCACCGATTAACTCAAAACAGGTATCCGCGAACGCGGAAATCTCGCGGCGACTCGCCAGTCGCGCGCGCCATTCGTGCTGGTATTCGGCAACCGCTGAACTGTGCAGCGTGATGCGACCTTCATCGCCGAAACCATTGCTGGGCCATGATTCTGGCGCGTAATTGAGCACTCTTTCGGTCCATGGTAAATCGAGGTGTGTACATAGCGTCCGCATAACCGGCTCGGGCTCCGCGACGAGTTCCTCGTAGCGGATCGTGACGGCGCTCGATCCCAGCAGCCGCTGAGCCTCGACGAGCGCAGCAGGGCCTTGCGTCAGATCCTCGTAGATAATGTTATTGCGTAACACGTTGACGTCGTCTTCGCACCAGGTGCCGAGCATTGACGACAGTATCGCGCCGGGATGACGTGCGAGAATAATGAAACGTGCGTCCGGGTAAAGTTTCGCGAGCAGCGACGCAATCTGATAGTAGCGCGGCGTCTTGTCAACGAAGCGACTTTTTCCGGAGCCATGAAGCGCGCGTCGATAAAGTTGATCGGCTGCGTTACGGATGAGCTTTACCAGTGTTTCGTCGCTCGCCCCGATCGCGCCAAGAAAACTCTCGATAGCCCGATGTGCAAGTGACTCATCGTATGCGGCCGCACCGACGGTGTTGGAGAACACGCGGGTCAAAGGCAACATGATCCAGGGTTCCGGCAGCGAATGCAGATCCGGATGTTGGGCGAGCAGTCGTTGGAGCAAGGTTGACCCCGAGCGCGGCAGGGTCAGGATGAATACCAGCCGTGCGCCCAGCGTTGCGGCGGCCGGCGGATGCCACGGCAGCGCCGCCGTTGCCGCAGCGAAATCGAGCGTCGCGTCGTCCTCGATTTCAAGTTCGGCCGCGAGTGATGCCATTGCCGTGTCAGGATCGCAATCCCGCTTGTCGCGGAATCGTCGCAGGATTCCGGTCGCCTCCAGGAGCCGGGTCTCGATCTGCGACCGCTCGACTTCGTGGTGCAGGCCCGACCCGGGCACGATGATCACGCCTTGTGCGGCGCTTGCGGCGCGTAATTGATAGTCCCACACGGCGTGCCACTGGAGCGTGTCATCCAGCGGATCGAGTTGATCGAGAAGAGCCCGGGTAAGCAGTATGCAGCGCGGTGCGACGAGTCGCCGGTAGATTGCGGTGAATGGAGCCTCCGGCACAGCGTCACGCCACGACCACACGACAAACGCCGCGCCTGCTGCGCTCATTGTGGCTATTGCCCCGCGCACGTCGATATGTGAAAGATCCCGCGGGTCGCTGCACATCACGATGACGTCGCCACGCGCCCGCGCGCGCGCGGCGTTCAGATCGGCAGTGCCCTGTGGCATATCCGCGTGTTCGGCGAGGCGGATTCGGCCCGGACCGTTCGTCACATACCGCGATGTGATCGACATTGATGTTCTGGCTTCGTCGCTGCACCCGACGACAAGTTCGCCGCCAGCTGCATCCGTGAGAAAGTGATCGTACACACGTTCGAGGATCGCTTCATTCGAACTCGCGCCGATCAGTATGCTGAATTGCGGATGATGCATCAGTCAGTGCCTGTGTCCGATCCGGGTGAAGTCATGACGACGACACGCGGTGCCGGTCGTCGTTTTCCTCGCCGCGCCCACTTGCTTCGTCCTGCTACGCGGTGGCGGCGCTGTGCGCGGAATGAGCGGCGATTTTGGCGGCCTCGTTGAGGAGTTTTAAAGCCTCACGTTCGTGGCCGTTCGAGTTCAGCCACCGGGCACTTTGTTCGAGTGCGGCGACATCAAAAGCGGGGACGGGTAGTTCCGTGCTGTGGTCACGCAAAAAGTTGAATGCTTCGTCCCATAATTTATGCGCATCGATGCTGAATTCGGCGCGGATCGTTGCCGATGGCAACCGGCTGCGCAGAGGCGCGAGCGAAACATTCGTCATCTTCTCGATATATTCGCGTGCGAAGTCGTAATAGGCGTTCTTCGAGTAGTTCGGCGGATGCTGCTCGTGGTAAATCAACGGCGAGGTAAGTCGACGCACGGGAAAGCCGCGCAATAACGGTACCGATGGCGCCCAGTAATCCCACCACGGCATGCCGAGCATGAAGTTACTGGGGGTGTAACTGTGCAGCACCGTCCGATCGAAAAAAAACAGGTCATAGCCGTCCGGATACCACTTGCCGACGGGAGGGTCGAACGTTGCCACGTCAATGCGCGAACTGATGACCATGCCGCCGGTGGCAGCTCGGCGCAGCACCTCCATCGCGCACTGCACTTCCGCCATGACGATATCCGAATTAACGATACCGCATATGGTTTGCTCTTCGCGCTCGCGATACCACGCGAGGATGTCGTCGAAATAGACAAGCGGTTTGCCGGCGATGGCCGATCCGTCGCGCGGTGGGCAGCAGAATTCGACCGCGGGGAACGCGGGTTGGAGGACGCGGCATTCCGCGCTGACGTTCAACGACACCACGCGAAATCCGAGCGTGAGCCAACTATCGACGGCGCGTTGCTGCTTGGGTAATTCCTTCGGCGCGATCGAGGTTACGATGGTGAGCGGGAGTCGATTGCCAGCAGGTGCCGCCTGACGCGGGTCCGCAGTGTCGCCGTCTTGCATCGTCTAGTTCTCCTCGAAGCGTGACCGGGGCGTGGCGCCGGTTGCGTGATGGTTGTTACGAGCAGGACCCGCAAGTGATGGCATCGCCACGGGACGCAGGGTGCAGGTACCGGCACGACGGGCCCGGAGCCGGCGAGGATTCCACGCGGCATTGCCGCGGGGCCGGCACGCGAACCGCGCGGCGGGCGCCGCATCCGGGTCGCTGGGGATCCGATCGACGTGGCGTTGGATTCGCGCGTTGCGAGCGCGCGGGTGAATTGCCACCGCCCGCGGCGCACTTGATCTGGCGATGACGATGCTGACGGACGCATTAACCACAGAAATTTTCTCCACCCGAGCCGGAATCGGGAAAGAACAATGCACGATCCGTTCCAGATTTGTCCGGCAGTGCGTGAGTGTGGGTGCGGCAGCCTCGCGCGACGGCAGTGGCAACGCGGGCGGCGCGTTCCTGCCGTGCCAGGCGGCAATGGATCCACCGTGCTGCGCCCGCCCGGATTGCCGTGGCATGGAAATTGCTCGATTGCCCCGTGACTGTCCATCACACACAGGGAGCGGAGTCGAACATGCTGCCCAGAGCCGAATTTCGATCCGCCGGCACCGTGCCGGCCGACGGTTTATTGACTGATCGCGCAATTCGAACGCCCGGTGTCGAACTATTGACGGCGGCAAGCGTCGGCACCGACCCCGCGATCCCGCGCCGATTTTTGCGGCTTGCCCGGGAGATCGCGTATGTCCGCTGATCCCGCACTGATCCGTCTGCCACTGCAGGCCGAACTCACCCGGCTCGATACCGGCTCCGCCGCGCGGCGGGTCAAGTCGCCGCCGACGGATATCCCCGTTGCGCTGCCGCTGCTGCCGCGCTGGGACGAACTCGCTTCATGGGTGCAGCAAATCGATCGCTCGCGCGTCTACACGAATCGCGGACCACTCGGTAATGAACTCGAAGCACGTCTTGCGAGCCACTACGGCTGCCTGCCCGGCAGCGATGCCGTGTGTCTCACGGCGAGCGGTACGCTCGGACTCGTCGCCAGCCTGCTCGCACTCGATCTCGAACCCGGCAGCATTTGCGCATTACCATCGTGGACGTTCGTCGCCTCGGCCGACGCCGTCGTTGCGGCCGGGCTCGTTCCGTACCTGCTCGACGTCGACCTCGACAGCTGGGCGCTCGCACCGGAACACGTCGAGGCACAGATCGCGAACATGCCGCAGCCCCCGAGCGTGATCATGCCGGTGTCGCCGTTCGGCGCACCGGTTGATGTGCGCGCATGGGAACTGTTCGCCAGGGATTCGGGGATCGCCGTCGTCATCGACGCCGCCGCCGGTTTCGATTCCGTCGTGGCTTCGTCACTGCCGACGGTCGTGAGTCTGCACGCGACGAAAACGCTCGGGGTCGGCGAGGGCGGCTTTGTCGTCTGTACCGATCAGCGGCTGATTAAACGACTGCGCGAGATTACGAATTACGGCTTCTCGTCCATGCGTGTTTCGCACCGCCTGGGGCTCAACGCAAAAATGAGTGAGTACCATGCGGCAATCGGACTCGCGCAACTCGAGAAATGGCGCGCAACGCGGCGCACGTGGTTGCGCGTGGCGCGCTTTTATCGCGACGCGTTCCGCGATCATCCGCAGATCGAATATCTGCCCGGTTATGGTGAGGACTGGATCGGTTCGACCGCGGTCTTTCGCTTCATCGGTTATTCAGCGGCCGACGTCGCCGAGCGCCTGCGGCGTTACAACGTCGATTCCCGGCGCTGGTGGCACCGCGGCATCAATCATCATCCGGCCTTCGCGCACACCGCGGCGGCGGCACTCGACAATGCGGAATGTCTCGCCGACGAAGTACTCGGTCTGCCGTGTTACCTGACGCTGCGCACCGGGTCGATGCGGGCCATCGTGGATGCCGTGCGAAAAATCATTACGCCCGTGCCGCGCATCGAATCCGGCGCGTAACCCGGCGCGCGCAACGGGCCGCGACGCCAGGCACGATCCTCAGCCCACGGCTGCCGCCACGTGACGGGTACCGGTTGCGTGCGCGCAGGCGCCTGCCAGCAGTGCTTCGAACTGGCGGGTGAAACGTTGCGGGTCGCACAGGATCGAACCGCGAATCTTTGCGGGAATCGCGGCCCGCAGCGCATCCAGCGCCGCGAGATCGGCGCTCAGGCTCACCGCGCGTGCGCAATAGTCCGACTCGTTCCAGGTGACGAGATCATCGAGCCCGGCGTTGTGCAAAATCGAGTACGACACGCGTTGGGCGTGCGTGTGTCCGGCCAGCGTAACGACCGGCACGCCCATCCACAGCGCTTCGCAGGTCGTCGTCGTGCCGTGGTAGGGAAACGTATCGAGGACGATGTCGATACGGTTATACGCCGCGAGATGCTCGTCGCGCGAGACGGTCGGGGCCAGCAGTTCGATTCGTTCCGGTGCGATCCCGTGACGCGCGAACTCCGCGAGCAGATGGCGGCGGGTGACGGGTTCGCCGGCGCGCCGCGATTTGATCAGGAACCGCGATTCGGGTAGCGCATTCAGTACCGCGCTCCACGCCGCAATCGTCTGCGGGTTCAGTTTGCGCAGGTTATTGAACGAGCCGAACGTGACCACGCCGGTTTCCGCCGCGGGTGTGTGCGTGGCCCGGGCGACGTCTTCGAACGCGCCGAAGCACAGAAACGATTCCGGCATTTCCAGCAGTGCTTCACTGTACTGCGTTCCTGCCGGACTCTCCGTCCACGGATCGCTGATCCGGAAATCCACCGTATCGAGTCCCGTCGTATCCGGATAACCGAGATACGTCACCTGAACCGGGGCGATCCGCCGTTTGAGCACGGCAACCCGGGAATCGCGCGTGTGTCCGGCGAGGTCGACGAGAACATCGATGCCGTCATCAATGATCGCGCGCGCCAGTTCGTCGTCGCTGAGCGGGGTTGTATCGACGAAGCGGTATGCGTGGGCCGCGATTTGCGCCGTCAGTTGATCGTGCACCGCGCTGTTCGAATAACAGTAGATCTCCGTGTGCGCAGGATCGTGTGCCGCGATCACGTTGCGGATGAACAGGCCCACGGAATGATCGCGAAAGTCCGGCGACAGATACCCGATCCGCAGTTTCGGGTGTGGCGACGATTCGCGGCGGGGTGCTTTCCCGGCCGATAATGATTCGGCCCATGCGCGGTGACACGCGAAGGCCCGCGCCGGTTCGACGTCGACGAGCGAATGCAGCAGGATCAATCCACCGGTGCGGTGAGCGGCGCGGGTTGTCCGTGCCTCGAGCAACGCGAGCATGTGCTCGCGCGATCGCGCAATCGCGTCCCAGTCGCATGCATCGAACAGCGTTTCCCAGGCGTTCAGGGCGGCGCCGCCGGCGTCCGGCATTGCGAGCAACTGTTGCGCGCACGCGTACTCCTCGTCGAAGCGGTGCGTACGCCTCAGACTGGCGACGAGTTCCGACAGCGTGTCGGCATTCGGTTGCAGCGCCAGCACCGCGCGGAACGTGGCGATCGCGTCGTCAATGGCGCCGAGGCGTTGCTGAGCCGTGCCGAGGTTGTGGCGCGCAATCCAGTAATCAGGCGCGGCAGCCACCGCCGCGCCGAGGGTTTCGGCGGCCGCGTCGAGCTTGTTCTGATCGAGGTAATTCTTGCCGAGATTGTTCAGCGCCGTGGCGTTGTTCGGGTCGGCACGCAAGGCCGCGCGATAGTGCCGCTCGGCCGCGGTGTAGTCGGCGGCGGCATTATGCACGGCGCCGAGATTCAGTTGCGCGCCGGCGCGCGACGGCTCGCGATCGACGACCCGGGTGAGCAGGGTGCGCGCGCGCTCGAACTGCTTGAGTTCGTATGCGGCGACCCCGGCGAGATTCAGTGCATCAAGATGCTTCGGTTGCTTTTTCAGGATCCGTCGCAACACCGCGTCAGCGTCCGCCGGCCGTCCCGCGGACAAATGCGCCGCGGCCTCGTTCAGCAACTTCGGTATGTTCATGCGTGGATGTCTCCCGGCTCCCAACTTGCGTAGCGGCAGGACCGGGCGAATATTGAGCGGAAGCCGAACCGCGGCAGGGGCCGGTGGGTGGCAGGTTTTTGCCGGTGCCTGCTTGCCGCGATTGCCGCTCGAGCAGATTGCACTGTCACCGCAACCGAGTGGTATCGACTCGGCGATCCGGGCGCACTTGCGCGAACGCGGGGTCACTGATATTGCTTGCGTCGGGTGCGAATCACGGCGACTCGTTGGCCCGAACGATCGGGAATGCGGGTCGTTGTCCGCGTCCGCGGCACGCATCGGGACAGAAAATTCATCCCCGCGACGCCGGGCTGGGCGACGACAGGCGTGCGGATGATGTGCACGGGAAGGATTGGTGGAGCCGGGGGCCACGTCCGCCAAATATCACCCTGTCGCATTTCGTCTTAAATAATATCGTTACTTCAATCGGTTACGAACGCCGCCCCGATTTTCCTGTATCACCCCGTAGCTTTTAGTCGCACGAAATGCTACTTTTTTTCGTGAGGATAGTTGTGGGGAAAAAGTTCGGGTTACGGAAAAGACACGGAATTCGGGCTGAAATTGAGATCCGGCGTTTTATGTTCGGGTAGTTGTTGGGAAACCGCTCAAATCGGGGAAAGTTTGCGTTGCCGAAACTCGCGCGAGAACTGAGTGCTACGGAAGTCCGGCGAAAGACTCGGCCCGGCGTGCATGCCGTCGGTGGCGTGTCCGGCCTGTTGCTCAACGTCGCCGCCGGCGGCTCGCGATCGTGGATCCTGCGGACCATGGTGGGGGGGCGCCGGCGTGACATCGGACTCGGTGGCTTCCCGGACGTTACGCTGAAGGATGCGCGGACCCGGGCGCGCGAAGCGAAGGATCAGATCCGCAAAGGCATCGACCCGGTCGCCGAGCGTAAGGCCGCACGTGCCGCGCTGATGACGGACCGCGCGAAGGAACTCACGTTCGCCGAGGCGGCGCGGCAGTGTCATGCGGCGAAGGCTGCCGGGTTCGGCAACCCGAAGCACCGGAAAGACTGGATCAGTTCATTGGAGCGCTACGCCTTCCCGGATCTCGGGAAACTACCGATCGGGGATATTGAATTGCCCCACGTGCTCAAGGTGCTCGAACCGATGTGGACCGAGCGCACGGAGACGGCCACACGTGTGCGCCAGCGCATCGAGGCCGTTATCACCTGGGCGACGGTCTCCGGCTACCGCACGGGCGAAAACCCGGCGCGGTGGGCAGGCAACCTCAAGGAGGTATTACCGCCGCCGAGCAAACTTGCTCGTGTGAATCATTTCGCGGCGCTCCCGTGGCAGGACGTGCCCGCGTTCCTGGTCGACCTCAAACAGCGTGAGGGTATGGGAGCGCGCGCACTCGAGTTCATCATCTACACGGCCGCACGTTCCGCTGAGGTACGCCTCGCGACCCGTGACGAGATCGATCTCAAGGCGAGACTCTGGACGATCCCCGCCGAGCGGATGAAGGCCGGCAAGGCACATCGAGTGCCGTTGAGCCCGGCCGCGGTGGCGCTCCTGAAAGCGTTACCCGTGTTCCATGACTCGCCGTACCTGTTCACTGCCCCGCGGGGCGGTCCGCTGTCTGACATGAGTATCAACAGCGTCACGAGACGGATGAAGGTGCCGGCCGTGCCGCACGGGTTCCGAAGTTCATTCAAGGACTGGTCACGCACGTCCACTAGCTACGCCGACGAGGTGTCTGAACTCGCGCTGGCGCATGTCAACAGCGATGCTACCCGGGCCGCCTATGCGCGCGACGAACTACTACCTCAGCGTGGGCGGCTGATGAACGAATGGGCACGGTTTCTCGGGAAGCCCGCCCGGGCGGGTTCGGTAACTTCCATTCGGGGACGCAAGCGTGGGTAAGCGACCGTATAGGAAACTAGTGGAACCGTCGGAATTCGACCACGTCGCCGAGCTATTGAAATATAACGAAAACCATCTGCCCGAATGTCGCGACATCCTGCTGGGACTTATCGATACATTGATAGAAGATGCTCGGTCCGACTTGGCGGCGCAGGATGCGTGGTATCTGAGTGACCCGGATCTGATCCGCGCCCTGATAAACGAAACTCGCCCGCCCGGGAAAGGCGAGGTATTCCCACGGGCGGCGCTGAATTCACTGGAGAACAAGGCGGCGCTGTGGCTGATCTCGCTGCTGGCATCCCGGAGAATGCTGCTATCGGGTGGGAGCGTAAGGGTCGACGCCGACGCGGTGATCAGTACCGGGCGCGAGCTGCTACTCGAGCGCCAGAATGCGATCGTGCTGGCAATGGAGCCGCACGCGGCGATGGGTGAGAAGCATTCGCGAGAGCAATCGCAACGAGGAAAAAAAGGGGCCAAAAAGCGTTGGAGCGATACGGAGGCGAGAAACACGGTTAGTGAAATTCTAACCAACCTTGCTGCGCACACGGATGAGCTTGGCGATCCACTACCGCCTGCCGAAATATGGCCCGAGCTGTACTCGGAGATGGAACGAGAAAATATGGCGCCGCGGGAGGAGGGCGCCGCAAATCTGAAGGCGTCCCGCTACGTGTACGCTGACCAGCAGGTTATCACCTACGACGCATTTCGGCAGCGAATTCTGAGAATCCGCCGTGCGACATAGCCAGGCTATTTCAAACCCGTAAGTAACATCTCGTCATGCGCCGCAATTATGCGGTGCTCTTAGACGCGAGGTGCGAACGTGAAATTTCCCAGCCCTGTGAAACTCGGTGCAGGTTGCACCCGGTGGCGCGAGAAGGATCTCCGCCGTTGGGAGGCTGCGTGCTCCGGTAATGCCATGCCCGAACTGGCAGACGGTCCGGATGTATATCTCACTGATCGGCAGGTAGCGGAACGCTACCAAGTGGCCCGCCCTACCGTATGGCGGTGGGCGCGCGGCGAAGCCCAGGCGGCGTAGATGATGAGCACAGCCGACCATGAAGGCCGGCGGCTCACATCGGAAGGTAGGGAATGCCTGGACAGCAACCCTGATTCTACCGACACAGCCCGCCAGCAACAACAACGCGCCGTCAGCAAGAAACCTAGCAAAATCTGCCGCGGGTGCGCCCGTCAGTTCAAGCCCAGGAGACCCCATCACCATTTTTGCGATCAGTGCTTCGCCAAACGCCGCGCGATCGAGGCGGAGCGGGCTTATCGCCGGCGGTTTCCAGATGAGTAGCATCGAGCGATTTCGCCAGGCGATGGCTTCTGCTGGGCTCGCGACGGACGCAGACATAGTAGGCGACGGGACGTTACAGCGATTCCACGTCGACGGCGACCGGTCCGGGAGTAAGAACGGGTGGCTGGTCCTGCACCTCGATGGCGTTGCCGCGGGCGCGTTCGGTTCGTGGAAAACGGGCGAGCAGCACACATGGTGCGCAAAGGCATCGAGCGAGCTTACGCCAGATGAACGTATCGAGCATCGCGCGCGTATCGATGCCGCGAAACAAGCGCGCCGCGACGAGGAACGACGGGTAAAGGTCGCGGCAGGGGAGGAGGCGCGTCGCCAATGGAAGGCCGCGGCTACCGATGTGGGCGAGCACCCGTATCTCGCCCGCAAAAATGTCCAGGCACACGGTCTGCGCGCGGATGCCGGCGATTTGCTGGTGCCGGTTCATGGGTCCGACGGGACATTATCAAGCATTCAGCGAATCCGTCCCGACGGTACAAAACGATTTCTCCCGGGTGGGGCGGTAGCGGGCAGATACCACGCGATCGGGCGCGTCACCGATCGGGTCGTCGTGTGCGAGGGATACGCGACCGGTGCGACGATTCACGAAGCGTGCGGCCACGCAGTCGCGGTGGCTTTCAATGCGGGCAATCTCGAACCCGTAGCACGCGCAATCCGCGCGAAGTATCCGGGCGTCGCGATCCTCATTGCCGCCGATGACGACGCGGCCACGGCTCAGAACCCGGGGCGAACGAAGGCGACAGCGGCGGCCCTGGCTGCGGGCGGGGTCGTGGCGGTTCCCGACTTTGGCCGCAGCCGCCCGGATGCCGTAAGTGACTTCAACGACCTGGCGGGTTTGCGCGGACTGGCTGCCGTGGCAGCGCAGATAGACCTGGCATGGATGCAAACGCCGCAAACCCACATCGATAAAGTGCAGCTGTTACGTGCTCGCGACATCAAACCACAGCGCATTGAATGGCTATGGAGTGGCTTCCTCGCGGTATCAATGGTGCACATTCTCGCGGGGCGCGCGGGTACAGGTAAGACGACGATCGCAGAGTCATTCGCCGCGATTAGAAGCGCTGGGGGCGTCTGGCCGGACGGGTCCCGGGCAGAAAAGGGCGCCGTTGTGATCTGGTCAGGTGAGGACCAAGTGGCTGAAACGCTCGTGCCAAGGCTTATGGCGATGGGCGCGGACCTCGATTTGATTTACTTCATCGATGCCGTGGACGAGGCGGAGGGGCGACGATCGTTCGATCCGGCAAAGGACATGGAGATGCTCGAGCGCGAGCTGGCCCGTATCGACGATGTAAAGCTCCTGATTGTGGATCCGATTGTCTCGGCCGTCAGAGCGTCGTCAGGCGAGAACGGTGCAACCAGGCGGGACCTGCAACCGCTGGTCGATCTCGGCGCTCGCCGGAAAATCGCGATACTCGGGATCACACATTTCAGCAAAGGGACGAGCGGGCGCGATGCGCTGGAACGCGTAACCGGTTCGCTTGCATATGGCGCCCTGGCTCGGATTGTTCTTGGCACGGGAAAGGCGGCAGAGGAAGGCGAACCGAACACCCTTGCGCGAATCAAGAGCAACATCGGGCCCGACGGGGGCGGGTATGAATACACCATCTCGTTCAGTGAGATTGAGCCGGGGATCATCGGTTCGCGCGTGGAATGGGGGCGACCGCTTGAAGGCTCAGCGAATGACATCTTTGCAACGTGCGAAAGCGACGACGCTGCGACCGAGCGTGATGATGCGGCGTGGTGGTTGAGGACCGAGCTCGCCGACGGCCCGATAGCGACGAAAGACTTGCAACGACTGGCACGGGATGCTGGGCACTCATGGCCGACGGTGAAGCGAGCGAAAAAGGATCTCGGTGTGATTTCCGAGAAGGCAAACTTCCAAGGCGGGTGGCGTTGGATGCTGCCTGAAGGGGATCAAACTGTTGAGCGTGATCCCCTTGGTGGCACTGGAACGCCGAAAGCCTCGCCACGCAAGGCTTTCACTGAAGGGGATCAGGGTCCGCTTGAATATGATCCCCTTCGCGGCCAAGAGGATCACAACTATCCAAGCGTGATCCCCTTCGGCGAAACCCGCACCGCGGCTGTAGATGAGGCGCCACCCGAGACCGAAGCGGATCACGATCACGGGGATGAGCCGCTTCGCTCGCTTTTCGCCGAAGTGATCAACCGCCACGGTCGCGATGTTGGGGACACATTGCCTGCGGTTATGGAGTACCTGGCCGACTGGCCGCGCGATGACCTGGCGGAGCTCGTATCCAATCCGGTGCTAGCGGATACCGTGTTCACGACGAACTTTTGCCAATGACGCGTCGAACGTCAGGCGCACGAGGGGTAGGGGGGAGGCAATCCCTGCAGCGTCAAATCTCTAGACCGCCTGCCAAAGTTTCATTTTTTAAACCGTAACAATTCGCCCGCGCGACCGTAACAAAAAAGGTTCGACGAATGACCAGAATTTTCAGAAAAATCCGCCGCTTTTTCGGAATCGGCGACCAGGACCTGGCGCTCATGAAGCGCGAGCGCGAGCGAAAACTACGTGCAGCAGGAATGTCCCGACGCGAGGCGGCAATCGTCGCCGGCAAAACGAGGAGTAAACCGAAATGACGACACGAGCCGAAATTATCGAAGCGCTCAGCACCATGCCCGAAACCGAGATACTCGACACTGCCGAGGAATTGCTACGGGCGCACATTCGTGAAGCGGCAGGACACGGATTGCCGGTCGACGCGCTTCACCTGGCCGCGTTCACCATCGGGATCGTGGAACTGCAAAACGAACGCGGGCCGGCCGAGCTCGGGCGGATGCTGTCGGCAATGGGCGTGCAGTTGATTACGCGCGGCGACGTTGCCGGGCACGCTTGACTCGATCGATAGTGAGAGTACGATCAAACCCTCGACCGTCGATGACGTGTGCTGCGCGATGTTGCACACCGAGACGCTCGAACCCTGAGTGGCCGTGCGGTGCGACGCTGTACGGTTCGCCACTGACGATTGCGATTGCGCGGTGCGTGCGAGATGTTCGCGCCGCGGCCGGTGTGATGCCGGCAAGCATGATCGCCTTCGTAGATGCAGCTCAGGTCAGCATGAAATTTTGTCCGCTACTGCGGATGTAACTTTATGCGCGACCTGGGCGAGCTAAACCTCGCGGTTGCGCCGACTGACGAGGAATATTCAATGCAACTCCAACCCCGTAACAACGTGATTGCGTTCGCTGGACCGCAACCGTCCGATCTCAAGCAGATCGCTCAGGATCTCAACCAGGCGTTCGCGGAATTCCGTGCCAAACACGATCAAAAGGTCGACGACTTGAGCGCAGACCTCGACGATGTAATCAAAAAAATCGCCCGCGGCGGCATGGGCGGCGGACCTCGCGATGATGATGACCCGCGCCTCGAACAAGCCACCCGGGCATTCTTCGCGCGAGCGCAACGCTGTGCCCCCGAAGCTGCCGTCGTCGATGACGGGGCACTGAGGGATTACGCCGAGGCATTCCCGATGTACCTGCGGTACGGCCAAGCGATTGCAAACGATTACCGCGCGGCCATGCAGGTCGGCAGCGATCCGGATGGTGGATTCTGGACGCCGCCGCGCTTCTCAATGAACGTGCTTTCGCGGATCTTCGAGACAAGCCCGATGCGCTCGATTGCGTCCGTCGATAGTCTCAATACGGATGCGATCGAACTGCCGATCGATACCGACGACGCGACCACCGGTGGCTGGGTCGGGGAAACCGACGAGCGGCCGGAAACTGCGTCGCCGGATGTTGGGCTTCAATCGATTTACATGCGCGAACAGTACGCGATGCCGATCGTCACACAGAAGCTTCTCGACGATGCTTCCTTCAACGTCGAGCTGTGGTTAACGCTGAAAATCGCGGGCAAACTCATCCGCGATGAAAACGCGGCGTTCGTCAGCGGCACCGGCGTGAGTCAGCCGCGCGGGTTCCTCGACTACAGCGGGACAGCGACCACCGAAGAGGACGACGCGCGCGCGTGGGGCAAGTTGCAATACTTCCCTGTCGGCGCGGCCGGGGCGTTTCCGACCATATCCGGCGGAGCGAGTGACCCGGACGCCCTGATCGACTTGTCGCTGAGCCTCAAGCCCGAGTTTCTCCCGAACGCGAAATGGCTGATGAGGCGCACGACAGCGCGCGTGGTGCGGAAGCTGAAAGATGCGGACGGCCGTTACATGTGGCTGGACAGCTTGACCGAAGGAGGGCGCCCGCTGCTGCTGGGGCATGAAGTCGTCCTGGCCGAGAATATGCCCGCGGTCGGGTCTGATTCGTTCTCGATTGCATTCGGTGACTTCATGCAGGGTTATGGCATCTGGGATCACACGACCGGCATTCGCATTCTGCGCGATAACCTCACCACGAAAGGCAAGGTGAAGTTTTACACGACGAAACGGACGGCCGGCGACGTGCGCAACTTCGATGCAATCAAGTTGCTGAAGTTCGCCGCGTCCTAACCTCGAACGGGGATAATTCGTGAGTGCCCCGCGATGCGAAAAACCGCGAAAGCCGGCGGCGGCACTGAACCGCGCGGCCGGCCTTGGTTTGCGAAATAGCGAGGCACCGAGGAGCGTAGACGCGATGCAATTGATCGCGGAAGCGGCCCGAAAATTCGGGGACGGGGAAATCGACGAAGCCATAACGCTGTTACAGCGCGCGGACTGCGAGGATCCCGACAACGAGATGTTGCGCCGCGTTCTCGCGTATATGCTCGTGGCCGGCGGGCATGACGGCGAAGCGCTGGACATACTGGAAACGCTCCCCGCTTCGCTTGAAACACTCCTCGTCACCGCGAAGGCACACGAGGCGGCAAATGATCTCGACGCTGCCCGGCGGTGCGCTCGTCGCGCGGTAGCGCTCGATCCTGCCAGCAACGACGCGCGGATTGCGTTGTCGGATATTGAAAACCAGATCGCGATGCGTGGCGCCAGTGTCGCCAGAACGAAAAAGCAGCGACCATCTGGCGACGTTCTCCCCGGGTTTACTCAAATCAGAAACGGAGACCTCTCCGGGTTCGAGGCGATAGCCCGTGATTACTCTGCGTTCATCGAGGGGAAGATCGGCGCGGACGTGCTCCCCGCGCCTGGCGGTGACGTTCCACAATGGGACGGCGCCCACGTTCCCGTGCTCGTCGTCGCGCTAGTCGAGGGGTTCGGCGATTGCCTTCAGTACGCGAGATACCTGCCGCTCGCCGCGGAGCGGTGCGATCGATTGATCGTGGTTACGTATCCCGCGTTGCGAGGCCTGTTGTCGCAGTATGAGACGTTCCCGACCACGGCGATCGATCAGGCGCTGCTCGCCGCGGATGCCTACACCTACCCCTTCGCCATGATCGCGACACTCGGCGCGGGCTATGGGCAGCCAGGCGGCTACCTGCACGCGGATCCCATCGAGATCCCCGGGTTCAATGTCGGCGTTGTCTGGGCGGGCAGTCCGGCGAATGAAACCGACGCTTTTCGTTCATCGGAACCATCGGAACTCGAAGCGCTGCAGGTCGATGGGGTGAACTTTATATCGCTGATGCAACGCGATGACGATCGCCCGGATTGGATCGCGCCGTCACCGGTGCCACTGACGGATTTTGCAGCGACTGCCCGTGTTGTCGCCGGTTTGGATCTTGTGATCGCTGTCGACACCAGTGTCGCGCATCTCGCCGGCGCGCTGGGTGTTCCCGTTTGGATCGCAATTGCGGATCCGTGTTGCTGGCGCTGGCAGACTCACCCGACCCGGACGAACTGGTATGAGAGCGCCATGTTGTGGCGTCAGACCGTACCGGGGACGTACCGCGACGTGTTCGCGCGCATGGGGGCGATGCTGGCGAACGCGATTCACCCTTGGACATTCAGCGTCGCCGTGTTGACCGGGGAGCAATGTGATCGCGTCCTGGCGGAGCGCGGCGCCTACGCGCCCGGCCTCCTGTACGGCGGAGAACGTAACGAGCAGCACCGCCGATGCGAACAGGCGACGTTGAGCGGCGATTTATCCTGGATACTCGAAAAGCTCGGGCCTGCGCTGCGCGCTGCGAGGGAAGAATTACACGCGGGGCCGCTCCGCGCGTCCGAGCCGCCGATCGTGGCGAAATACACGACGGGGGATCATTTCGACTGGCACGTGGACGAGCAGGGCCGCACCGACCGCACGTTGAGCTGTACGGTTCAACTCACGGATCCGGACGACTACGCCGGGGGCGACATGGAGATTATGCAGCCGCTGGGCGATAGAACGGTGACGGCGCCTCGCGGGCGAGGCATCGCTACGTTCTTCCCGTCGACGTGCCTGCATCGCGTGAAGCCTGTTACTCGTGGTGAACGTGCGGCGCTGGTGATGTGGTTCAGTGCATGAAGTCGCGCTGATGTAGCCCGCGGTCGAGCACGACGACCACGGGGCGGTCCCGTTCTTCTGGCGGTCGCCGCGAACGACCGCCAGAAGATCGCGTGACTCGGAATCAATTTCGTCAGGCTTCGAAGTTGATTTGCGGCCCCCTCCACGAGGGTTTTTGGTGGGGTCGTCACGCACGACCCCACCAGGGTTCTCGGAATGCGGTTACCGCGCGGTACCGCATTCTTACTCTGACTCGATAAACCGGTTCCTCGCTGGCACCGGTTTTTTTACTGGCGATCACCGGTCGCACCGCACGACCGGTGATCGCACGTTGCAATTCCCCGGCGCCGGGCTATGCTCAATTCAAGGGCGTAGAAACCCTTGTGTAGGCGGGCGCAATAGCAACACCCGAAATAGTTGCTTTTTTTGTGCCCGTAATTTGCCATTGGCGGGTAGCGTGCTGAATAAAACACCCCTAGGGGAAATAAGCCGGGCGTTCCTACAGCGCTTTCTAACTACCTGCCACCCCAATTCAAGGCCGTAGAAAGCCTTGTAGGAGGCATTCCCATGCCAAACAAATCCGAAATTCTGGAACACATCGATCGCGCCTACGAACTTGCCAGCGAGGCCGCTACCGCTCGCTGGCGGCTGTATGACCTGCTCAAAAAGGGCGAGTTCGACGAGGGGGACCGCCTGGAGGCGCTCGTGCTCGTGAAGGGGGTCGATCCCGACGATCTTACGATGGCGGTAGGGGCGATACGTCGCGACATCGACGGGGACGGCGACGATGAGAGCGACAACGAGCCAGCTAACCCGGGTTCGTCGGGCATGCTGATGGCGCTCGGCAAGCTCTACGAAGCGCAACACGCGATCCACGCCATGCTGCACGCGATCAGAAACATGGAAATCACGGAGACGATCGCGGTCGACACCGATGCACACACGTGCGCAGCCCTGAGAGCAGCGAACGAGATCCTTGATGCTGCCAACGAAATCGAGGCGGCGGCCGGCGTGGAATTCACTTTTGCGCTATTAACCGACGAGGACCGTCGCCAGCTGCGCTGCGACATGTGGGGCCCGATCGGGTAGACATCGACGAGGATACCGCCGCACATGGACGCGCGGCGGCCAATCCTCCCTGCAGAAAAGCACCGTTTCCGTTTTGTTGGTGTATTTGTGGGGAATCAGGAATTTCGCCTTTAACCGACTGATTGTTAAAGGCTATTGGTGGAGCCGGGGGGAATCGAACCCCCGACCTTCGCATTGCGAACGCGACGCTCTCCCATCTGAGCTACGGCCCCAGCAAGGGCGCAATTCTAGCTTGCACGTTCACGTTGCGCCAGTGGGGCGGGCGAATTCATCCGCGGTTTCCCGATCGACGGGCATCGCGCGAGACCGATGCCGGTGTAATCGGTTAAGCTCGGGCCGAATCTTTTGTGGTTCCCGCGTGGTTTCTTGTCGTCGCCGATTGCGCGACAGCGCACCGGAAACCGCATTGGGAAGCGAAACCCGAGAGCAGGCCCCGCAAGTACCTGAAGATGAGTGCACCGATACCGCTGAAATTCTCCCCGCGCGCAGGCCTCCAGGGCCTGCCGGCATTCCCCGCGATCGCGCGTGGCGGTTTGCACACGCTGCAGGCAAATCTCGGCTACCGCTGCAACCAGGCATGCACCCATTGCCACGTCGACGCGGGGCCGAAGCGCACGGAAATGATGTCACGCGAGACGGTTGAGACGCTGCTCGAGTTCGTCGCGCAACAGCGCATCAGAACGCTCGACCTGACGGGTGGCGCGCCCGAGCTGAATGCGCATTTTCGCGACCTCGTCATCGCGGCGCGCGAACTCGGGGTCGAAGTGATCGACCGCTGTAATCTGACGATCCTGTCGGAACCCGGCCAGACCGGGCTCGCGGAGTTTCTCGCGGAAAACGCCGTCGCGATCACGGCCTCGCTGCCATGTTATTCCGAGGACAATGTAAATCAGCAACGCGGCGCCGGGGTTTTCGCCCGCAGCATCGCGGGACTGCGGCGTCTCAACGAACTCGGTTACGGGGTTAGCGGTTCGCCGCTCGTGCTGAATCTCGTCTACAACCCGACCGGCGCGTTCCTGCCGCCGGAGCAGAAGGCACTCGAAACGACGTATCGCGCGCGGCTCGCCGCCGATCACGGGGTGACGTTCACATCGCTGCTGACGATCACGAATATGCCGATCGCGCGCTTTCGTCACGCGCTCGCGCGCGACGGCGAGCTTGACGGTTATATGCGTCAGCTCGTCGAGGCCTACCGCGAGGACAATCGTGCGAACGTTATGTGCCGTCACCTGATCAGCGTCGATTGGCAGGGCTACGTCTACGACTGTGATTTCAATCAAATGCTCGGATTGCCGCTCGGCGCACGTGCGCGGGCAACGCATTTGCGTGATCTGATCGGCTGGCACGCGGACGGCCAAGCCGTGGCGGTCGCTGATCACTGTTACGGCTGCACGGCCGGGCAGGGCAGCAGTTGCGGCGGAGCGCTGAAAGCCTGAGCACATCGCCATTGTGGTGCAGATATCCGTCATCGTTCCGAGCCTGAACGAGGCCGACGCGATCGCGAGCGTACTGTCGTCGCTGCAGGCGTGGCGCCGCGCCGGGCATGAGGTCATCGTGGTCGACGGTAACAGCACGGACGCAACCCGGGCGCTGGCCGCACCGCTCGCGGATCGTTGTATCACCGCCGGTCCGGGGCGGGCGGCGCAATTGAACGCCGGCGCCGCGCTCGCCTCGGGTTCCCTGTTACTGTTCCTGCATGCCGATACGACGCTGCCGCCGGATGCCCGCGGTAGTCTGACGGCGCTCGCCGAGCGCGAGCGTGCGCTGTGGGGACGCTTCGATGTCTCCCTCGACGCGCCCGGTTCGGCGTACCGCGTGATCGAGACGATGATGAATCTGCGCTCGCGGCTGACCGGAGTCGCGACGGGCGATCAGGCGATCTTCGTCACGCGCGCTCTGTTCGAGCAGTGTGGCGGGTTCCCGCCCATCGAATTGATGGAAGACATTGCGCTCAGCAAGCGCCTGCGCCGTGAACACCGGCCGCATTGCCTGCGTTCGCGCGTGCGCACCTCGGCGCGACGCTGGCAGCGCGACGGCGTGTTCAGCACCGTCATCGTCATGTGGGGCCTGCGCCTGGCTTACGTCTGCGGCGTATCACCGGCACGTCTGCGCACGCTGTACGAACGCCGGCACAAGACCGCGAAATGACCGCCCCCGCCGCCGGCGCCCTGATCGTGTTCGCGCGCGCGCCACGCCCGGGCCGGGTGAAAACGCGCCTGGCCGCGACGCTCGGTACGACGAAGGCCGCTGAAATCTACGCGACCCTGCTCGATCATGCGCTGACGCTCGCACCCCCGGGATGTTTCGCCGCGCGCTATCTGTTTTGCGCCGCGGCCGACGAGCGCGATTATTTCGCCGCGCGGCTTGCGCACGACAACTGGCGGGTGGCCGTGCAGCGGGGCGGCGATCTCGGTACCCGGATGTTCAATGCGTTCGAAGCGGTACTCGCCGAGGCGCGGTTCGCGGTCCTCATGGGTTCGGATATCGCGGACAGTACGACGGCGGATCTGCGGCAGGCGCACGCCATGCTCGCCGCCGATACGCGCCACGCGGTTATTGGACCCGTGGCGGATGGCGGTTACTGGTTACTCGGGCTGGCGCAGGTGCGGCGGGCTTATTTCACAGACATTGCGTGGGGGAGCGGGGATGTCCTGGCGGCAACGCAGACGCGCCTGCAGCGCGGCGGCTTACGCGTACAGCGGCTGGCGGAACGCCATGATGTCGATGTCGCGGCGGATATTGCGTATTTGCCCGCGGGCGCGGGCGGCGTGGTTTCAGACGCTGACGAGCGGCATTGATTCCGCCTGTACGCCAAGGCGTCCGCGGGCGGTGTAGGTGCGTTCACCCGGGACACGGCCGCGCAGGATATCGAGCAGTGAACTCGTAAACAGCTGACTCGATTCGATAGCCGCCCCGTTGACCCGGTTCGCGTGTTGGGCGCGGTGCATCAATGCGCGCAGTTCTTCGACGTCGCTCGTGTCGGGATCCGAGAGCAGCGCGCTGACGTCGGCGCTGCGCGCGGCCGCATCGATACGCGCGACGAGAGCGTTTTTATCGTCGGCGAGACGCGCGAGTTGTTCCGTATCACGCTCGCGGATGGCGTCATACTCCGAGGCCAGCAGCGACGTCAGCTCGAGCAGGCGTGCTTCGAGTTCCGCGCGGGCGACGCTTTTCGTATTCGGCGTGGTCATCGCGGTTAGCCGGCGCGAGCGAAGTCCGACAGCATCGCTTCGATAGCCGTCAGTTTCTCCGCTACCGCCTGCGGATCGATTTCGTAGCTGCCATCGGCGACGGATTGGCGAAACTGTTCGATTTTCTCCTGATCCGCCACCGGCAGGTCGGCGACCGACTGTGTCAGCGCCTGCAGCCGGGCGGCCAGATCCGTCAGGGTGACGACTTCGGCGCCCTGGCCGCGTGTTGCTGTTGCCGCATCCGTTGCGCGCGTTTCACCGATTTTAGTCCCTCGCTGGTCGAGGCCGGTTACCGCGGAAGTCCGCGGTCCGTTAACTTCGGAAACCATAGTGTTCAACTCCGTTTCTGGTCACTGGGGTAACGGCATCTTGACACAAGGGCTTTAGCCCGGTTCGATCAAGCGTGATCGCCGTCGCATATTCTATTTTAACGCCGCCGCGATCGTCGCGCGTCCGCTGCCGGTCGACGCCGGGCGGCGCTGTCATTGGCCGGCGCGGGGCTTGCCGATGAGTACGAGCCCGGGTTCATGCACGACGCCCTGGATCACCCGGTTTGAACTCAGGTTGCGCACCGGGATGCGCTCGCCGCGGCCGCCGTCGCGCAGGGCGGTACCGGCGACGCGGACGGCGACGGTGCCGTTGTTCAGCGACAGCATGACCCGTTCACCGCGTTTCACCAATTTTGCCTGTTTCACCATGTTTTCGGTGTAAGGCGCCCCCCGGCTCACCGCGCGGGTCGTGATTTTTCCGATAAGTCCCTCTTTTGCGGAGAAATATCCCCGTTTCAAGCGGGCGAGGCTGCGCTTCTCGTAGTGGACGTCGGCGGCGCCGATGGCGTGGCCTCGCGGCAGGTTGTCGACCGCGACGGCGACGTTCACGAGGCGATCGATATGCAGCGGGACGTACAGCGACCAGGCTTTCGGACCGTCGCAGCGGACCCCGACGGTCGTGTGGCCGATATTGCGCGCGCCCGGCGAGAAATACGTGTCCAGCGGATGCGAACAGGCGGTGAGGCGCAATCGCGGGTCGAGTCGACCCACTTCTATGTGCACGCCATCGGCTTCCGTGCCGACCTCCGCTATCGCGTAATCGCGGACCGCGGTGCGAATGTTTTCGAGCTTCTCAATCGCCGCGCCCGCGGCGTTGCCGCACAGCGCGAGACAGAAAAACGTCCCGATCATGATTTCACGCACGTCAAATCTCCGACTAATTCAGGCTTGCGGGCCTGATAGATGCAATGTTTGTGCCTGTTAGGCGTCAGGAAACCGGTTTGCTGCCGGGCGCGGCGTGACGTTTCACGCTCCGACGCATAAGACGTGCCATCGCCGCCGTCATCGCGGATCCGGGCGGGCAACGTCGTCCGCGGCGAGCCGGCGTCACTGCGCCCCGTCGCCAGCGGCGGCAGCCCGACGTGCGGGTGCTTGCCGCCCGGCGGCACCGGGTTGCCACCGGGACCCGGTACGGGTGGGCGGAAAAGCGCTATTTCCGCGGGTTTTTCGCGCTTTTTGAAACTTGGCACGAGATTCGCTTATACGACGTTCACCGTAACAGCGCGACGATTGCGCACTTGAGGGGAAGATTCATGCCATCACTTGACCAGGCACTCGGCATCCATCCGCAGGCGATGAAACTGCGGGCGTATCGCGCGCAGGTACTCGCCGCGAACCTTGCGAATGCGGAGACCCCGAATTACCGCGCTCGTGACGTGGATTTTCGCAGCGCGTTGCGCGACGCGGACCCGACGACCCGACTCGCGGCGACTCGACCCGGCCATTTTTCCGACGCCGCGCCAGGTTTCGGTGGCATCGATTTGCAGTACCGCGAGCCGACCCAGGCGTCACTCGACCAGAACACGGTTGATGTCGCGGCCGAGCGCGCCCGGTTCGTCGACAACTCGTTGCGTTACCAGGCGAGCCTGCGCTTTCTCGACGGCAAGCTGTCGGGCATCAAGTCGGCGCTGAGAGGAGAGTAATCATGTCGTTGTTTGCCGTATTCGATATCGCCGGTTCGGCGCTCGGCGCGCAATCCATCCGGATGAACGCGACCGCCAGCAACATGGCCAATGCGAACAGCGCGAGCAGTTCGATCGATCAGACTTACCGCGCACGCGTACCCGTGTTTTCCGCCGTGATGGAAGACTTCGAGTTTGAGCCGGGCCCCGGCAGCGGGGTGCAGGTTGATGGCATCGTCGAAAGCCAGGCGCCGTTGCGCAAGGAGTTCCGGCCGGGGCACCCCCTGTCGGATGACGACGGCTACATCTACCTGCCGAACGTCAACGCAGTCGAGGAGATGGCGAACATGATCGCCGCCTCGCGCAGTTACCAGACAAGCGTCGAAGTTATGGACGCATCGAAACAAATGCTACAGCGAACCCTGACCCTGGGTCAGCGCTGATTGAGGTCACGACTATGGATAATCCAATCGGTTTATTGCCACCCGGGCTCGAATCGCTCAGCGCCGATCGCCAGACGACGACGGAGCAGAAAGCGGGTGCGCTCGAACAGGAACAGTTCCTCGAGTTGATGCTCACGCAGCTGCAGAACCAGGACCCGCTGAAGCCGATGGAAAGCGGCGAATTCCTCGGTGACCTTGCGCAGTTCGGCACCGTGAGCGGGATCGGGGAATTAAAAGACTCATTCAATTCGCTCGCCGCGTCGCTGCAGTCGAGCCAGGCACTGCAGGCCTCGACGATGGTCGGCCGCAATGTCCTGATCGAACGCGATACGGTGAAGCTCGCCGAGCAGGCACAGGTTCCGTTTGCGCTCGAACTGCCGAACGCGGCGAGCGACGTCAGGATCACGATCGCCGACGCAACCGGCCAGACCGTACGCCAGTTTTCGCTAGGCGCACAGGATCAGGGCCTCGTCGATTTCGAGTGGGACGGGCTGATGACCGACGGCGAACGGGCGGTACCGGGAACCTACACGCTGAGCGCGTCCGCGTTGATCGACGGTGCGAGCGAGGCCGTGCCCACCTTCATCCAGGCGCCGGTCGAGAGCGTGACCCTGTCACGCGACGGCCAGCCGCCCGTACTCAATCTTACCGATATCGGCGCCGTCGAACTCGGCACGATCAAACGCGTTTTATAAGCCGACCGTTACGAGTCAGCAGGAGTATCACGACATGCCATTTGAAATTGCGATAAGCGGGCTTCGCGCCGCGCAAACCGATCTCGAAGTGATCGGCAACAATGTTGCGAACGTCAACACGACGGGCTTCAAGGGATCGCGGGCCGAATTCCACGACGTCTTCACGGTTGCCGGTCCCGGCAGCGCCGGCGATGGTCCGGGGCAGGGAGTCAGCACGGCACGCGTTGCCCAGCAGTTCTCGCAGGGCAATATCACGTTCACCGATAACGGCCTCGACCTTGCGATCAGCGGCGACGGTTTTTTCATCCTCGACGACAACGGTGCGCGCGTGTATTCGCGTGACGGTGCATTCGGCATCGACCGTGACGGTTACGTCGTGAATTCGAACAATCAGCAACTGAATGCGTACGGCGCGAACGCGACGGGCGCGATTACGAACGTTCTCGGCCCGCTGCAGATTTCGAACGCGAACACGGCGCCGAATGCGACGACGCAGATTTCGCTCGGGGCAAACCTCGATTCACAGGCGAGCGTACCGGTAACCGCGGTTTTCGATCCGGCCGACAACACGAGCTTCAATAACACGACGGCAACGACGATCTTCGATTCACTCGGCGGTTCCCATCTGATGCAGACGTATTTCGTGAAAACGGCAACGGCGAATACGTGGGAAGCCCACGCGGTCGTCGACGGCACCTCGGTCGCGGGTCCGCTGTCGATGGCGTTCGATTCGACCGGCGCATTGCTGACCCCGGCCGGCGGCTCGTTCACGATCCCGGCGTTCACCCCCGCATCGGGTACCGCACCGCTGAATCTCACGCTTGACGTTGGCGAATCGACACAATTCGGTGCGCCGTTCGGCGTGACTGAATTGAGCCAGGACGGTTACACCACGGGTCGTCTCGCGGGACTCGATATCGATTCGGAAGGCGTGATCTTCGCGCGCTACACGAACGGGCAATTCCAGGTGCAGGGCCAGGTCGCGCTCGCGAACTTCGCGAACGTGCAGGGCCTGCAGCCACTCGGCAACAATAACTGGTCGCAGACCTTCGCGTCCGGCGATGTTCTCGAAGGCGCACCCGGCACCGGCAATCTCGGCCTGCTGCAGTCCGGGGCGCTCGAGGATTCCAATGTCGATCTTTCCGAGCAGCTCGTGAAACTGATCATCGCGCAGCGCAATTTCCAGGCCAATACGGAAGTGATCTCGACCGCGGATTCGATCACCCAGGCCGTGATCAACATCCGTTAAGCGAGCGGAATTCCAACGCGGGTAACCGGGTAAGAACGTTATGGACCGAATGATCTATCTCGCCATGTCGGCGGCCAAGCAGATGCTGACCGCGCAGTCGATGACGGCGCACAATCTTGCGAACGCGGACACCACGGGCTTCAAGGCCGATTACGAAACGTTTCGTGCGATGCCCCTGTTCGGCCCCGGGCATCCGAGCCGCGCGTTCGCGATGACCGAGCGTGCCGGCATCGACAGCCGTAACGGTGCGCTCGAAACAACCGGCAACGACCTCGATATCGCGATCGGCGACAACGGCTTCATCGCCGTGCAGTCCGCGGACGGGAGCGAAGCGTACACGCGGGCCGGCAATATGCACATCAGCGTGACGGGTCAACTGTTCACGGGCGGCGGACACCCGGTGCTTGGTAACGGCGGACCGATCGCGCTGCCGCAGGCGGAATCGATCACGATCGGCGATGACGGCACGATTTCGATCCGGCCGGTCGGACAGGAAGCGACGACGCTTGCGGATATCGACCGGATCAAACTCGTGGCACCGGATTTCCGCGATCTCGTGAAGGGTCCGGACGGCCTGTTTCGCCTGCGCGACGGCACGACGGCGCCGCCCGACGCGAGCGTGGTGTTGCGCAAAGGCATGCTCGAGCGCAGCAATGTGAATGTCGTCTCCGAGATGATCTCCATGATCGAGAATTCGCGTCAGTACGAAATGGCGGTCAAGGCCATGAGTACGGCGCAGGAAAATGATGCAGCGAGCGCACGCGTGCTGCGCATCGCCTAATTGAGGGGAAGAATTAAATGCCACTAGCATTACATATCGCCGAAACCGGCCTCAGCGCGCAGCAGACGCGCATGTCGGTGATCGCGAACAATCTCGCGAACGCGGGTACCACGGGTTTCAAGAAAGGCCGTGCGTCGTTCGAGGACCTGCTCTACCAGACCGTGAGCCAGCCCGGCGCGTCGTCATCACAGAATACGGAATTGCCGTCCGGTCTCATGCTCGGCAGCGGCGTGCGCACGGTATCGACGGAGAAAATCTTCACCCAGGGTTCACTCACCCGTACGGACAGCTCGCTCGATGTCGCGATCCAGGGTCGCGGCTTCCTGCAAATCCTGCTGCCGGACGGATCGACCGCGTATACCCGTGACGGATCGTTTTCGATGAATTCGCAGGGCCAACTCGTCACCTCGAGCGGTTACGAACTCGACCCGAGTATCACGATACCGAGCGAGACCCTGTCCGTGACCATCGGTGAAGACGGTACGGTATCGGTGCTGACAGCGGGCGCGAACGCGCCGACCCAGGTCGGCTCACTGCAACTCGCGGATTTCATCAACGAGCAGGGTCTGCAGGCCATCGGGCAGAACATGTTCAAGGAAACGGTTTCGAGCGGCAGTCCCCAGACCAGTACCCCGGGCCTGAACGGACTCGGAACCCTGATCCAGGGCTCCCTGGAGACCTCGAATGTCAACGTCGTCGAGGAACTCGTGTCGATGATTGAAACGCAACGCACCTACGAAATGAATTCGAAGGCGATCCAGACAGTCGACGAGATGCTGCAGTACGTGTCGCAGCAGTTATAGGAATTGTCCATGTTTAAACTCATGCAGACCCTGGCATTCGCGGCCGCGCTCACGGCGCTGCTCACCGGGTGCAATACCACTCCGATCCGGGATCCGGCTTACAGTGCATCCTACCCGGTGCCGTTCGAGCAACCGAAGCAGGCGTACTCCGGCTCCATTTATCAGGCCGGCTACGACATCACGCTGTTCGAGGATATCAAGGCGCGCCGGGTCGGCGACATCCTCACCGTACAGCTGGCGGAGTCGACGAATGCGTCGAAGTCGTCGACGACGGATATCGAACGTGACCAGTCGAGCACGATCACGAACCCGACGATCCTCGGCGCGACCCCGCAGTTCGGGGTGCCCGGTCTGTTGCCGTTGAGCCAGACGACCGACAACACGCTCGAAAGCAGCCTCAGCAGCGCACATGAGTTCGGTGGTGCCGCGGACAGCGCGCAGAGCAACAGCCTGTCGGGCGACATCACGGTGACCGTGGCCGACGTACTGCCAAACGGCAATCTCATCATTCGCGGCGAGAAGCGCCTGAACCTGAACCAGGGTAACGAATACGTGAAGATCTCGGGGATCGTCCGGCCGGCCGACATTACGACCGAGAACACGATACCGTCGACGAAAGTCGCGGACGCAACGATCGTCTACAGCGCCGACGGCGCGAATGCCGATGCGAACAAGGTTGGCTGGTTGTCGCGATTTTTCCTGAGCCCCGTGTTCCCGCTGTAGGCACGGTATGAACGCGACTACGGGTCGACGAAACAGGTGCTCCGGGTTATGGAACACGAAACGCAATGGACCGGGTAGCCGTCCCTTCGACGCGAGGGAACGGATCGGGACGGGAGGCAAACAATGATTCCGCGCCGTAAACCACAGAGTCTCAAATCTACGTCCACTTATTCAGACGGGAGTATCCACGTGCGAATTATTTTCCTGACGCTTGCACTCGCCCTGATGCCGGGTATTGCCGCCGCCGAACGCATCAAGGACCTCGCCGCCGTTGCCGGCGTGCGCGACAACCAGTTGCTTGGCTATGGTCTCGTGGTCGGGCTCGATGGTACGGGCGACCAGACGACGCAGACGCCGTTCACGATCCAGGCGATCAGGAACATGCTGAACCAGCTTGGTATCGTCGTTCCCGACAACGTAAACCCGCAGTTGAAGAATGTCGCCGCCGTCATGGTGCACGCAACCCTGCCGCCGTTCGCGAAGCCGGGATCGACGATCGATGTCACCGTGTCCTCGATGGGTAACGCGAAAAGCCTGCGCGGCGGCGCGTTGATCATGACCCCGCTGAAAGGTGCCGACGGCGGACTCTACGCGATGGCACAGGGAAACCTCGTGGTCGGCGGCTTCGGCGCCTCGACGAACGATGGCTCGAGGATTTCCGTGAACGTGCCGAGCGTCGGCCGGATCCCGAACGGAGCGACGGTCGAGCGCGAGGTGCCGACGGCGTTCCTGAACGCGGAGTTCCTCACGTTCAATCTGCATCGTTCCGATTTTACGACCGCGAACCGCATGGCCCAGGCGATCGACGAAACACTCGGGCCGAATTCCGCCGTTGCGGTGGACGGGTCGTCGGTGCGCGTTCTGGCGCCCGTGGCGCAGGCGCAACGGGTTGCGTTCATGTCGATACTCGAGAACATCGAAGTCGACCCGGGGCAGGCGCCCGCGCGGGTCATCGTCAATTCGCGCACCGGTACCGTGGTCATCGGGTCGAAGGTCGGCGTTACCGCCGCGGCGGTAACGCATGGCAGCCTGACGGTCACGATCTCCAATGATCCGATCGTGAGCCAGCCGCAAGCGCTGTCGGGTGGCAACACCGTCGTCGTGCCGAAACAATCGATCGATGTCGAGCAGGAACAAAGCCGTATGTTCCTGTTCAACCCGGGCGTGTCGCTCGACAGCATCGTCGAGGCGGTGAACAACGTCGGTGCCGCCCCCGGCGACCTCGTCGCGATTCTCGAGGCGCTGAAAGAAGCGGGCGCGTTGCGCGCCGAACTCATCATCATCTAAGTGCGTAAATCGGAGACCCTGTGGCTTCGGGACCGGAACCACGGTCTACACCCCATCCTAAGTCCCTTCCCCTCGATTTGAGGGGAAGGGTCGCTGGTCCATTACCGTCGGTGTTGCCTAATTTGCAACACGTATTCAGTCCGCACGTCAGCGACGTGCCGGTCGTGGTCGGCGCGGCTGGCAAGTCTGCCGCAAGAGCGGCAAGCGTTTGCCGCTCCGGCCCCGGGGCCGGTACCCCGTTTTTTAGCTATCCGGCTGATTCATCGAGGATATTCCGTGTTTTTCCGGGGTTGGCATCGGGTATGCATAGTGATCGTCGTCGGGGCGCATAAGCCATTCCCGGCATGGAGATCGCATGAACAACTTCGCTCACGTCAGTGCCGCAACGGATATCTCGCGCTTCAGCGCGCTGCGTGCCGATGCGCGTGCCGATGCGGATGGGGCGTTCGCGAAGGTTGCCGAAGAGTTCGAGGCGCTGTTCATCCAGATGATGCTGAAAGCGGCGCGCGACGCGACTCCGGAGGGCGGTTTGTTCGACAGCAGCGAACTGAAGCTGTACCAGGAAATGATGGATTCGCAGGTGGCCCTCGAGATGGCGGAACAGGGCGGCCTCGGTTTCGCGCCGCTGTTGCGGCAACAGTTGCTCGGGGGCGACCCCGATGAACTGCCGCGCGAACTGATGTTACCGCCACGCCGGACGATCGCCCCGGAACCCGTGCCGGTCGCAAACCCGCAACCGGCGTTAGCCGCGGCGATGCGTGCGCCGGCGGCGGTCGCGCCGCAGGAAACGGAACCGACGATTGCCGGTTTCCTCCGCGCCGTCGGGCCGCTCGCCGGCAGCGCGGCCGAGCAGCTGGGTCTCGAACCCGAAGTCATCGTCGCCCAGGCCGCACTCGAATCCGGCTGGGGCAGGCACACGATCACGAAAGCGGACGGGACGAATTCCTACAACTATTTCGGTATCAAGGCGAGCCCCGAGTGGGACGGCGATGTCGCCTCGGTGCGCACGCATGAATTCATCAACGGCCGGGCACTCAGGGTGAACGCCGATTTCCGCGCGTATCCGGACGCTGCCGCGGCGTTCGACGACTACGTGGACTTCCTCAACTCGCATCCGCGTTATGCCCGCGCGCTGGAACACGGCGGCGACCCGGAAGCGTTCGCCACGGGTCTCGCCGCCGCCGGTTATGCCACCGATCCGCGCTATGCCGACAAGATTCTCGCGGTGCGCGATCAGATCATCGCGCGCTCCATGTACGCCGAACGCTAGGGCTCCCGGGTAACGCACTATGGCAAGCATCTTCAATATCGGCGTTTCGGCATTGTCTGCCGCGCAACGGCAACTCGGAACGACGAGCCACAACATCGCGAACGTGAACACCGACGGTTATTCGCGCCAACGGGTCGAACTGAACCAGGCACCGCCGCAGGCCATCAGCGCCGGCTACGTCGGCAACGGGGTGAGAATCTCCGAAATCAGCCGCGTCGCCGACCAGTTCCTGATCGGGCAATTGCGCTCCGCAACCGCGAACGAAGCGAAAGCCTCGGCCTATGCCGACTATGCGGCGCAGATCGATTCCCTGCTCGGTGACGGCACGGCGACGGCGGCGCTCGAGGGCTTCTTCACCGCGATGCACGACGCCAACGGCGACCCGGCGTCGACGGCGACGCGCGAAGTGGCGCTGAACTCCGCGCGCTCGTTCGCCAACCGGTTCAGCGATCTCGATCGCCGCTTCGGTGAAATAGCACGCGATCTGAACGGCGCAATCGAATCGAGCGCCACGCGTATCAACAGTCTGTCGGGGGCGATCGCCGATATCAACGACCAGATCATGCGCGCGCTCGGAACGAGCACGGGCGAGCCGCCGAACGACCTGATCGATCAGCGTGATCGGCTCGTCCAGGATCTGTCGGAACTGACCGGGGTTACGACGATCGCGCAGGAAAACGGCGCGCTGAACGTATTTATCGGCGCCGGGCAGGCGGTGGTTGCGGACGTGACGAGTATTCCGCTCGTCACGGTACCGGATCCGCTCGACGGTACGCGACTGGAAATCGCGACGACGAGTGGTGGTACTACCTCGATCATCAGTCAATCGATTACGAACGGGGAACTCGGCGCGGCGCTCGATTTTCGTGACGACGTGCTCGAACCGTCGCGCAATGCGATCGGGCGACTGGCCGCGACGCTCGCCGTTACGTTCAACGAACAGCATCGCGAGGGCCTCGACCTGAACGATGCGTTCGGTCGTGATTTCTTTACGATCGGGACCCCGAACGTCAGCGCCGATCCAAGTAACACCGGGTCTGTCACGGTGGCGCTCGATACGGCGAATATCGGTTCGCTGACGACAGCGGATTACCGGCTGTCGCATGACGGGACGGATTTCACGCTGTTGAATCTCGCGGACAATACGACGCAGACCCTGAGCGGTGCCGGACCGTTCAGCGTCGACGGTCTCACGATCACCGTCACCGGCGCGCCCGCGGCCGGCGATGTTTATCTTGTGCAGCCGACGAAATCGATCGCACGAAACATGAGCGTTGCGATCACCGATCCGCGCGAGCTCGCGCTCGCACGGCCGAATCGTACGAGCGCGGATGGCGCGAATATCGGATCGGGAACAATTTCACCGGCGACGGTCCTCGATGTCGCGGACGCGAACCTGCTGACGACGACACAACTTGTGTTCAACGATCCGCCGACGACCTACCAGGTGAACGGCGCCGGCCCGATGATCGCCTATACGAGCGGTGCGGATATCGACATAAACGGATGGCGCGTGCAGGTAAGTGGCACTCCCGAGCCGGGCGATACGTTTACCGTGGCGGCGAACGTCGGTGCTGCCGGTGACAACGGCAACGGGCTCGCGCTTTCGGAACTGCAGTTGACAAAGTTCCTCGACGGGGCGAGCACGACGTATCAGGAGTCGTACAGTCAGCTCGTCGGGCGGGTCGGGTCGAAAACCCAGGAACTGCAACTGAGTCGTGACGCGATGACCGTACTGCGCGAAAACGCGCAAGCGTCGCGCGACTCGCTGTCGGCGGTGAATCTCGACGAAGAGGCGGCGCAGTTGCTGCGGTTCCAGCAGGCTTACACGGCCGCGGCCCAGGTGATCTCGATTGCGAACGAAACATTTGCGTCGCTGCTTGCAGCGGTGAGGAGGTAACGATGCGAATTTCCGACGCCCAGCGGTTTGATATTGCGCTGAACAGTATGTTTCGGCTGCAGGAGAGCACGGCGAAGTACCAAACCCAGATTTCGACCGGGCTCAAGGTCAACAATCCGGCCGACGATCCGGTGGCGGCGGCCCAGGTCCTGTTGATCAACGAACGCGTCACGGCATCCGAGCAATACGATCGCAACGCCGAATTCGCCGAACTGAACCTGCAGCAAACCGAAGGTGCGGTCGCCTCGGCCAACGACGTGATGCAGCGGATCCGCGAACTGACGATCCAGGGCAAGAATACGACCCTGACGGACGCCGATCGCCGTTCCATTACGACGGAAGTACGCCAGCGCCTCGATGAACTGAAGAGCCTCGCGAATTCCCGCAACGCCGCGGGCGAATATATTTTCTCCGGTACGCTCGTCGATACGCAGGCGTTCACGACCGATCCGACGGGCAGCGTCGTCTACAACGGGGATCAGACGAACCGTGAGATCAAGATCAGCGAGTTCCGCACGGTCACGGACGGCTTTACCGGTTTCGATGCGTTCGCCGCGATCCGCAACGGCAACGGCACTTATGTCACGGATCTCGCCGCCGGAAATACCGGCAGCGGTCGAATCGTACCGGGCGGTGTCGTCGACAAGTCGGCCTACCAGGCGCACGATTTCCGCATCACGTTCACGGCGCCGGACACCTACGATGTGATCGACGATACGACCGGCGCAACCGTACTCGCGGCGCAAACCTATACCGACGGCGCGGCGATTACGTTCAACGGGATTCAATTGACGCTTGTCGGTACGCCGGCCGCGGGCGATGAGTTTCTCGCCGGGCCGAGCCAGAACCAGTCCGTGTTCGAGACCGTCGACCGGCTGCTCGCGACGCTCGAGTCGCCGACGGCGCTCGCCGCGGATGCCGCGGTGTTCCAGAACGATCTCGATCGCGCGCTCGGTGACATCGACCAGGCGATGGACCGGTTCCGGGAAGTTCAAGGCATCGTCGGGGCGCGCCGCAATACTATCGAGTCGCAGCGGGTCGCGAACGAGGACCTGCGTCTGCAGCTCAATACCGTGCGATCCCGGCTCGAAGACGCCGATCTCGTCGAGGCGGTGAGCCGCCTGGCCCAGGATTCGAACGCTCTCGAGGCTGCCCAGTCCGCGTTCGTACGGGTCCAGGGTCTCAGTTTGTTTAATTTTCTCTGATGCTCCTCAAGTTCCCGAAATGGCCGCCGATAGCGGGGACTGGAGGCCGTAAATAGCCACGATGATGGGTATATCGGCCAGTGTGTAACGACTCTGTGGCCAGATCGTGCACGGTAAAAAAGCGTTCGGATGCCGGCAACAAACGGGATCCGGATCAGCGGGCCAGCCGGCCCGCGCCTTGCGGCGCAACATTGAGAGTTCAAATGCGTAACTGGCCACAGCGTCCCGAGCAGGAGCACGACTCATGCCGCAAGTAATCAACAGCAATATTCTTTCCCTGACGACTCAGCGCAACCTGAATCGTACCCAGGCGGACCTCACCACCTCCATCACGCGCCTGTCGTCCGGCCTCCGGGTCAACAGCGCGAAAGACGACGCGGCCGGTCTCGGCATCAGCGATCGTTTCAGCACGCAGATCCGCGGTCTCGACCAGGCGGTACGTAACGCGAACGACGGGGTGTCGTTTTCGCAGGTCGCGGAAGGCGCCCTGTCGACGATTTCCGACGCCTTGCAGCGTGTCCGCGAACTCGCGGTGCAGTCGATCAACGACACGAACTCGCCGCAGGATCGCCAGTCCCTGAACAACGAAGTTCAGCAGCTGCTGTCGGAAGTGAACCGCATCTCGAATGCGACGCAGTTCAACGGCCAGGACATCCTCGACGGTTCCCTGGCGAACCTGACGTTCCAGATTGGTGCGAACCAGAACCAGACCCTGAGCGTCACGGGCGTGGACGCACGCGGCCAGCAGCTCGGCGCGCGCGTGGTTGAATCGGGTTCGATTACCCGTACCGCGCTGGATGCGCTGATCGCCGCTGACGATGTCACCGTGAACGGTGCCGCGGTCGACCTTTCCGGTCTTGCCGCCGGTGATTCCGTAACGGACGTCATCTCCGCCATCAACGATGTCTTCCAGACCTCGGACGTGCTCGCCGCGGCTGAGACGACGACAACGTCCGGTGACCTGACGTATACCTCGAACGCCGCGGCGCAAACCGTGTCGCTGAACGGGGTTGACATCAACATCGGTGCCGGTGCTGCCGTCGACGATGTCGTCGCGTCTATCAACAGCTCTTCGGATGCCACCGGTGTCACGGCATCGAACAACGGCGGCGCGATTGTGCTCGAGGCTGACGGGCGTGACATCGAACTCGTCGACGGGGCCACGAATGGTGGTGCCGATGTTCTCGGCAGTGATGAGGACTTTTTCGCCGGGATAGTCTTTTCCGGCGATGTCGGCGACGCCATCACCCTGGCCGGTACGTTCGATAACACCGCCGGGACAACCGGGTTTGCCACGATCGACGACACGTTCGCCGATGAAGTGGTCAACGGAGTGAACGTACTCACCGCGGCGAACTCGACCGCAGCGTTGCGTACGATCGACTTTGCCCTGTCTCAGGTCAGTAATCTCCGGTCCGAGTTCGGTGCGATTCAGAACCGTCTCGAGAGCACGATTTCAAACCTGCAGATTGGCTCCGAAAACTTCACCGCCGCACGGTCACGCATCATCGATGCCGACTTCGCGCAGGAAACCGCGCGCTTCACGCGTGCCCAGATCCTGCAGCAGGCGGGTATTTCCCAGGTTGCACAGGCTAACTCCCTGCCGCAGTTGGTCCTCGGACTCCTGGGTTAATTCGATCGATAGGGATGTCGAGAGAATAGTGAGATAAAGGTTGGAACCACAGGTGTCGTCGTATTCCGATGGCGCCTGTGGGTCTGACATGAGGTAAAGCGATATGGACACGAAATTCGTATCAATGATCAGCGGGGTGCGTCAGGTTCATCCGCCGGTGTCGCCGTCGCAGCAACCGGCCGGGAAGCCGGCGTCGGCAAGCAGTGGGCCTGAACGGGCAGCTGAAGTCGACGACAAAACACCGGCGGCGCCGACGACTGCCGCGAAATCGGATCAACCGTCGCAGGACGAGGAACCCGAGCGCGCATCGCTCACGAAGGTGGTCGAAGAGCTGAATCGCAACATTCAGCAACAGACGCGGGCGCTGATATTCACAATCGATGAGCGACACGGCAAACCCATTGTCAGTGTCGTCGACAAGGAAACGGACAAGGTGATCCGGCAGATACCCAGCGAAGTCGCGTTGCAGGTGGCCGATGCGCTGGAAGAAGCGACCGGCGCGCTGGTGTCTGAACATGCATAAGCACGAACAGGGTTTGTCGGACGTCGCGGCCGCCGGGTGCCTGGTTAGATGATCAGTTCGCCCGGATTAGGCTCGGGACTCGACGTATCGTCACTCGTCGAGCAGCTCGTCGCGATCGAACAGCAGCCGCTCGTGCGGCTTGCAACGCAGGAAGTGGGGTTCCAGGCGCAGATCAGCGCGTACGGCTCGCTGCGCAGTGCGCTGTCCACGTTCGAGAGCAGTCTGAATTCCGTCAATACACTCAGCGATTTCCGCGCGCTGACAGCGTCATCCTCGAACGCGGACGTGTTCAGCGCGAGCGCGGGCACGTCGGCCGCAAAGGGGACGTATTCACTGACCGTCGACCGTGTTGCCGAAAATCATCGACTCGGTTCAAACAGTTTTTTCGCCGACACGGATACGACGACGATTGGCAGCGAAGGCGAGACGCTGACGATTACCCAGGACGGCGACAGCTTTGATGTTGCCTATGGCGGGAAAACACTCGCGGAAGTGCGCGATCTGATCAACGAATCCAGCGGCAATACGGGGGTCACGGCGTCGATCCTCAAAGACGATCTCGGCAGCCGGCTGCTGCTCAGCGCGGACGATACCGGCAGCGACAATTTCGTCACGACGAGTTACAGCGCCGCGGATCCGTTTTCGTTCACGACGCTGAACACCGATCGGGATGGTGATCTTTCCGTGACCGCGGCGGATCTCGATGCCGTGCTGTCCGTTGACGGTGTATTCACTGCCACGCGTTCGTCGAACACGATTAAGGACGTCGTCCAGGGCGTGACGATCAATCTTGTTGATGCCGGAACATCGACGCTGACCGTGAAGGAAGACACGGCGGCCGTCGAGACCTCGGTGCAAAAGTTCGTCGACGCCTACAACACCGTATTGACGACGATACGGTCGCTGCGTGAAGGCGCGCTCAGCGACGACGCGAACAGCCTGTTTGCGATGGAAAACCAGATCCGCCAGGTATTCAACTCGCCGCTTTCGGGCAACGGCGCGTATTCGTCAATCTATGAAATCGGGGTCAGCAGCACGTTTGTACTCGGCGGTGCGTCGAAGGACAACGGCAAACTCAATCTCGACAGCTCGGCGCTGCTTGACGCGCTGAACACGGACCGTGATTCCGTCGCGAATCTGTTCGCCGATGCGGACAAGGGCTTGATTCCGAAACTCGAATCCGTGCTCGGTGGATTCGTTGATTTTGAGGGGCTTATTGACGGCAAGACGGACTCGCTGAACCGTCGTATCGACAGCATCGAAATCAGCCGTGAATCGATGACTCGCCGAATCGAATCGTATGAAGCACGCCTGCTCAAGGAATTCAACTCACTGGACACGCTGGTGGCACAACTTCAGGTTTCAGGCAATTTTCTGAGCCAACAGTTATCGCTGCTACAGCCGACAAGTAATACATAACAGACGTGGACCGGCCTCGACGCATCGTCTGGTCGTCCGAGCCGCGCACGCAGGATAAGGATGAGAATATGAGAACATCTAAAGGCGATCTCAGCGCTGGAATATCCGCATATCAGCAGTTCGGTGTGCGGACCGAGATCGAATCGGCAAGCCCGCACCGTCTGATCCAGATGCTGATCAATGGCGCGCTGGCGAAAATGCGTGTTGCCCGCACGTGCACCGAGCGCGGTGACATCGTCGGCAAGTGCGAGAACATCGACTGGGCCATAGCCATCATTGGCGGCCTGCGCGGCAGCCTCAACCTTGAAGATGGCGGCGTCATCGCCGCGAACCTCGACGGCCTGTACGAATACATGTGTCGGCAACTCGCGCTCGCAAATGCGCGCAGCGATGTTGGCCTGATCGATGAAGTCGTGAGCCTGCTTGGAGAAATCAAGGCCGGCTGGGACGGCATCGAGTCGGCCGAAACGCCGGACCCGCTCGCGGCGACGAGCTGATCGGAGCAGCGCAAGATGACGGACGGACAGGGTGATTCGGCGGTCGCGCAGCACACCGGGCTGGCGGAGGTTCGCGCAATGACCTCGGCGATGCTCGAAGCGGTCGAGCAGCGCCGCTGGGCCGACGTCCAGCGGTTCGATGAGGCGCGCACGAAACTGTTGCACGGATTACCGGCGGTCGTGTTTGCATCCGGCGATCCGGAAGTCCGCGCGATGCTTGGCGACGCACTCGAGGCAACCGGCCTGATCCAGCGGCGTCTTGCCGACGCGCGCGACGAGATCGGGCGACAACTGAAACAGCACAATCAGCGGCAGCAAGCCGCCGACGCGTACCGCACGGCCAGGTAAGGCCGCGGCGGGCACCTGCGACGCAAGCCGAAGCGCGCACCCATGCTCAGCATCGCAACTGAAATTCCGGTCGCGCTGCACGCGGGCGCGAGTATCGAGGTCGATTTCACCGCGACCCTGCAGTTCCTGCGCTCACTGAATCTGCTTGCGCTCGGCACGCGTAGCGAAAGCGATGCCCAAAACACCGACGCCGGACACGATTTCGCGCGACTCGAAGCGAAAATCGATATGCTCGTGGCGATGGTCGGCTCGCTCGTCGCGGCCGAAGCACGTCTGCCGCCGCGGCGACCCGTACGCCTGAGCGCCGAATCACTCGAAGTAAACCTCGTCACCACGGTCGCAGACGGCGCGGCCGTGATCGTGGAACTGTACCCGAGCGCAGAACTGCCGCGGGCACTGCGGTTGCCGGCAACCGTCCGCGAGGCGCGCGCGGGCGCCGACGGCGCACAGGATTTGACGCTTCGTTTCGGGCCCCTGGACCCGGCGGTGAGCGACGAACTCGAACGCTACATCTTTCTCCGACACCGGCACGCCCTCGTACGGGACGCTCGCGAATCGTGATGATGTCAAAAATATGACGCGCACGTTCTGTAAAAACAAAGAGATACAACGTTATCGTTACGGGTGCTTGAGAATAGCTCAGTAACTATTATCCTCTTCGTATCCGGGTGACGCGTTCTTGGCGTTGCCGTTTCGTGCTTTGAGCGACTGGACTGGCCCGTATCGGCCGCCGGAGAGGGAATCGCAAGACCATGACACAAGCATCCGTACTGGTCGTCGAAAACGACGAAGACGTGGCGGCACATGTAACCGAAATCCTGCATTTTCTGAATTTACCGGTGAATCGTTTTCACGCGCAGGGGGATTGGGCCGGCGTGCTGGACGCGAAGAACCCGCCGTACGTGGTGTTGCTCGGGAACTGCGGTTCGGCGAAAAGCCTCCTCGAGACGTTCCGGAAAATCAAGATTGCCGATCCGTACACGCCCGTCGTGCTGCTCGTCGACCCGGCGCGCCCCGTCGCGATCGACAAGAACATCGAAAGCGGTGCGCTGGCGAAAATCGACCTGCCCCTGCGTCGCGACACGTTCGACTCCGCCCTGCAGAAAGTCGATACATACCGGGAAAACCGCCACCAGGGTGCATCCCCGCGCTCGCTCGAACTGTTCCGCAACCTTGTCGGCAGCAGCAACGGGATCCAGCGCGTGCGAAACATGATCGAAATGGTGGCGCGCAGCGATGCGAATGTCTTGATCGTTGGGGAGTCGGGCACCGGCAAGGAAGTTGTCGCGCGTCACGTCCACCATCACTCGGGACGGCGCAGCAAGCCGTTCGTGCCGCTGAACTGCGGCGCGATCCCGCCGGATCTGCTCGAAAGCGAACTGTTCGGACACGAGAAGGGCGCGTTTACGGGCGCGATTACGTCGCGTCAGGGACGTTTCGAAATGGCCGATGGCGGGACCCTGTTTCTCGATGAAATCGGCGACATGAGTTTGTCGATGCAGGTGAAACTGCTGCGGGTTCTGCAGGAACGCACGTTCGAGCGCGTCGGCAGCAATACGAACATCAGCGTCAACGTGCGGATCCTCGCGGCAACCCATGTCAATCTCGAAGACGCGATCAACGAGGGTCGCTTCCGCGAGGATTTGTACTACCGCCTGAATGTGTTCCCCATCGATACGCCGCCGCTGCGTGAACGTACCGAGGATCTTCCGCTGCTCATCAATGATCTCGTCGAGCGACTCGATCATGAAGGGCGCGGCAGTATCCGGCTCACCGCTTCGTGCATAGAATCGCTGAGTCAGTACAACTGGCCCGGCAATGTGCGCGAACTCGCAAACCTGATCGAACGGCTGTCGATCCTGTATCCGAACGGCACGATCGATATTCATGATTTGCCGGAAAAATACCGACCGCTCGACGGTTCCGTCAGCGATCCGCAACAGCGGCCACGGACCACGGCGCTGGGTGCGGACCCGACGATGGTGAGTCTGCCGCGTGTCGGCATCGATCTGAAAGAGCATATGACGCAGATCGAGTCGAACCTGATCCGCCAGGCGCTCGACGATTCGAACTGGGTCGTGGCGCATGCGGCGAAACGCCTGCAGATGGGCCGCACGACGCTCGTCGAGAAAATGCGCAAGCTCGGACTCCAGCGTCAAGACGAGGTGTCGGGTCTTTGACGAAAGCGCCCCGCGGTCTGTAAGTCGCGAAACCGGTCTTCTTTAAAAACAGCAACATAGCTAAATGGCACGCAACTTGCTCTAAATCGGTTAACAGACGTTCATGCGTTCGTAACGTCGCCAGTAACCGGATCTCAGGGCAGGTATGGGAGCACACGATCTTTCGAACCCGTTGCAGCTCGAAGCGGCCTTTGCCGATTTCGAAGCCGCGTCGTCAAAACTCGCCGAGTTCTACCAGACACTCGAAGGCCAGGTAGCGAAACTCACCGCGGAACTGCACAGCGCGCGCGCCGCGGAACTGCAGCAGCTACGCGAGAAGGAAATCCTCGCGGGTCGCCTCGCGAACCTGCTCGCGACCCTGCCGGCCGGTGTCGTCGTGCTCGACGGTGGCGGTCGCATCGCCGAGTTCAACCCCGCCGCGAGCGACCTGCTCGGAGCAATCGAATCGGGACAGCGCTGGGTCGACGTCGTGAACCGCGTGTTCGAACCGCAATGGGACGACGGTCACGACATTTCCCTCAGCGACGGACGTCGCGTAAACATCGCGACCGAACCGCTGACGGATGAACCCGGCCAAATCCTCCTGATCAAGGACGTGACGGAAACACGACGCTTGCAGGAATTGCTCAATCACCACCGCCGTCTGTCCGCGAAAACCGAACTCGCGGCCGCGCTCGCGCATCAAATCCGCACCCCGCTCGCCGCCGCGATGCTGCACACCTCGAACCTCGGCCTGCATGTGGCGGACAACGAACGCGCCGCGCGAACGGCGGGCCGTGCGCTCGACGCAATGCGCCAGCTCGAACGCCTCGTCGAAGACATGCTCACCTACGCCCGCGGCGGCAAGCTCGACGCCGAGGCATTTGGCCTGCGCGCGCTCATCGAGCGGCTGCTCGCGAACGTGAAAGCGAATATGCCGGCGAGCGAGTTTCGTTGTGTGCTCGCCAACGAGGTCCCGGATCTGACCCTCGTCGGTAATACCGATGCGCTCGTGTCGATGATGCTGAATATGATCAACAACGCCCGCACCGCGACGAATGCCTGCGGTCGGGTCGCACTCGATGTCACGGTCACCGGTGCGCGCGTACAGATCGGGATCGAAGACGACGGGCCGGGGATCGCGGACCACGCCGCCGAGCACGTGTTCGAGCCGTTCTTCACGACCACGAGCAGCGGTACCGGTCTTGGCCTGGCCGTCGCGCGCTCCATCGCGCGAGCTCACGGGGGGGATCTCTGCCTCGAACAATCCGCGGCTCCGGGGGCCCGCTTCGTCCTCACCCTGCCGCTGCCGGCGCAAGACAATGTCGCGGATGCGGCCGCAACCCACGCCGAACCGATCGCAATGAGTGCACTATGAACGCGAATACCGCAACGAACATCCTCATCGTCGAAGACGACGACACCTTGCGCGAAGCGCTGTGCGATACGGCGCAGATGGCGGGCTATACCGCGCTGCCGGCGGCGCATGGCAACGCGGCCCTGAATCTGCTCGCGGAGAACGATATCGACCTCGTGATCAGCGACATTCAGATGCAGCCGCTCGACGGCAACGCGCTGTTGCGCGAGATCCGCCGGCGCGATCGCGGCCTCCCGGTCGTGTTGATGACGGCATACGGTTCAATCCAGGCCGCGGTCGATGCAATGCGCGAGGGCGCCACGGACTACCTCGTCAAGCCGTTCGAGGCCGAGGTATTGCTCGGACATATCGATCGCTGGGTCGCGACGGATTCCGTCGCACCGGTCGAGGGCATGATCGCGGAGGACGCGAAAACCCGGGGTGTTGTCGACCTCGCGTTGAAAGTCGCCGCAACCGACGCCGCCGTCATGATCACGGGCGAGTCCGGGGTCGGCAAGGAAAAATTCTTCGAGTTGATCCACGCACACTCGCCGCGCGCGGAGCACAGAGCCGTCGCGATCAACTGCGCGGCGATCCCCGACAACATGCTCGAAGCGATGCTGTTCGGACACGAGAAAGGCGCGTTCACGGGCGCCTACAAGTCGTGCGCCGGAAAATTCGAACAGGCGCAGGGCAGTACGCTGCTGCTCGACGAGATTTCGGAAATGAGTCTCGGATTGCAGGCAAAACTGCTGCGCGTGTTGCAGGAGCGACAGGTCGAACGACTGGGCTCCAGTGACATCATCGACCTCGATGTCCGGGTCATCGCAACGTCGAACCGGGATCTGAAACACGAAGTCAGCGCGGGCAATTTTCGCGAAGACCTGTACTACCGTCTGAACGTGTTTCCGCTCCACGTCCCGCCATTGCGGGAACGTCGCGGCGACATTTTGCCGCTCGCCGAAGCGATGCTCGCGCGCAATGCGGTGAACGGACCGCAAAGCGCATGTCGCATCAGCGCCGCCGCGGGGGAACGCCTGCTGCGTTACGACTGGCCGGGTAACGTACGCGAACTCGATAACGTCATGCAGCGTGCCGCCATCATCCATCACGGTGACACGATCGACGTCGACGACCTCGTATTCGAAACCATCACCGCGCCGGCAGCGCCGCAGCACGAACACGAGGAATCCGAGTCGCTCGGCGACGATCTGAAGGATCACGAGCGACGGCTGATCCTCGATGCGCTCGAGGAAGGACGCGGCAGTCGCAAGTTCGCGGCCGAAAAGCTCGGTATCAGCCCGCGTACCTTGCGCTACAAAATTGCCCGCATGCGTGATGCCGGCGTTGCCGTTCCGGGCCGCTGACGCAGGCGACGGGAACCGGTAGTTGAAGATCAGGGGAGAGTAATTATGAGTCAAATGGATATCAACGCCGTGCTGGCGCAAATGCGCGCGATGGCGGCCCAGGCCCAGTCGCTCGAGACAGCGCCGGCGCGCGAGTCGGCGGGCGGCGATTTCGCCGCGCTCATGGCGAAGGCGCTCGACCAGGTCAACGAAACCCAGCACACCTCGAAAGAACTCGCCACGGCGTTTGAACGCGGCGACAAGGGCGTGGACCTGGCCGAGGTGATGATCGCGGCGCAAAAAGCGGATGTGTCGTTCCAGGCGATCAATCAGGTGCGCAGCAAGCTGGTCTCCGCTTACCAGGACATCATGAACATGCCGATCTGAGCCGGTAAGCAGCCTGCTCGGTGATTTCTTCATACTGAATTGAAGCACGGGACGAAAGACCATGGCTGAATCTGCAGTCATCCTGCAATCCAACACGTCGGCGAACATACTGCGTCAGGCCGGCATGCTGGCGGGCATTGCCGCGAGTGTCGCGCTCGGCGTGTATGTCGTGATGTGGGCGCGCACACCGAACTATTCGCTGCTGTACTCGGATCTGTCCGACCGCGATGTGACGCAAATTGCCGATGCCCTGAAAACCACGGATATCCCGCACCGGATCGACCCGGTTTCCGGGGCGATCCTCGTCGCGGCCTCGCGCGTGCACGACGCGCGGTTGAAGCTCGCCGCCGACGGACTGCCGAAAAGCGCGGGCATGGGCTTCGAATTAATGCAGGAAGAACAGGGCTTCGGCACGAGCCAGTTTCTCGAGCGCGCGCGCTATCAACGCGCGATCGAAGGCGAGTTGTCGCGCTCGATCTCGCGTATCAACAACGTGCGTAACGCGCGCGTGCATCTCGGCCTGCCGCCACAAACCGTCTTTTCGCGATCGCAGCGTGAACCTACCGCGTCGGTGATCCTCGATCTTTATTCCGGTCGCAAGCTCGAACCGCACCAGGTCAGCGCGATCACACATCTCGTCTCCGCGAGCGTGCCGAACCTGCCCGCAAGCCGGGTTACCGTCGTCGATCAGCAGGGCAATCTGCTGACCGACCAGGGTGGCAACGAGGAAGTCGTGCTCACGGGACGCCGTTTCGAGCACCGCCAGCGGCTCGAAAACGAATACATGAAACGGATCGAGAACATCCTCATGCCGTTCGTCGGCGCCGACGGCGTGCGCGCGCAGGTGACCGCCGATCTCGATTTCACGGTGACCGAACAAACGCGCGAGAGTTTCAATCCGGATTTGCCCGCGGTACGCAGCGAACGTCTGCTCGAGGAATCCCGGGTCGGCGCGGGGATCGGCGGCGTACCCGGCGCGCTGTCGAACGAACCCCCGGGTACCGCGAGTGCACCGGAAGAGGTCGCCGCGACCGTGGATGCAACCGGGGAGGGGGTCGAAACAGGGCCGCCCGGCAAGCCGGAATCGACCCGGTCACAGACCACCCGTAATTACGAACTGGACCGTACGATCAGTCACACGAAACCCTCGCTCGGCACGATCCGGCGATTGTCGGTTGCCGTCGTCGTGCGCAGCCCGGCGCCGGCGCCCGGCGCCGAGCCGGCTGCCGAGGACACCGCGGCCCCGGCGCCCCCGCCCGGGAGTCCCGAAGAGGCGGCCGCCGCCGCGAAGCCCGCGACGGGCTTTTCCGAAGAGCAACTCGCGCGCATGACCGCACTGGTCAAGGAAACGATTGGTTTCGATCCGACACGCGGCGACACGGTGAGTGTCATGAGCGCGGATTTCGTCACCCCGTCGGCGCCGGAGCCGTTGCCGGAACTGCCGATCTGGGAGCAGCCGTGGGTGTGGGACGTCGGCAAGCAGGTGCTCGGCGCAATGCTCGTCCTGTTCCTCGTTTTCGGGGTGTTGCGACCGGCCATGAGAACGCTCGTGCGCCCGCAGGGTCAAGCCGACGGTCAGTACGCGTTGGGTGCCGACGGAACACTGGCCGCGCTGCCGGGCGGCGGCGGTAGCGGCGGACAGGGCGGGAGTGGCGAAGGCGGGGCCTTGTCGGCGCCTGCCGGCGGCGACGAACCGCCGCATCCGATGATCAAGGGCCCGGAATTACCGCGCGACGTCGAGGGCGTGCGCGACTACGTCAACAAAGAACCGAAGATCGCCGCGCAGGTTGTGCGCGGTTGGGTAGGAGATGAAAAATGAGCCGCGCGACGCACCTCAGTGGCGCTGACAAAGCCGCGATATTCCTCATGACGCTCGGCGAGTCAGCGGCCGCCGAGGTGATGAAACACCTCGGCCCGCGTGATGTTCAGACCATCGGCGTGGCGATGTCGAACCTCGACAAGGTTTCGAAACAGATGGTCGAGGTGACGATGTCCGACTTCATCGATCGCATGCAGAAGGAAACCCCGATCGGGATCGGCTCCGACAAATATATCCGCACCGTGCTGACGAACGCGCTCGGGGAAGAGAAGGCGGGCGCGATGATCGACCGGATCCTCGCCGGCGGCGGCAGCAAGGGACTCGAATCACTGAAATGGATGGATCCGCGCAGCGTCGTCGAGCTGATCCGCTATGAACATCCCCAGATCGTCGCAATCGTGCTGTCTTACCTCGACGCCGACCAGGCGGCGCAGGTGATCAGCAATCTGCCGGAAGCGGGTCGCGCCGATCTGCTCATGCGGATTGCCTCGATGGACAGCGTACAGCCACAGGCGATGAAAGAACTGAACGACATCCTCGAAGTGCAGTTGCGCGGGGGCTCGAAAGGACAGGCCGCGGATCTCGGCGGGGTGAAAGTTGCGGCGGAAATCCTGAATTTCGTCGAGCGCTCGGCCGAGGCCGAGATCAGCGAGCAGATCATGGAGAGTGATCCGGAACTCGCCGAACGCATCCAGGATTTGATGTTCGTGTTCGAGAACCTCGCTGACGTCGACGACCGGGGTATCCAGTCGCTGCTGCGCGAAGTATCGAGTGACGCGCTGGTCCTGGCCCTGAAGGGCACCGACGAGACGCTGCAGGAGAAAATCTTCGCGAACATGTCATCGCGGGCGGCCGATATGCTGCGCGACGACCTCGAAGCGAAAGGGCCCGTCAAGCTGTCCGAGGTGGAAATCGCACAGAAGGAAATCCTCACGATCGCGAAACGCCTCGCCGATGAAGGCACGATCAGTCTCGGCGGTCCGGGCGGCGAGGAAATGGTTTGATGGCCGCCGCCCGCGCATCGAGGATCCATCCCGTCGACGTCAAGACGTTCGACCTGCCGTTGATGGAAGGCATGGTCGTCACCGACACGGGCAGCATCTCCACGGTCAAGGCCCCGACCGCGCAGTCGCTCGAAGCCCTGCATCAGCAGGCTTACGATGAGGGTCGTGCGCTCGGTTATGCCGACGGGCTCGCCGCTGGCGCGAGCGAGATCGAGGAAAAAGTCGCGCTGCTCGCCGGTCTCATCGATACGCTCGCGGAACCGCTGGGCATACTCGACGACGAGGTCGTCGGGTCGACGGCGGAACTCGCGATCCTGATTGCAAAACACCTCGTGCGGCGCGAACTTAAGATCGATCCGGGTGAAATCGTCGCGGTCGTGCGCGACACGATGCAGCACCTCCCGGTCGCCACGCGCAATCCGCGGATCCGCATGCATCCGGACGATATCGAGATCGTGGAAAGCGCGCTGTCGATTGGCGAGGAATCCCGCAGCTGGCGGATGCAGCCCGATCCGCTCGTGACCCGTGGCGGCTGCATCGTCGAAACCGAGGCTTCGCGCATCGACGCGTCGGTCGAATCACGGCTCGCGGCAATTGTGTCGAAGATGTTCGGTGGTGAACGCGAGGGCGATCGTGCTCAATAACGCGGACCACGCCGCACGCTGGGTGCGGCGCATGCAACCGTACTTCGATGAACTCGGCACGCCGCCGGAAACAGTCGTCGAAGGCAAGCTGAGTCGCATGGTCGGGCTGACGCTCGAAGCGGTTGGCTGCCAGGCGGCGATCGGCGACCGTTGCGACGTATTCAATAATCGCGACGAACGGCTGGAAACGGAGGTTGTCGGGTTTGCCGGTGATCGCCTGTTCCTCATGCCGACGGGGATCCCGCACGGTCTCGCGCCGAACGCGCGCGTTATTCCGGTCGGTGGCGCGGGCGATGTCGCGGTTGGCGCGGGGTTGCTCGGACGTGTGATCGACGGCGCCGGACAGCCTCTCGACGGCGGCGGGCCACTGCGCCTGGCCGGCCGGTGGCCGTTGTACGGGACGCCGATGAATCCGCTGCAACGCACGCCGATCCGCGAACAGCTCGACGTTGGTGTGCGTTCGATCAACGCGCTGCTCGGGGTTGGGCGCGGCCAGCGACTCGGATTGTTTGCGCCGAGCGGGGTGGGCAAGAGCGTGTTGCTCGGCATGATGACCCGCTATACCGATGCCGACGTGATCGTGGTCGGTCTCGTCGGCGAACGCGGACGGGAAGTGAAGGAATTTATCGACGACATCCTCGGTCCCGAAGGTCTCGCGCGTTCCGTCGTCGTCGCCACCCCGGCCGACAATCCGCCGCTGATGCGTCTGCATGGTGCCTCGATCGCGACGAGTATCGCGGAGTACTTTCGCGCGCAGGGCAAGCACGTGCTGCTGCTCATGGATTCGCTGACCCGGTATGCGCAGGCGCAACGCGAAATTGCGCTCACGATCGGCGAACCGCCGGCGACGCGCGGCTTTCCGCCGTCCGTCTTCGCGCGCCTGCCGCAACTCGTCGAACGCGCCGGCACCGGGACGGCAGGGCAGGGATCGATTACCGCGTTCTATACCGTGCTCACCGAAGAAGACGACAACAACGATCCGGTAGCCGAGTCGGCACGCGCGATCCTCGACGGTCACATCGTGTTGTCGCGAACGCTTGCGGAACGCGGCCTGTACCCGGCGATCGACATCGAAGCCTCGATCAGCCGTACGATGCCGCAGGTCGTCGCGCCGTCCCAGCAGGAACTCGTGAAGCGCTTCCGGCATTACTACGCGCTGTATGAGCAGAACCGTGATTTGTTCAACGTCGGCGCCTACCAGCGCGGGTCGAATCCGGAACTCGACCGCGCCGTCGATCTGCATCGTATTTTTGACGCCTTCCTGTCGCAAAACATGGGCGAAGCCGTCGATATCGAACGTGCCTGCAGTTCGCTCGCACAAATGCTTGCCACACCGTCAGACAATGGAGCCGAACAGTGACCCGATCGCAACGCATGCAACGGATTGCCATGATTTCCCGCCGCGATGAGCGCGCTGCTGCCGAGTCCCTGTCGTCAATCCAGTCCGAGCTCGAGCATTACCGCCGCCAACTCGGTGACCTGATGGCCTATCGCGAGGAGTACCGCGCGTCGTTGCGCAGCGATTCTGCGACGACGATGAACGGCGCAGAGGCACAGAAGATCCGGGCATTCATCCAGCAGGTCGACGGGGTCGTCGACGGGCTGCAGCGCAAGATCCGGCAGATCGAACAAAAGCAAACGCTGGCCCGCGACGCGTGGATGGCGCGCCAGCAGCGCGCGAATGCGCTCGACGGGGTCGCCGGTCGTGAGCAGAAGCTCGAGAGAAACATCGAGGAATCACGGCTGCAGCGTGAAATTGACGACCGCAGCCACGGCAAATCGCGCTGACCCCGGCGACTAGCCGATCGTGCGCCAGTGTCCGGCGGTGAGTTGTTCCTCGAAATAGCGGATCGTCTGCACGAGGCCCGTGCGTAACGGGGTTCGTGGTTCCCAGCCGAGCGTCTCCCGTGCCGCGCTGATGTCGGGGCAACGCTGACGCGGGTCGTCGCTAGGCAGCGGTCGAAACTCGATCGTGGACGCGGAATTCGTCAGTTCGATCACGGTCTGCGCGAGTTCCCGGATCGTGAATTCATCCGGGTTGCCGAGATTCATCGGACCGGTAACCGCCGCATCCGACTCCATGAGCCGCACGAGACCTTCGATCAGATCGTCGACGTGACAAAACGAACGCGATTGCGCGCCATCGCCGTAAATCGTGATTGGTGCGCCGCGCAGCGCCTGCACGATGAAGTTTGACACCACACGGCCGTCGTTCGGATGCATGCGCGCGCCGTAGGTATTGAATATCCGCGCGACCTTGATTGGCACGCCGTGCTGGCGGTAGTAATCGAAGAACAGGGTTTCGGCACAACGCTTACCCTCGTCGTAGCATGCGCGCTCCCCGATCGGGTTCGTGTTGCCCCAGTACGATTCGTGCTGCGGATGCACGTGCGGATCCCCGTACACCTCGCTTGTCGAGGCCTGCAGGATCCGCGCGCCGACACGTTTCGCGAGCCCGAGCATATTGATCGCGCCGTGGACGCTCGTTTTCGTCGTCTGCACCGGGTCGTGCTGGTAATGCATCGGCGATGCCGGGCAGGCGAGGTTGAAAATCCTGTCGACCTCGACGTAGAGCGGAAACGTGACGTCGTGGCGGATCAGTTCGAAGTACGAGCTGTCGAACAGTTGCGCGATGTTGTCTTTCGAGCCGGTATAGAAATTATCCACACACAGCACATCATGACCGTCGGCGAGCAGTCGTTCGCATAAATGAGAGCCGAGAAAGCCCGCGCCACCGGTGACGAGAACGCGGGCACGGGTGGCCGTGGGTATACCGTTTGGCTTGTTCAGGGTGCTTACCTATGCAATGTTGTGCGCGCCGTCTGCCGGCGTCGGCGGCAAAAAAGCCACGCTGGCGCGTCGGATCCGCATTGTAGTCCACCGTATCGGCGATCGCAGATTATTCCTAGCGGCGCGACCGACCCTTTCTGGAGTCTGCCCGGATGAAAAAACTGCTCGGATTCGCCACCGCGATCGCGCTGTTGGCCGGGATCGTCATGTTGTTCGGTATCAGCCGCTTTGATGCCGCGGCGGTGCGCGAGCGTCTCGAAGCGGGTCTTGCGGCGGCGACCGGTCGCACCTGGAGCATTGCCGGCGACGTCCGCCTCGTGCCGGGCACGCGCCCGACGGTCGAGGTTCGGGGGCTGCGCACGCCGAATACGCGATGGGCCGCCGAAGCCGACTTTATCCGCATCGAACACCTGCGTTTCGAGACCGGCTGGTGGGGGCTGCTCCGGGGTGCGCCGCGCGTGTCGCGCGTGCTGCTCGGCGATGTCGCGGTGAATCTCGAAACCGATGGCGAGGGTGGCAACAACTGGTCGTTGCCGGGTGCAGTGCGGCGGGGGCCCGGGACCGCGGTAAGCGTTCCTCCGGGTCTGCAGCGCGTTCGCATCGAGCGCACGCGCGTGCGTTTCCGCAGCGGTTGGGCCGAGGCTGAAACAAGCTATCCAATAGCCTCGATCGTGCTCGAGCTGCACGGCGATGCGACCCCGCTCGCGCTCGCGTTCGATGCGCGGGTGAACGAAGGGGAATTGTCCGGGAGCGGCAAGCTCGGCAGCCCGGCGACGATGCTTCGCGGCGAGCCTTTCGAAATCGCGCTGTCCGGCCGCTACAGTGGTCGCGAGAGCACTGCCGACATCGCCGTCGCGGGGCGGGTCGAGCGGCTCGCCGGACTCGAGGGGCTCGAACTCACGTTTACCCTGAAGGCGGATTCGCTGAACGATGTCGGCTCCATCGCGGGCTACGCGCTGCCGCGCGACACGCCGGTGTCCATTACGGCGGTTGCCGTAAACGAAGGCGCGGGACCGCAGCTGCGCGATTACGTGCTGCGGATCGGACAGGCCATCCTGCGCCCGCAGGACTGATTGCCGCTGCCGCCGCCATGGCACAGAGCTTGCATTTTCTCCGGGCAAGATGTCACCCATAACGCAACACAAACGACGAGCGGCACGCGAACACGGCGCCGGCAGGGCGCGCGCATGAGCGAAATTGCGCTGTCCGCTGCCGTCTCATCGAGCCTGAAACCGGCGGATTTCGGTCATTCCGAGCCGCCGAGCACGGACGGCTACGCCGCTGTCGCTGCCGCGATAGGATTCGGGAGCGTGCAAACGAGTGCCCGCCAGCACGGCGCGCCGGCGGCAAGCCTTGGCCGCATCGAAGGCGAACCCGGCAATGTAATGCCGTTGCGGGCGCTGAATGTTGCCGCCACGCGTCTGCTGCCCGGACAGCAGGCCGGCACGGCAGCCGGGCCCGGCGCGCAACGTGACGAACGCGCCGGGGTGCCGTGGAGCACGCGGCGGTTCATGCCCGATCGTTTCATGCCCGCGATGGAGGTGTCGGCGAACGCGCTACCCGCCGCACGCGTGCCCGCATTCGATCCCTGGTTGCCGCCCCAGGGCGCCGAGGCGTTGCCGGTTTCGCTGATGCCGACGGCCAGCGAACGTGGCGACCCGGCGCTGCTCACCGGGGCGGGACAGATGGCCGCGCTGACGGCAGACCCGCTGGCGGCCGGCCACGCTCCGGCCACAGCGGGCGGTGCCTCGCCAGCTGCGGTCGTCACCACGGATTCCGCGTTACCGCTGCATCATCCGCGCTTCGCCGAGGCCTTCTCGCAGCAGGTCGTGGTGATGGCGCGCGACGGTATCCAGCAAGCGCGGATCACGGTGAACCCGCCGGAGCTCGGCCCGCTCGAATTGCGTATCACGATCCGTAACGACGAAGCGACGGTGCATTTCGCGGCCCAGCACGTGGCCGTGCGCGATGCGCTGGAAGAGGCGATGCCGCGCCTGCGTGAACAGTTCGAACAGGCCGGCCTGCACCTGCAAGATGGCGCCGTGTTCGAACAACTGCCCCAGCGGTCCCCGGGGCAGGGCTACGAATCCGCGGATCCCGCCGCGGCACTGCCGTTCGATGAAATCGACGACGGCACGTTCGTCGCCGACGGTTCACCGCTTGTACGCCACGGATTGATCGACGCCTACGCCTGAACACGCGCACTGGTCGCGCCGGCGCAACGCGGGGTGACGGTTAGCCGCCACCGGGCGTTCGCTTGACGTCAAGAATCCGCCGCCGTGCGCGCGGCGCTCGCGGAACCCACTGAATAATAAGGCCTCTGCCAACTGGCATGGTGTTTGCAGATTCTCCCGTGAATTGTTAACGGGGGCACCCCATGGCCGAAACCGCAGCACCTGCCGAACCGACCGGCGGCAGTAACAAGAAACTGATCATCATTATTGCCGTCGTTGTCCTGCTGGCACTCGGTGGTGGTGGCGCCGCGTTCATGCTGAGCGGCGGCGACGATGCCGCCGTGGCCGGCGAAGAGGCCGCGCCCGCTGCTGCGGCCGACCCGATCTACATTCCGCTCGATCCTGCGTTCGTCGTGAACTTTCAGGACAAAAACCAGAAAACGAAATTCCTCAAAGCCGAGCTGAACGTCGTGACTTATAACGAAGACGTGCCGGAAGCCGTGATGAAGCACATGCCGGCCATTCGTAACAACCTGATCCTGTTGTTCTCGCGCCAGCTCTACGAAGACCTGTTACCGCATGAAGGCAAGGAAGTATTGCGCGCCGAGGCGCTCGCCGAGGTCCAGTCCGTGATCGAGAAGCAGGTGACGGGCAGCGGTATCGAAGACCTGTTTTTCACCAGCTTCGTCATGCAGTAAGCCCGAATGGCCAATTCAGATCTGCTATCACAGGACGAAATCGACGCGCTGTTGTCGGGAGTCGAGGGCGGCGATGTCGACGTCGAGCCGGAGGAGCCCACCGATCCCGAGGCCGTACACGGTTACGATTTCTCGAGCCAGGATCGGATCGTGCGCGGTCATATGCCGACGCTCGAACTGATCAACGAACGCTTCGCACGCAATCTTCGCATCGGCATGTTCGACATTCTGCGTCGCTCACCGGTGATCTCGGTCGAAGGGATTCAGGTGCTCAAGTTCGGCGAATACGTGCAAACGCTGTTGATGCCGTCGAATCTGAACATCATCAAGATTGCGCCGCTGCGCGGCACGGCGCTGATCGCGTTCGATCCGAAGCTCGTGTTTTCGCTCGTCGACGGGTTCTTCGGCGGCGACGGACGCTTTCAGCAAAAAATTGACGGCCGGGATTTTACCGGCACGGAAATGCGCATCGTGCGCAAGGTACTCGATGTCACGTTCGCGGGCCTGCAGGAAGCGTGGGAGCCCGTGCTCGATATCGAACCGGAATACATCGAATCCGAGATCAACCCGCAGTTCGCGAACATCGTCGGCCTGAACGATGTCGTCGTCGTGTCGAATTTTCACATCGACACCGAGGCCGGCGCGGGCTTTCTCCAGATCACGATGCCGTACGCCATGCTCGAGCCGATACGCGCGTTACTCGACGCCGGGATCCAGGGTGACGGCCACGAGCAGGATGCGCAGTGGAGTGAACGCTTGCAGGACGAGATCAAATCGGCCCGGGTGCGCGTGACGTCGACGCTGACCACGACGCAACTGACGCTGCGCGACATCGTACAGATGCAGGCCGGCGATATTTTTCCGGTGGAAATTCCCGACACGGTACTTGCCTGTGTCGGGCGCATTCCGGTTTTCAAAGCGAAGTTCGGCGCTTCGCGGGGCAATTGCGCACTGAAGGTGGTGGAATCGATTCGCCACGGCGGTGCTTTCGCCGGTCGGGATAAACACTAAAGGAAGCTGATCACATGAGTGAAGTCGAACAACAAGACGGTGCCGACACCGCCACGCTCGAATCCGCCGAGGCGGCAGAGAAAGACGGCGTCGCGCAGGCGCCGATCGACAATCTGCAGGCAGACAACGTTGGCGGCAACAGTGGCGAACAGGTTGATTTAAACGGTGTTCTCGACATCCCCGTCACCCTGTCGGTGGAAATCGGACAGACCTCGGTCAGTATCCGCAACCTGCTGCAGCTGAACCAGGGCTCGGTCGTGGAACTCGACCGTCTCGCGGGCGAGCCGCTCGATGTGCTCGTCAACGGAACCCTCGTAGCCCACGGTGAAGTCGTCGTTATCAACGAGAAATTCGGCATTCGTCTGACCGACGTTGTCAGCGCCCACGAACGCGTACGCAAGCTGGCCTGAGGCGGTTGTGACGATGATGCGGTCGCGGTTCGGAACTTGTCACCAGGCGCTCGTCGTCGTGACCGGCGCTTTCGTGTGCGCCGCGGCGGGTGCCGCTGAGCCGCTCGCGGCCGACCCGATCGGCGGTTGGCAGCTCGTGAAAGTTTCCGCGTCGCTGGTCGTCGTCGTCGTCGCCATCGTCGCGGTCGCGGCCGGTTTGAAACGGCTGAAATCGCTGCACGCGGCAAGCGGCAGTCATATGAAAATCATCGACGGCATTTCCGTCAGTACGCGTGATCGGATCGTGCTGCTCGAAGTGGACGAACAGCGCCTGCTCGTCGGGATTTCACCGGGCCGCATCGAGCGCCTGCATGTATTCGAGCGTCCGCGCGCCGCGGCGTTCGACGAGCTCGTGCGCCAGGCCGGCGCACCGGCCACGGCTGCCGCCGAGGCCGGCGGATGATCCGCCTCGCCGGCTTATTGCTGCTCGCCTGTGTCGCACCGTGTGCGGCCGCGCAGAGTGGTATCGATGCGTTCGCGGTAACGACCGGCGCGGATGGCACGCAGACCTATACCGTGACGCTGCAGATCATGCTGCTGATGACGGCGTTGACGCTGTTGCCGGCGATCGTGCTCGCGATGACTTCGTTTACGCGCATCATCATCGTGCTCGCGATCCTGCGGCAGGCGATCGGGACCGCGCAGACACCGTCGAGCCAGGTGCTGATCGGGCTCGCGCTGTTCCTGACGATGTTCGTGATGACCCCGGTCACCGATCGGATCTACGCCGACGCCGTGGCGCCGTACGTCGCCGATGAAATTGACGCGAGTGAGGCGCTGAAGCGCGGTGCGCCGCCATTGCGCGAATTCATGCTCGGACAGACGCGGGAAGCGGATCTGAACCTGTTCGGCGAGTTGAGCGGCGATCCATTGCCCGATGTCGCGATCGAGCTGCCGTTCTCCGTGCTGATCCCCGCGTTCGTCACGAGCGAACTGAAAACTGCATTCCAGATCGGTTTCCTGATTTTCATACCGTTTCTGATCATCGACCTCGTGGTGGCGTCCGTGCTCATGTCGATGGGCATGATGATGCTGTCGCCACTGATCATCTCGCTGCCGTTCAAGATCATGCTGTTCGTACTCGTCGATGGTTGGGCGCTAATCGTGGGTACGCTCGCGGCGAGTTTCTACGTGTGAGCGGGACGGCACGACGATGACACCGGAACTCGTTATCACGCTGGCCGACCGCGCGTTGCAGATCACCCTGCTACTGATGCTGTTGCTGCTGCTCCCTGCGCTTGCAGTCGGTCTCGTGATCAGCATGTTCCAGGCCGCGACCCAGATTAACGAAATGACGCTGAGTTTCATTCCGAAGCTGCTCATCACCGTCGGGGTGTTGATCTTCGCCGGCCCGTACATCATTCGCCTGCTGACGGACTACACGACACGTCTGTACGAATCGATACCCGGATACATCGGGTAGGGTGGCGCCGACCCGCCTGGGCCGGCGATCGGAATCAGGGTGCGACGAACGAAAACGGGACGGGAAATCCGTAGAACAAGACTGTGCTCACGATCACCGAACCAGAAATTATGCGATTGCTCGCCGCATGGGTGTGGCCGTTTCTGCGCATCAGCGGCATGATCATGACCGCGCCGGTGATCGGGACGCGCGCGGTGCCGGCGCGCACGCGGATCATCCTCGTACTCGCGCTCAGCGGTGTCATCGTACCGCTGGCGCCGGCCCCGCCGGCGATCACCGTGTTCAGCGCCGGCGGAATCCTGACGGCAATCCAGGAGGTCGTTATCGGCGCGGCCATCGGGCTCGTCATCCGCATCGTATTCACGGTGGTGGAACTCGCCGGCCAGATCGTCGCGCAACAAATGGGTTTGGGCTTCGCCTCACTCGTCGATCCGCAAACGGGACTGCAGGTGCCCGTGCTCGCGCAGTTCTACATCATCTTCACGACCCTGATCTTTTTCTCGCTCGGCGGACACCTGCTGCTGATCTCGACCATCGTCGACAGTTTCGCGATCCTCCCGGCGGGTACGGGTGGCATCAGCCATGAGGGGATCGAACTCGTACTCGAATGGTCCACGACGCTGTTTTCCGGCGCGCTGGCGATCGCGCTGCCGATTGTCGTTGCCTTGCTCGCGGTGAACCTGTCGTTCGGTGTAATGGCGCGCGCCGCGCCGCAGCTCAATGTGTTCGCGGTGGGCTTTCCGATCATGATCATGTTCGGTACGTTCATGGTGCTGCTCACGTTCGACAAGCTCGAAGTGCACATCCGGACGAACTTCGACACCGCGTTCGTCGTCGCGCGCGCCTTGCTCGGGGGGCCGTGAACGATGGCTGAAAATCAGACGGGCCAGGAGCGTACAGAAGAGGCGACCCCGAAGAAACGCGAAGATTCACGCAAGAAAGGTGATATCCCGCGTTCGCGCGAACTGACAACAACGATGATCCTGTTCGGCGCGGTCGCGGGCTTCGCGATGAATGCGGATCATTTTTTCTCCGGCTTGCGCGACGTACTGACCCGGAATTTCTCGCTCAGCCGGTCGGACATCTTCGATCCGATGCATACGTATTACGCGTCGATCGATGCCGGCTTGACGGCGCTGACGGCGCTGACCCCGGTTTTCATCATTATCACGGTAATCGCGCTCATCGCACCGGCGGCCGTTGGCGGCTGGTCGTTCGATCCGGCGGCGAGCGTGCCGAAGTTCAGCAAGCTCGATCCGATTAAGGGTTTGTCCAAGGTTTTCGGCATGCGCGGCATCGTCGAAATGCTGAAATCACTCGCGAAGTTCGTGCTGATCCTCGGATTCGCGCTGTTTGCACTGTATCTGCGCTTCGACGACGTCAACCGCCTCGGTCTGAACGGCGCCGCTCCCGCGCTCGCGGAATCCGCCGGTCTGATCGTCTACATCTTCATATTCAGCGCGGGGGCAACGCTGCTGATCGCGGCGATCGATGTGCCCTATCAGATCTGGGAATACGGCCGCAAACTGAAGATGACGCGGCAGGAACTGAAAGACGAGAGCAAGCAACAGGACGGATCGCCGGAAATGCGCAGCCGGATCCGCTCGCTGCAGCAGGAACTCGCGAATCGACGCATGATGGAAGAGGTGCCGCGTGCCGATGTCATCGTCACGAACCCGACGCACTATGCCGTGGCGCTGCGGTTCGACAGCGCGACGATGGCGGCGCCGCGCGTCGTGGCGAAAGGTGCCGATGAAGTGGCGATCCGGATCCGCGAGGTCGCGAGCAACAGCGGGGTTCCGATCCTGTCAGCGCCGCCGCTCGCACGCTCGATTTTCCATACGACAAAACTGAATCGCGAGATCCCCGCCGGACTCTACGTCGCGGTGGCACAGGTACTCGCCTACGTCTTTCAACTGCGGCGCAACGACCGCAAGGTCGGCAGTGCCTCGTTTGATGATCTGCCGATTCCTCCCGACCTCAAGTACTGAACCGGAGCCCTAGATACCCGTGGCAAGTCTGACTAGAAATCTGATTGGCGTCCCCGGCCTGAAGCAACTCGCATCGTTCGGGATCGGTACACCGCTGTTGCTGCTCGTCATCATGTCGATGATGGTCGTGCCGTTGCCGACGTTCTTGCTCGACATTCTGTTCACGTTCAATATTTCGCTCGCGCTCGTCGTGCTGCTGGCCGGGATCTACTCGCGGCGACCGCTTGATTTCGCGGCTTTCCCCACGATTCTGCTCATCGCGACCCTGTTGCGGCTGTCGCTGAACGTTGCGTCCACACGCGTCGTGTTGCTGAACGGTCACACCGGCACGAACGCGGCCGGCAGCGTCGTGCAGGCGTTCGGCGATTTCGTCGTCGGCGGCAACTACACGGTTGGCTTCGTCGTGTTCGCGATCCTCGTCATTATCAACTTCGTCGTCGTCACGAAAGGCGCGGGGCGCATCTCGGAGGTGTCCGCGCGTTTCACCCTCGACGCGATGCCCGGCAAACAAATGGCCATCGACGCGGATCTGAACGCCGGGATCATCAACCAGGATGAGGCGAAGAAACGCCGCGCCGAGGTCACCCAGGAAGCGGATTTTTACGGCGCGATGGACGGTGCGAGCAAGTTCGTACGCGGCGACGCGATCGCGGGGATCCTGATCCTGTTTATCAATATCATCGGCGGTCTCGCGATCGGTACGGCACAACACGACATGGCCATCAGCGAGGCGATGCGCGTGTTTACGCTGTTGACGATTGGTGACGGCCTCGTCGCGCAGATCCCGTCGCTGTTTCTGGCAACGGCGGCGGCCATCATGGTAACCCGCGTGTCTTCCGAGCAGGACGTCGGCGACCAGGTGCTGCAGCAGTTGTTCGCGGATCCGAAAGCGCTTGCGGTGACGGCCGTGCTGATTGGCCTGCTGGGCCTGATCCCGGGTATGCCGAACATCGCGTTCCTGCTCACGGCCAGTGCCGCCGGATTTGGCGCTTACTGGCAGCAACAGCGCATCGTCGCGGCACGCGCGCTCGAGGTGGCGAAGCCGCCGCCGCCACCGCCGCAGGAAAGCAACCGGGAACTGACCTGGGATGACGTCGCGCCGCTCGACGCGCTCGGCCTCGAAGTGGGTTATCGCCTGATTCCGCTCGTCGATCGGAATCAGAACGGCCAATTACTCGATCGCCTGCGCGGCGTGCGCAAGAAGTTGTCGCAGGAACTCGGGTTTCTCGTGCCCGCCGTACACATCCGCGACAACCTCGATCTCGAGGCGACGGTTTATCGCATCACGATGCACGGCAGCACGATTGCGCAGGCGTCGATCTTCCCGGATCAGGAACTCGCGATAAACCCGGGACAGGTATACGGCGAATTGCGCGGCAACGTCGTCACCGATCCGGTGTTCAATCTCGAAGCCGTGTGGATTGGCGAAGACCAGCGCGAGCAGGCGCAGTCGCTCGGCTACACCGTCGTCGATGCGAGTACGGTCGTGGCAACGCATATGAGCCAGATCGTGCAGGAACACGCCCACGAGCTCCTCGGCCACGACGAAGTCCAGCAACTCCTCGACGGATTGGCGAAGGTGACGCCGAAGCTCGTCGAGGATCTGATCCCGAATGTCTTGCCGCTGAGCACCGTCGTGAAGGTCATGCAGAACCTGCTGCGCGAGCAGGTTCCGGTGCGTGACGTGCGCACGATTCTCGAAGTGCTGTCCGAACACGGACTCAAGAGTCAAGACTCCGTCACGCTGACGGGATATGTACGCGCGGCGCTCGGACGAGCAATTGTTCAGCAAATCAATGGCTTATCGGAGGAATTGCCGGTTATCACGCTCGATCCATCGTTGGAACAGATATTGCAGCGGTCCATAGAGTCGATGAACGACACGGGAATGAGCATTGAACCGGGATTGGCAAATCGCATGCTGAAGTCACTGAAACAGGCACACGACCGACAGGAAATCGCGGGTAATCCGTCCGTCCTGCTCGTGCCGGATGGCCTGCGCGAATTCATCGCGCGCTTTGCCCGCCACAGCATCAAGGGACTGCACGTGCTCGGTTACAACGAAGTACCCGGGACCACGCAAATCCGCATCGTAGCGACGGTTGGCGACGACCAGGGCGGCGTCGGCGCATGAGCGGCGCGACCCGAGCGTGGCGCGGCCCACAGGAGCAGGTGATATGAAAGTGCGCCGGTATTTTGCCGCGAACATGCGCAGCGCGCTCGAGATGGTGCGCCAGCAGCAGGGTCCCGACGTGCTGATCCTGTCGAACCAGAAAGTCGACAACGGGGTCGAACTCGTGACGGCGGATGGCGACGTCGACGAAGCACTCGTCGCGAAGTTTGCCGAGCAGGCGAAAGCCAACTCGCGCAAGCGCAGCGCCGAACGTCGACGGGTCGATGAAGCGGCGAAGGCGGACGCGGACGCGGAAGTCGCGGCGTCGCCTGCTCCGGTTGCCGCGGTTGCCGCGAAGCAACCGCCCAGGGAGAAAAAACCGGTTGTCGTGGCGGCGCAAACCCTCAGTGGTGACAACGGCGCGAGTCTGTGGAGCGACAGTGGCACGGTGCTGCAGATGCAGCGCGAGTTGAGCAGTCTGAAAGGCCTGCTCGAACAACAACTATCGGGACTCGCCTGGTCCGATTTCGGCGCCCGCCATCCGGTGCGCGCGCGCTTACTGCGTGATCTCTCGCGCGCCGGCATCGTCCCGGCCCTTGGTCGCCGGCTGATCGAGGATCTCGGCGATGACGCGGGCTATGACGAAGGATGGCGTTTCGCGGTGCGCGCACTGCAGTCGCGCCTGCGGGTTCTCGATGATCCGATCCTGAAGTCCGGTGGCGTGGTGACGCTGTGCGGGCCAACCGGGGTGGGCAAGACCCTGACGGCGTGCAAGCTCGCGGCGCAGTATGCGCTCGCGCATGGCGCCGAGCGGGTGGCGATGATTTCCACCGATGATCAACGCCTCGGCGCACAACAACAATTGAAAGTGTTTGGCGGCCTGCTCGGTATTGCGGTGCACAGCGCGCGCGATAACGACGAACTCGATGCCTGCCTCGAACGCCTCGAGGACAAGGACCTGGTGCTGATCGACACGGCCGGCGCGCCGGTCGACGATATTCGTTTGCGTGAACTCGTCACCCGCCTCGACGTGCCCGGACGCAACACCCAGAACTACCTCGTGGTTGGCGCGAGTACGGATTACTTGTCCCTGACCCGGGTCCTCGATGCGGCGGCCGACCTGCCATTCGATGGCTGCATCGTGACGAAAATCGACGAAGCCGCGGTGCTCGGGCCGTCGCTGTCCGCATTGATCGAGGCGGAGCTGCCGCTCGCCTACCTGAGTGCCGGCCAGCAGGTACCGGACGATCTCGAGGCGCCGATCGCGCCCCGGTTCGTCGATCGCGTACTCAAACTCGCTGATGAAACGCCGATCCCGGAAGACCCTTCCGTGATCGAACGTGCTTTTATGAACTAAGGAAGCGTTGCACACATCATGACTCGGCAACACGCCCCCAAACACGCCGGATACGGCCTTGCGACACCGCGCAAGCGCACTCACGCGAGTACGCTGCGCGGCGCAACCCGGCGCGTTGCGGACCGTCGCTGCCCGGTCCGGACGTGTCCGGCGCGACCCTAACGAGGATCTCTTCGCTATGGCGAACCCCATACCCATCTCCCCGGTGCCGAACCCGACCCGCGTGATCGCGATCACGAGCGGCAAGGGCGGTGTCGGCAAGAGCACCGTCTCGATCAATCTCGCGGTATCACTGGCGGCGCTCGGTCGCAGCGTGACGCTGCTCGACGCGGATCTCGGCCTCGCGAATGTCGACGTCATGCTCGGGCTGACACCGAGCAGGAATCTCGTTGACGTGCTCGAAGGCAACTGCGGGCTCGACGACATACTCGTGCCGGGCCCGCGCGGGATCCAGGTCGTACCGGCCGCATCGGGGATCCAGCGCATGGCGGAGCTCGGTGAACGCGAGCGGGGCGGGCTGTTGTATGCCTTCAGCCAGCTCGAGACCCGCAGCGACGTCATGATCGTGGACACCGCGGCCGGTATCGCCTCGAACACGATGCAGTTCTGTGACGCCTCGCACGAAGTGGTCGTCGTCGTCTGCAACGACCCGGCGTCGGTCACGGATGCCTACGCGACGATCAAAGTGCTGAACCAGCGCACCGGCCGCAGCCGCTTCCGGATCCTCGTAAACCAGGCGTCGAGCCGTGATGAGGCCTACGGCCTGTACGCGAAACTGCTCGACGTGACGGATCGGTTTCTTGACGTTTCGCTCGATTTAGCCGGGGTGATACCCCACGACACGAACAACCGCAGCGCGCTCAGGCGCCGGATTCCGCTCGTCGAGGGGTATCCGGCGAGCCCGGCGGCGGTCGCATTCAAGGAATTGGCGGGCACGGCCGATAAATGGCCTAAGCGTCGTCAGGCGAGCGGTCAGCTCGAATTTTTTGTCGAAAGAATGATACAGGCCGACGTGGCTGATATGACTGGGAGGCATATCCGGGCATGAAAGGAGCAGCAAAATATAAAAAGGCCGCCAGCGCAGAGCTGAGCGCAGCCGCCCAGAACGAGTACGTGGAGAAATACGCGTCACTCGTCAAACGCATCGCTTACCATCTGATGAGTCGCCTGCCGCCAACGGTGCAGGTCGACGACCTCATCCAGTCCGGCATGATCGGTCTGCTCGAGGCCGCGCGTAATTACGACGCGTCACAGGGGGCAAGTTTCGAAACCTACGCCGGGATCCGGATCCGCGGCTCGATGCTCGATGAAATCCGCAAGGGTGATTGGGCGCCGCGTTCCTTGCACCGCAAGGTACGCGAAATATCGCGTGCTGTGGCCGAACTCGAGGCCTTGCACGGGCGCGACGCCCGTGACGCCGAAGTGGCTGAACGGATCGGCGTGAGTCTCGACGACTACTACCATACCTTGCAGGACGCAAGCGGCTATCGCGTGTTCAGTTTCGAGGACCTGCAGACGAAAGAAGAAGGCATGTCCGAGGGCCTGACGGCGAAGATCCCCGAGCCCCTCGAAGAAGTCGAAGACGACCATTTTCGTGATGCACTCGCGAAAGAGATCGCCGGCTTGCCGGAACGCGAACGCCTCGTCATGTCGTTGTACTACAAGGAAGAACTGAACCTGCGCGAGACCGGCGAGGTGCTCGGCGTCAGCGAGTCCCGCGTCTGCCAGATTCACTCCCAGGCGCTGATTCGACTGAAGAGCCGGATGTCGGACTGGACGAACGACTAGGAGGAAACGCGCGGCGCCGCCGGGCGGGTGCAACGGAGACTGGCATGGACAACACGATTAAAATTCTCGTCGTCGACGATTTCGTGACGATGCGGAATATTACCCGGACGTTTCTCAGCGAACTCGGTTTCACCCGCATCGAAGAGGCCGACGACGGGCTGACCGCGCTGCCGCTGCTGGAAGCACAGTCATTCGATTTCCTGATCACGGACTGGAACATGCCGGGTATGACGGGGATTGAATTGACCCGTGCCGTGCGCGCGAACCCGGAACTCGCGCAGCTGCCGATCCTCATGGTGACTTCGGAAGCCCGGCGCGATCAAATCCTCGCCGCCGCCGAGGCCGGGGTCAACGGTTACATCGTGAAACCGTTCTCGCAGGAAACGCTGCGCGACCATATCGATCAAGTGTTCGAACGCCTCGCGGTGGCCTGAACCGCCGGGCAGTCCGGGCGCCGCGAAACCGCGGCGCGGGGCTCAACCAATTCGCCGTACGGACGATAACGGTGGTATGAGTACACACCGTCCTCGCGACCATTCCCCGACCCTCTCGGGCGCTGCAGCCGGCGCGTCCGGACATGCCCTCGGCTGATGGATTTCCTCAGTATTTTCGGCATTCTGCTCGCCGTTGCGGCGATTCTGTTCGGCCAGCATCTCGAAGGCGGACACGTCGGTATGCTCGTCAACGGACCGGCCATACTTATCGTCGTCGGGGGCACGATCGGGGCGACGATGCTGCAATCACCGTTACCGGTCTTCGTGCGCGCGCTCGCGATGTTGAAGTGGATCTTCGTGCCGCCGCCGCGGGAACTCGAAAGAACGCAAAAAGAACTCGTCCAGTGGAGCCGGATCGCGCGCAAGGACGGCTTGCTCGGGCTCGAAAACATCGTACAGAAAGTACCGAACCACTATGCGCGCAAGGGCCTGCAGCTGTTGATCGACGGTAATGAACCGGAAATCATCCGTGAAACGCTCGAACTCGATTCCGCGGCGCGCGAAATGCGCGACCTGCAGGCCGCGAAGGTGTATGACGGCATGGGGGGATACGCGCCGACACTCGGCATCCTCGGCGCCGTGATTGGGCTGATCCACGTCATGAACAACCTGAGCGAGCCATCCCTGCTCGGCGAGGGGATCGCGGTTGCGTTCGTCGCGACGATTTACGGGGTCGGGCTGGCGAATCTCATGTTCATTCCGGCCGGTAACAAGCTGAAGGCGCTGATCGGCGAAGAATCTCGCGAACAGGAAATGATCGTCGTCGGCATGATTGCGATCGCGGAAGGCGAAAACCCCCGGATTGTCGAATCGCGCCTGCAGGGTCTGATCCATTGAGCCAGCTGGAGAAGATGCGCGCGCGCCAACGGCTGCTCGATGACGGTGACGACACCGGGCGCTGGATCCTGTCGTACGCGGATTTCATCACGCTGCTGTTTGCGTTCTTCGTCGTCATGTATTCGATTTCATCCGTCAACGACGGCAAGTTTCGGGTCTTGTCGGACACGATGACCACGGTGTTCAACGAACCCGCGCACCGTCCGGTGCCGATCGACCTTGGCGGTACGCCGCCGCCGGCGGCGGAACCCGCGGACGCCGATACGCTCGCTGAAGTGGCACTCGAACAGGACGAGGAACGCTTCGAACTCGACGTAAAGCCGCTCGACATCGACGCCGGCGCACCGCTTGGCGAGCGCATGAGCCAGGCACTCGCGCCGTTTATCGAAGACGAATCCGTCGTTGTACGCGATGGACAGATGTGGCTCGTGGTGGAACTCCCGAGCGAGTTGCTGTTTGCCTCCGGGCGCGCCGAACTCACGGACGCCGCGGCCCCGGTTATCGCGACGATGGGCGCCGCGCTGCGCGGCGTGGAGACACCGATCCGGGTCGAGGGCTTCACCGACAACGTACCGTTGGACGGCGGGCGCTACGGTTCGAACTGGGGCTTGTCGGCGGCGCGTGCGGCCGCGCTCGTCGACCGCTTCGCGGCCACGGGTATCGACCCGGCCATCATGTCGGCGATCGGTTACGGCGAATTTCATCCGGTGGCGGACAATTCCGAACCCGATGGTCGGCGCGCGAACCGGCGGGTCGTTGTTGCCGTGGCGAAACATGAAACGGTCGACGGCGGTCAACCGGTCGCCGATGCCGTGAACCGGGTTGAATCCTTGCCGGCCCAGACGCTGCAGCGCATCACCGAACTTCCGGAAGCGCTCGATATCCTGTGATTGGCCGCCGCTCGCGCCATTCTGGCACGAAGAATGCTTTACTTACTCTGAACGTGAAACGCTGTCGGGTTCTTGACGCCGTTTGAGCGGCAAGGAGGTTAACCCGTGCGACAGGTACAGCCAGTTTCCGTGCCGCAAGCCGGCGCGTCAATGAGGTTCCCGGCGCCGGCGAGGCCGCGAGCGGGGTGTCGGAATGGATATTAAGCGTATCCAGCAGATCCCCGTCGTGCAGCCAACGCGCAAGGTCGAGCGGGAAGCAGACAAGCACGAGGACGCACGCAAGGTGCCGCGCAAGCGGCGTAAACGCGACGACGACAGCGATGACGATACGAACGGGATAGACACCTATGCTTGAATTCAGCGCGTACTCGATTGAAATCCTCCTCGGTGCCATTACCGCGGGCCTCGGCGCGGCCCTGTACCACCAGGCCACGGAATTGCGTCGCCTGCGCCGTCTCATTCGCGCCGAGCGCGCGGATCGCGAGACGCTCGCGAACGATGTGGCGGCGCTGCTGAATTGTTCACAGAATATCGGCGAGATGGTGAAATCGCACGACGAGAAACAGCACAGCCTGCTGAAGAAAATCGACGTTCTCGATTTGAATCGGACCCCGGCCGTGCAACCCGCGTTCGAGCGCGTGCACAAACTCGTCGCGCAGGGGCTCGGGATCGACGAGATCGCCGATATTTGCGATCTCGGCCGCGGTGAAGTCGAACTCCTGAGCCATATGGCCCAGCGCCGGTCCGCCGCCTGATTTCCCGCGCCCACGGCCCGCCGCGGCCGGTGAAATAGCGCAATCGGCGCTGATACTTTAAACTCCGCCCTCGCGAAGCGGCATCGGCAACGCCGCACGACCCTTTTTGCGTCAATCCCTCCCGGGTGCGACAGGTAACAGCGCGAACGCGACAGAGCAGATAAACAAACGGAGAGGTGGCCGAGTGGTTGAAGGCGCGGCTGCGGAAAGTGTGCAAATGGCAACCCCGTATCGAGGGTTCGAAAATCTTCCGCAGGAAGATTTGACGCACGCAGTGCGCCCCGCAGGGGTGAGAAAACGAGACTTCGTTTTCGAATCTATCCCTCTCGACAGCGATAGGTGACAGAAAGCAGTAGATTGGCAGACGAACAAAACGGAGAGGTGGCCGAGTGGTTGAAGGCGCGGCTGCGGAAAGTGTGCAAATGGCAACCCCGTATCGAGGGTTCGAAAATCTTCCGCAGGAAGATTTGACGCACGCAGTGCGCCCCGCAGGGGTGAGAAAACGAATCTTCGTTTTCGCATCAATCCCTCTCAGCAGCGACAGGTAACGGCAAGAACGCGACAGAGCAGATAAACAAAACGGAGAGGTGGCCGAGTGGTTGAAGGCGCACGCCTGGAAAGTGTGTATACGGTAACCCCGTATCGAGGGTTCGAATCCCTCTCTCTCCGCCAAATTAAAACAGCCCGCCTGGTGCGGGCTTTTTTAATTTTTCGAAGAGCGAGGTCAGACGAGAAGCCTTGGGTTCGATAATCTTCCAGCGGAAGATTAGACGCACGTAGTGCGCCCCGCAGGGGTGAGCAAACGAGTCTTCGTTTGCGAATCAATCCCTCTCTCTCCGCCAAATTAAAACAGCCCGCCTGGCGCGGGCTTGTTTAATTTTTCGAAGAGCGAGGTCAGACGAGAAGCCTTGGGTTCGATAATCTTCC
>CAXBJY010000011.1:0-92750 GCA_963976285.1 uncultured Gammaproteobacteria bacterium
ACGATTTTCTGCCGCGAGGCGACTTTCTCCGACGGCGCGACGGCATCTTCGAGATCGAGGAAGACGTAATCGAGATCCATGGCCGCGGCCTTCGCCATCATTTTCTCGCTGCTGCCGGGCACCGCGAGTTCGCAGCGGCGGATTCTTGCCGGTTTGTCGTGTGGTCGCATGATGCGGGAAACTCCTCGGTTCGGGCCTGACCTGATGGTTTGGAATAAAGCTCGCGATCAGTCCACGTTCACCCAGTGACTGCGCCGTTTCAGCAAGACGCGCCGGTCGCCTTCGAACACGATCTGGTCCTTCGCGTTCACACCCCAGTGATGGAACTGCACGATGCCCGCGTCGTCGCGATCGGCGTCGCTTTTGTCCGTGACCTGGCTGTACGCGTACAGCGTATCGCCGTGAAACACCGGGTTTTTCAGCCGGATGTTGTCGAGGTTCAGCTCCGCGAGCGCGTTCTCCGCCGTATCCTGCGCGGCGAGGCCGATGATCATCGAAATCGTCACGCCGCCGAACGCGACGCGTTGTTTGAACATGTGGTCGACCATAATCGCTTCATCGAAATGCGCCGAGGCCGTGTTCATGACGAGATTCGTGATCAGCACCTGGTCCATTTCCGTCAGCGTCTTGCCCCGCGCGTGCTTCAGGATCTCGCCTTCCGTGAAGTCTTCGAAATAACGGGTCGTATCGTTTGCCTTGGCCATTGCGCGTGTCCGGATCAGCTCGCGGGTTTGCCGAGCAGGTGGTCCGAGATGATACGCAACTGGATCTCCGAGGTGCCTTCGAAGATCTTCGTCAGCCGCGCGTCGCGCCAGTAACGTTCCACCGCATGCAGCTTCGTGTAGCCGGCGCCGCCGAGGATCTGCAGCGCTTCGCTCGTCACGCGCTCGGACATCTCGCTGGCAAAATACTTCACCATCGAGGCCTCCTTGTCGCAGCGCTCGCCCTGGTCGATGCGGTCGCAGACGAAATGCAGCAACTGTCGCGCGGCTTCGATTTCGCTCGCCATGTGCGCGAGCTTGAAGCGGATGGCCTGGAACTCGCCGATCGGTTTACCGAACTGCATGCGTTCCTGGGCGTAGGCCGTCGCGTCTTCGAGTGCGCCCTGGGCGAGACCGATGGAGCGCGCGGCCGTATGTGCGCGCGCTTCGTCGAGTCCTTTCGCGAGTGCGTAGAACGCCTTGCCCTCCTCGCCGATCTGCGCATCGAGTGGCAGGCGGAAACCATCGAACGCGAGTTCCCACGTTTTCCAGCCGAAGTAACCGATCTTCGGGATGTCGCTGCCGTGCACCCCGTCCGGTAATTTGCCGCGCTCCTTGTCGATCAGGAATGTACTGATGCCGAGGTGGCGGCGTTTATCGTCGGGCGATGGCGACGTACGCGCGAACAGTACGATGTAGTCCGCGCCGTCGGCGAACGTACACCAGTATTTATTGCCCGTGATCACCCACTCGTCGCCGTCGCGTTCGGCGCGGCAGGAGATCGAGGCGAGATCGGAACCCGTATCCGGTTCCGACAGCGACATCGCCGCGAGATACTCGCCGCGCGCCACCCGCGGCAGGATCGCGCGACGCTGGTCTTCGTTCAGCAGATCGATCATGAGCGTGCCGTTCCCGCGTGCAATCAAACTCGCGACACTCATCCAGCCGCGCGCGAGTTGCTCGGCGATGAGGCAATACTCGAAACAACCGAGCCCGCTGCCGCCGTATTCCTCCGGCAGGCGAATGCCGAAGTAACCCATGTCCGCGAGCTTGTCGCGCAGGCTGCCCGGGATTTCACCCTGCACCGGGTCGAGCTCGTTCGCGATTGGCAACACTTCGTTCATCGTGAATTCGCGCGCGACGTCGCGGATCATCACGCGCTCTTCGGTCATGAAGCGATTTTCGGACGCGCTCATCGGCTGCGCCGGATCAGGTTCGAGCGTTTGAAATCGATCACGCGCGCGCCGTCGGACTGAAAACCTTCCGTGTGCCACGTGACGATGCCGAAGTCCGGCCACTTCTTCGTATCGCGCTTGTCCGTGACCGTGCTTTTCGCGGTGAGCGTCGCGCCCGCGAGCACGGGGCGATGATGGGTCAGTTCCTCGACCCCGAGAAACGGGCCCATGCCCGCTTCGCTCAAATCCTCGACGCTGAGACCAAACACCGTATTGAAGATGAGCAGCGGGTTCAGCAGGATGTCCGCGTGGCCATGCGCTTGGGCGTAGTCGCGGTTGAAGTAGTGCGGGTTGTAATGCAGCGTCAGCGTCGAATACAGCGCGTTTTCCGCCTGCGTCAGCGTGCGGCCCCAGTGGTGTTCGAACACCTGGCCGACGGTGAAGTCGTCGAAGATGTTGCCCTTCTCGACAGTGACCGCGGCGGCCGCGAGGCCGGCGGCGTCCAGTGTGGCGGGTTCGATCATGTGTTACCCCGAGGGTGCAGCAATTTGCGTGCGGGCCGCCAATGGTATTCGGCGGCGCCGCACCGAGGCAACAAACGGCCGCTACCGCCGCGATCACTCACGTTCCGGCCACACCTCGTTCAGGCTGCGCAGCGCGCCCACCGCAACCGGCCAGCCGCCGTAATGCGCGATGTGCGTGATCATTTCCTCGATTTTCGCACGCGGTATGCCGAGATTCTTCGCCCCCGTGAAATGCACTTTCTGCTCCGGCTCACGGCCGAGCGCCGTGAGCACGGCGCACGTGACGAGCGAGCGTTCCTCGAGGGCGAGCGCCTCGCCCTGCCACACATCGCCGAACAGGTGTTCGATCGTGTATTGACTGAAACGCTCCGGAAACGGCAACGCGGTCGGCGGTGATCCGAACAGGCGTTCCATGACGGCTTCACCCTTTGCTTTTTTATCGTCGCTCATGTGTGTGCTCCCCGGGGTTGTTTTTATGCAATGGCGACGCACATCGTAACGCCGCCGGCAGCCGAGGTCATGTCGCGACCCGGGGGCACGCGTGTGGCGCGACAGGCCGCCGTTCGCCGGTAGAATCATGACCCTCGAACGACGGAAAACTGAACCACGGCGTCATCGCGACGTCAGGGGAAGCATGCCTATGAGGATTCAATCGAGTCTGCTCGCCATCATGCTGGCGATCATGGCGACCGCCGCGCAGCGGGCCGCGGCGGCGTCGATCACGCTGTTCGAGACCCGCCTCGACGAGATCTTTGCGCAGGCGAGCTTCGGCACGAGTCCAATCGATATCCGCTTCCTCGAACCGGTCGAACTCGTGGCTCCGGAACTGCTCGACATCGATTCGGCAGCGGACTACGAACGCCTGCGCTTCACCTACATCGAGCGCTTTCCGGTGACCACGATCCGCATGTTTTTCGTCGACCGGATCGGCTTTTGCGGCAGGCCGAAGCGGCGCGGGATCGGCGGCTGCACGAATTCGACAATCGTCGTGCTGGACGCGCAAAAAGTGCGCGGTAACCCGGAGCGGCAGGGCGTTGATGAACTGATGGCGCATGAGCTTGCGCACATCTTCCTCGGCAACGGTCATACGGGCGGCCGCAATCTGATGAACCCGTCGATGGCGAACGGGCGCGACGAGCTGACCCCGGCGCAGGCCACCCGGATCGTGAATGGCCGGGTCGGCCGCAGTGATTCCGGACCGTTGTGGGTGCAGCGTGATGAGCGCGGACGCTACATCGAAATCGTGCCCGTGCTCGTGGTCGCGACGCCAGGCGATCCTGACATCCGGCCACCGAGACGTTACTGAATCATACCGGCGGAACCGTCATGGACCGGTTGCCATGAGCGCCGCAATTCGACCCCGCGCAGTAGCACTAATTCGGTGCCGCGCACCGATGCCGTGCACCGAGACGCGAGAGTTCCGCGAGAAAGCGATCGCGCGGAGCAATCTATGAGAGCTACGCCACAAAAACCGACCGTAAGCACGCCCGAAAGTGTGCTCGCCGTCACGCACCGCCCTATACTGCAGGCTCTGGATGGGACGGCATCAGAATCATCCCGCCAGGCAGTATTCGAATAAAGATAAAACAGGACGGATGTGACGATGCAACGCGATTTTACGCCGCGAAACGGCGGACGAACCCCCTTGATTCACGCGGCCGTGGCCCTGCTCCTGGCCAGCCTGTCGTGCCCTGCGTGGTCTGCTATGGTGACGCTGCACGAAGCGGCCGTCGAATCGATTTTTGCCCAGAGTGGTTTCGCGGATCCTATCGACCTGCGCATCGGACCGACTATCCAGTACGTCGCGCCCGACCTGCTGAACCTGAGTTCCGAGACCGAGTTCAACCTGCTGAAAAACGACCTGCTCGGCTTGCCGAACACGACCGTGCGGCTGTTTTTTGTCGATACGATTTCGTGGTGTGGCGCCAGCGGCGCCGTGGCCGGTTGCGCGGACTCTGCGATCGCGGTGTTTGACTCGGCCGACGCGGCTAACAGCGGTTACGGCGATGAACTCATCGCGCACGAACTCGGCCATGTCTTCGGCCTCGACCACACGGACGGCGACAACCTGATGAACCGGACGATCAAAAACGGACGGAATGCACTGACCCTGGTACAAATCACGGATCTGCTCGTGGATTCGAACGTGCTCTACGACATCAACAACAAGCCCTTCGTAAACATTTCACCAGTACTCGTCGTCGCGGCCGCAACCGCGGTCCCGTTACCCGGCGCCGCCCTGCTCATGCTCGGCGCATTGCTGCCACTCGGCGCCGTCCGCCGCCGCCGCGCCTGAGCCGGCAAGCCCGCTACCGCCCCGGCGGTTACGCCTCGCCGTAACCGCCGCCCCCGGGCGTTTCGATCACGATCCGATCACCCGCTTCGAGTTCACAGCGACTCGTCGCCGCCAACAGCACTTCCTCGCCGTTCGCACGCAACAATACGTTACGCCCGACCGCCCCCGGCTCCCCGCCGGCGATGCCATACGGTGGCACGCTGCGATGACCCGACAGGATCGACACCGTCACGGGTTCGAGAAACCGGATCTCCCGCACCACCCCGTCGCCACCCCGATGACGTCCCGCGCCGCCGCTGCCGTGGCGAATGTCGAAGCGTTCGAGGCGCACGGGAAAACGCCACTCGAGCACTTCGGGATCGGTCAGGCGTGAATTCGTCATGTGCGTATGCACGGCGTCCGTGCCGTCAAAATCCGGGCCGGCGCCGGAACCGCCGCAGATCGTTTCGTAGTACTGATACTGCGCGTTGCCGAACGTGAAATTATTCATCGTGCCCTGCGCCGCGGCCATCACCCCGAGCGCGCCGTAGAGACAATCCGTAATGCATTGCGAGGTCTCGACATTCCCGGCCACCACCGCGGCCGGCGGGTTCGGGTTCAGCATCGAGCCGCGCGGCACGATGATCGTGACCGGTTTCAGGCAACCGTCGTTCATCGGGATGTCGTCATCGACCAGGGTGCGCAGCACGTACAACACGGCCGCACGACACACGGCCGCCGGTGCGTTGAAGTTCGTCGCCGTCTGCGCCGCGCTGGCGGAGAAATCGATCGTCGCCGAGCGCGCATCCGGGTCGACGTCGATCTGCACCGCGATCGCGTTGCCGTCGTCCATCGGATAGCGGAACGCGCACGACTCGAGTACCCCGAGCACGCGGCGCACGGCTTCTTCCGCATTGTCCTGCACGTGCTGCATGTAGGCCTGGACGACGTCGAGACCGAAATGATCGACCATGCGCCGGAGTTCGCGCACGCCCTTGTTGTTCGCCGCGACCTGCGCTTTCAGATCCGCGATGTTGTTCGCGGGGTTACGCGCCGGGTACGGTTCACGGCCGAGCAGTTCGCGCAACGCGGCCTCGCGGAATTCGCCGTGTTCGACGAGCAGGAAGTTGTCGATGAGCACCCCCTCCTCGTCGATCGAGCGGCTGTCGGACGGCATCGAACCCGGGGTGGAACCGCCGATGTCGGCGTGGTGTCCGCGTGAGGCGACGTAGAACAGCACCTCATTCGCGGCATCGCCGTGATCAAACCGGAATACCGGGGTGACCACGGTCACGTCGGGCAGGTGGGTGCCACCGTGGTACGGGTCGTTCAACACGAACACATCGCCCGGTTTTTGCCCGTTGCCACGCGCCGCGATGACGTGACCAACGCTTTCACCCATCGAGCCGAGATGCACCGGCATGTGCGGGGCGTTAGCGATCAGCGCCCCGTGTGCATCGAACACGGCACACGAGAAATCGAGCCGTTCCTTGATGTTCACCGACACGGCCGTGTTTTGCAGCGCCGCGCCCATTTGTTCGGCGATCGACATGAACAGGTTGTTGAACACTTCGAGCATGATCGGATCGGCGTCCGTGCCGATCTTGCGTTCGCGCTCGAGTGCCTGCACCCGGGTGAGGACGAGCGACCCGTCCGCGAGCAGCGCCGCATCCCAGCCCGGCTCGACGATGACCGTGGCCGTATCCTCGATAATGATCGCGGGGCCGGCAATGCGCTGCCCCGGCGCGAACGCATCGCGCAGGTACACCGGCACCGCGTGCCCCGCGCCGTCGAGGAATACCGGCGTTTGATCGACCGGTCGCGGTGGTTCGGTCTGCGCGCCGGTCACCGCCGGGTTCACGGCAAGCGGCGGTGCATTGCCGCCACTCGTGGCCTCGATCGCGAGCGCCTCGACCACGAGCGGGGTCTCGCCCATGACAAAGCCGAACTGCGCATGGTAGGCGCTCTCAAACGACGCACGGATGTCGGACCGATCCGCGTGGTCGAGGATCAGCGCATTGTCCGAGCCCGCGTAGCGCACGTACGCGCGCCGGTTGAACGTCATCGCGGCGGGCGCGATGCCCTGGGCGCTCAATTCGTCGCCGGCCGCGGCGCCAAGTTCATCCCAGATCGCCGCGAGCGCAACGGCCGGCAACTCATCGAGCGCGCGCTCGACGGCGCGCTCGCGGATCGCCTGGATCGCGGCGAGCCCCATACCATAGGCCGACAGCACGCCCGCGAACGGATGCATCACGATCTTCGTCATGCCGAGCGCATCGGCAACGAGGCACGCATGTTGACCACCCGCCCCGCCGAAACAACTGAGCGCGTACGCCGTCACGTCGTAACCGCGCTGGACCGAGATCTCCTTGATCGCGTTCGCCATATTCCCGACGGCGATGCGCAGAAACCCCTCGGCCAGCGATTCCGGCGAATGCGTCGTGCCGGTCGCGGCGTTCACCGTCAGCGTGAGTTCGCGGAACTTCGCGCGCACGACCCCGGCGTCGAGCGGCTCGTCGGCGCCGGGCCCGAATGTGTGCGGGAAATATTGCGGCAGGATCTTGCCGAGCATGACGTTGCAGTCGGTGACCGCGAGCGGACCGCCACGGCGATAACACGCCGGTCCCGGGTCCGCGCCGGCGGAATCCGGGCCCACGCGCAGGCGCAGGCCGTCGAAATGCAGCAGCGAGCCGCCGCCCGCGGCGACCGTGTTGATCCGCAGGATCGGCACCCGCATGCGCACCCCGGCGACTTTCGTATCGAACGCGCGTTCGAATTCACCCGCGTAATGCGACACGTCCGTCGACGTGCCGCCCATATCGAAACCGATGATGCGGTCGAAGCCCGCCTGTTCACTCGTACGCACGGCCCCGACCACCCCGCCGGCCGGACCGGAAAGAATACTGTCCTTGCCCTGGAACAGCGCCGCCTGCGTGAGCCCGCCGTGCGACTGCATGAACATGAGCCGCACCCCGTTCAGTTCGCTCGCGATCGAGTCGACGTAACGGCGCAGGATCGGGGTCAGGTACGCATCGACCACGGTCGTATCGCCCCGGCTGACGAATTTCATGAGCGGGCTCGCGACATGCGACACGGAAACATGGCTGAAGCCGACGTCGCGCGCGATTGCCGCGGCTGTCGTTTCGTGCGCGTGGTAGCGATAGCCGTGCATGAACACGATCGCGACGGAGCGGATCCCGTCGCCGAGCGCGCTCTCGAGAGCCACCCGCACGGCGTCTTCGTCGAGAGCCTGCAGGACTTCGCCGTTCGCGGCGATGCGTTCACGAACTTCGGCGACCCGCTCGTACAACAGCTCCGGCAAGACGATGTGGCGGGCGAACAGATCGGGGCGATTCTGATAGCCGATCCGCAGGCCGTCGCGAAAACCCGCGGTCGTGAGCAGCACGGTGCGCTCGCCCTTGCGTTCGAGCAGTGCGTTCGTCGCGACCGTCGTCCCCATTTTTACGACGTCGATGCGTTCGCCCGGGATCGGCTCGTCCGCCGCGAGGCCGAGCAGGTCGCGAATGCCCTGCAGCGCCGCGTCGCGGTAGCGTTCCGGGTTTTCCGACAGCAACTTGTGCGTAACGAGCGAGCCATCGGGACGGGACGCCACGATGTCCGTAAACGTACCGCCGCGATCGATCCAGAATTGCCAGAGCGCTTGCGCCATCGCCTTATCCTAGCGCACGGGTGCAGCTGCCGTCCTCGCACGCAATGTTTGCCGCCGGAAATAAAAAAGGCCGAGCGTAATGCTCGGCCTTAATACCCTGGTCGCGTTCAGCGCCGCGGGTTTCGCGGCACCGAAGCGGCGATAATTATTCGCCGGTGACGGGGCTCAGAATTGTTTCAACAGCGCCGACGCCAACCTTGGCTGCGCCCGTGACTGCCTGCGAGGCAGCTTTCGCCGTGCCCTTGACCGTACCGGTAACCGTGCCAACCACCGGGCCGTGTTTCTCGGCGTCTTCAGCAACACCCTCGACAATCTGTCCGGGCGACGTGACGGTTTCTACGACACCTTCACCGGCGCGTTCCATCTTCGTTGCGTCTTCAGCAAAAGCCTGGGACGACAGTCCGAACGCGGCGCTTGCAACTAAAGCGATAACGACCTTATTCATCTTTTCTCTCTCCTAACTCGATTGAAGTGCCTACTATCGGATCGCAATCGTACACGAGTCCACTGCGGGAACAAGCCGTTAGGGCGCCGACGGGCTGCGTCTGTGACCATGGTCACCGTTGACGATGTGTCTATCGACCGCGAACCGCGGATCCTTGAGTCGGACGCGATCCCGGGCGGCGAGCACACCCGCTAATTTACCCGGAGATTTCTAAATGCAGCCTGAACCGCCGCGTGCCCGCGACCCGCCGGACGCGCGAGCGGATGCTATGCCTGCGACGGCAATCGGGCTACGCTGCGCGGTCCCAACAGAACATCGCATCGAGCGAAATGAGGAGGATGCCCGTGGACCTAGGCGTAATGATTTTTCCGACCGACAAATCGATTCAACCCGTACAACTCGCGAAGGAAGTCGAGGCGCGCGGATTCGAATCGCTCTGGTTTCCTGAACACAGCCATATCCCGACGAGCCGGGAAACCCCGTGGGGTGGCATGAAAAACGCACCGCCGCTGCCGGAAATGTACTGGCGCTCGCATGACCAGTTCGTCGCGCTGGCCGCGTGTGCCGCGGTTACCGGGAAACTGCGACTCGGCACCGGCATCACGCTCGTCGCCCAGCGCGATCCGATTTGGCTCGCGAAGGAAGTAGCGAGCCTCGACATGATTTCGAACGGCCGCTTCGAACTCGGGGTTGGCTACGGCTGGTGTGTCGAGGAAATGCGCAATCATGGACTCGATTACAAGAAGCGCCGCGCGATCCTGCGCGAAAACATCCTTTTGTGCCGCGAGCTGTGGACCCAGGACGAAGCGAGTTTCTCGGGTGAGACGATTCAGTTCGAGAAGAGCTGGGCGTGGCCGAAGCCGGTGCAAAAACGGCTACCGGTGGTCATGGGCGGCGCGGCCGGACCGAAAACCGCCGCGCACATCGCGGAATTCTGCGACGGCTGGATGCCGCTCGGTGGCGCTTACGATTTCGACGGCGGCAAAGCCGAAATCGCAAAGGCCTGCGAGGCCATCGGTCGCGACCCCGCCAGCGTTTCCATCGGCATGTTCTACGCGATGGGCTTCGACGCCGACCAGGTCAAGGAACATTCCGACAAGGGCGCGGTTCGCGGCATCCTGCCGCTGCCGTCCGAAGGACCGGACGTCGTGCTGAAACTGCTCGACGATTACGCAAAACACCTGTAACGGCAATCGCCGGTACGCCGGACCCTCGTGTCGGGTCCGGCGTCCGCGCGGTTTTGCCGCGCCCTATTCGCCGGCGACGATGATTTTCCCGATCTGCTGATTGCCTTCCATGTGGCGGTACGCGGCGGCCACGTCGGCGAGCGCGAACACCCGATCGATGACCGGCGTGTAGACCCCGCTGGCGAAACCCGCGCCGAGTTCGGCGAGCGCACGTTGCGTGCGATCGGGGTACTGGAACAGGTTGTAGACGAGGTGAAAGCCGCACACGCGCAAGCCCTTGCCGATCGCGGGAAACAGGGGAAACGGCGTCTCGGCCATCGACAGGGCGCCGTACTCGACGATCGTGGCTTCGATCGCGGCACCCTCGGCGAGCGCGCCGAGGAAATCGCCGGCGACGGGGTCAAACGCAATATCGAAGCCGGCGCCGTTCGTGATCTCCATGACCCGCGCGGCGAAGTTCTCCTCCCCCGTCGCGATCAGGTGGTCGGCACCCGCGGCCATGATCGGATCCGCTTTCGCGCGGCTGCGCGAGGTTGCGATCACGGTTGCACCGAACGCCTTCGCGATCTGAATCGCCGGCAGACCCACGCTCGAACTCGCCGCGGATATGACGACAACCTGGCCCGCGCCTTTCGTCAGACCGCCCACCTCGACGAGGCCGCCATAAGCCGTCGGATACGCCATCCAGACCGCCGCGGCCTGTTCGAACGTCATCCCGTCCGGCTTCGGCGCGAGTGCCGCCACCGGCACGAGCGCGGTTTCGCCAATCACCCCGTACTTCGCCGGCGACATGTTCGGCGTGATCGACACTTCGTCGCCGACGGCGTAATCCGTCACCCCCGGGCCGACCGCCGTGATGACGCCGGACCCTTCGACCCCGATCCGCGACGGGCATCGGGGTTGCTCGAAATACTGACCCTGCAGGAACAGGTATTCGGCGCGGTTCAGGCCCGCGGCCCTGACGTCAACCTGGACTTCGCCGGCGCCGGGTTCGGCCGGCGCTTCCTCGACGATCTTCAGATTCTCCGGGCCACCGGGTTGATCAAAACGAACGATTCTTGCCATGGGATAAGCACTCTCAAAGGGTGATTGACGAACCGGGGACGATAGCGGCCCCCGCGCTGAGCGCAAGTACATTCGCGCCCGCCGTCACCGTGCCCAGGCCGCGCAGCCCGGCGCTAGTTGTCACGATGAGTCAGCCGCAAATCGTTGATCTGCTGGTTTACCTCGGCCTCGTCGAGGCCGAGAAACGTGAGCATCTGCCCGCCGATGATGAGACTGCTCTCGAGCATCTCCGGCACGACCCGGTCGGCGCCGAGGCTGATCAGTTCGTCGAAATCCGAGTTTTCGTGGCACCGCACGATGATCGGGGTGACGATGCCCTCGTCACGGATCTGCTCGATCGTGAACTTCGCGGCGGCCGCGGACGAGAACGTCAGGATCGCGAGACGCGCATTCGTGATGTGACATTGCGCGAGTATCCGCGGATCACTGCAATCGCCGAACACGACATTGGCACCGCGCCGCCGCTGACGCCGCACGACCTCCGCGTTGTTTTCGATCGCGGTGTAGGCGATGTCGTTGCGTTCGAGCAGACGCGCCAGCGTCTGCCCGACCCGCCCGAAACCGCCGACGATCACGTGTCCGCCGTTGTGCTCGACGAGCGGCTCCGGCTCCTCCTCTTCACGCGGGGCGTCAGGCCAGTAAGCGAGGATCCGTTCGGCGATCGGATCGACGAAACGAATCAGCAGCGGCGAAATGAACATGCTCAGGACCGCGATCGCGAGGACGAACGATGCCTGTTCCACCGGCAGCACTCCGTGCAACTGGGCGACGACGATCAGGGCGAGCCCGAATTCTCCCGCCTGCGCGAGCGTAATACCCACGCGCAGCGCCGCACCACGACGTTCGCCCATGAGACGCGCGAGCACCGTGACGACGATGACGTTCATCACGATCAGCGCGGCGGTGAACAGCGTAATACGAAGTCCGTATTGCGTGACGACCCCGAGATCGATCCCCATGCCGATCGTGACGAAAAACAGCCCGAGCAGAACGTCCTTGAACGGGCGGATCTCGATGTCGATGCGATGCCGGAACGGCCCTTCCCCGAGCATCATGCCGATCACGAATCCCCCGAGCGCCATCGACAGTTGAAACGTGTGCGTGAGCCAGGCCGCGAGTAGCGCAATGACGAGCGTCGTGAGCACAAACACATCGTCGGAACGCGTACGCGCGACCTCGTGGTAAACCCGCGGCAACAACCACTTGCCGACACTCATGAGTAATACGAGCAGCAGCGCACCCTTGACGAGCGCGCTGCCGAGTTGCTGCGCGATGCCGGTATCCGCGGTACCGCCGAGGATCGGGACGAGGATCAGAAAAACGACCGCGATCAGATCCTGGAACAGCAGAACCGCGATCGCGAGCTGGGCGTAACGCGAATCGAATTGCTGTAACGCAGCAAGCTCGCGGGTCACGATCGCGGTGGACGACAGCGCGAGCGCCCCGGCGATCACGATCGCCGCTTCGAGGGTCGCGCCCCACCAATACACCGTGAGCGCAAAGATCAGGGTCGTGAAAAAGACCTGGGCGCCGCCGAGTCCGAACACCGGTCGCTTCAGCGCGACCATGCGCGGCAACGAAAACTCGAGCCCGAGTGAAAACAACAGGAACACGACCCCGAACTCCGCAATCAGCGTGAAACCGGCGGGTTCGACCCAGCCGAGCAGCTGCGGCCCGATGATCGCGCCGGCCACCATGTAGGCGATGATCGACGGCAGGCGCAGGCGGGAAAACAGGATTGCGACGAGCAGTGCCGCGCCGAGGATGGTCGCGAGTTCCTCGAAAAAGTGAAATTCCATGATGGTTACCGGAACCGGTGGTAGCGCGTGAAGCCAGTGGGTAACGATAACTGTGGCCCCCGGTCGCCACAAGAACCGCAGGCATTTTGTCGCCGGCGATCGAATCGCCTATTCTGCACACTTCCTGTACGAGGACTGGTGATGGCCGCGCGCGAAGAAAGACGGAGCTTTTGGACCTGGGGTTATGTCTCGGACGAGCCCGACTTCGCGGCACGCAGCGAAGCGGCGCGCAAACTCAGTGCGCGCCTCGGCGCGGTGGTCGACCCGCCACCGGTGCCCGACATCGACACCATCGAACTGCGTGCGAGCCGCGTATCGATACCGGCGAAACTGCAGGCCTGGGTGAACGACGATCACGTCGATCGCCTCGTGCATACGTACGGTGGCCACCCGCTCGAACTGCTCGCCGCGTTGCGCGGCGAATTCATCAATCCGCCCGATGCGGTTGCGCACCCGCGCACGGAAGACGAACTCGAAGCCACGCTCGCGTGGTGCGACGCGCACGGCCACACCGCGATCCCGTACGGCGGTGGCACCTCGGTCGTGTGGGGGGTGAACGTACCGTCACAATGCGACGGCGCGGTAACGATCGATCTCGACAACCTGAACCGCGTACTCGAAATCGACGAGGTCTCGCGCGCCGGGCGCTTCGAGGCCGGCATCCTCGGCCCCGATCTCGAAGCGGCACTGCGCCCGCTTGGCCTCACGCTGCGACATTTCCCGCAGAGCTTTCCGTGGTCGACGGTCGGCGGCTGGGTGGCGACGCGCTCCGGCGGACACTACGCGACGAACCACACGCACATCGATGATTTCGTCGAGTCGACGCGCATGCTGTCGCCGGCGGGCTGGTTCGAATCGCGACGCCTGCCGGGCAGCGGCGCCGGGCCGAGTCCTGACCGGCTCGTGATCGGTTCGGAAGGCACGCTCGGGATCATCAGCGAATGCTGGCTCAGACTGCAGAAACGACCGACGTTCCGCGCCACCGCGGGGGTGATTTTTCCCACCTGGCAGGCCGGCTGCACGGCCGTGCGCCATATCGTGCAGGCGAAATTATGGCCGGCGAACCTGCGTATCCTCGACCCGGTCGAGGCGGGGAACAACGCCGGCCTCGACGGTACGCAGTCGCTCGTGATCATCGGCTTTGAATCGGCCGACGTGCCGCAGGGCGAGAATGTTCGCGTTGCCGTCGCCATCGCGCGCGAATTCGGCGGCATCATCGCCGATGAGAACATCGTGATCGACGACGGCCAGGGCCATGCCACCGGCCACGAAGGCCCGGTTGGCGCGTGGCGCAATGCATTTATCGGGGTCAACGCCGGCCTCACGGCCGGGCTCGGCCTGCTCGCCGACACGTTCGAAACCGCGACCACGTGGGACAACTGGCCCGAGTTCGACTGGCTCGTGCGCGAACGGGTTGGCCGCGTCCTGAAAGAAACGATGGGCGACAGCGCGATGCTGTCGTGCCGCTTTACCCACGTCTACCCGGATGGTCCGGCGCCGTACTACTCGTTCAGCGGCGTCGTGAAGCGCGGCGGGGAGGCGGAAGTGTGGCGGCAGATCAAGGACGAAGCGACCGCGGTACTCGTCGACGCGGGCGGCACGGTAACGCACCATCATGCCGTCGGGCGCATGCACGCCGAGGGCTGGGCCGATCAACGTCCCGCGCTGTTCGGCGATGTGCTCAAGAGTGTGAAACGCACGCTCGATCCGAACGGCATTCTGAATCCCGGGGTCCTGTTCAAACCCTGATCCGGGCGTCACGAGCCAGGTACACTCCGAGCCCGTCCGACGCGCGGAACCTGGATCCGCAATGCGTAGAGGCAAGGCTCGCGGCGCATCGACAGCAGTTCTGTTTCGACGCGTCCGAACGCCGGCATCGCGCCCTCCGGGCGCCGGATGCCGGGTCATGATCGGTGCAGAGCTGCCCTATACCGCCGTACGCATGATCTCGCCGACGAGGCGTTCGAGATCGCGGATTGAACGACAGGAATCGACCCGGTCACACGCCGTACCGAGACGACGCATTTCCGAATCGCCGGAATTCCAGAACGCTTTCGGCTCCGGGTTCAGCCACAGCACGCGGCGCGCGCGTTCGTGGATCCGGCGCAGGCTCGCGACCCCGGGGTCGCCATAATTCGAACGCGCATCACCGAGGATCAGCACGGTGGTGCGATGATCGATGTCGTCGAGTACCTGCGCTTCGAGATCGGACAGCGCGCGGCCGTAATCCGTCGAACCCCAGCCGTGCTTTTGCAGTGCCTCACCGATCGCCTCTTCAGCGGCTTTGTGTTCGAACAGAGCCGTGATTTCCGCGAGCTGACTCGAAAACGCGAACGCGCGTACTTTCGGGATCACTTCCGTCACGCTGTACAGGAACAATAATAAAAACCGCGCCGCGTTCGCGACCGAACCCGACACGTCGCACACGGCCACGACTTTCGGGCGCTCGACTTTCTTGCGCTTCCACACCGTTTCGAACAACAGGCCGTCGTATTCGATGTTGCGCCGGATCGTCTGGCGCACGTCGAGCTGGCCGCGGCGCGCTACCTTGCGTTTGCGTGAATGCAGCGCGACGAGACGTTTCGCGAGCTTGTGCACGAGCGCCTGCATGAATTTGAAATCGCGGACTTCAACCGCGGACAGCGGCGTCTTCTGCAGGATTTCCTCGCGCAATTCGGGCCACGCGTTCGCCGTATACAACAGCAACTGGCGTTCAACCTGTTCACGTACTTCCGCGATCAATTGCGCGCGCAAGTTAGTCAGCGCCTCGGCCCGCACCGGATCCCCGGCATCCCGGATCGCCGCTTCGAGCGTTTCGATGCCGATGATCTCGAGGATCCGCCGCATGAACATGCCGCGTTGCGTGAACAGGCGAATGTTCGCCACCCCCGCCTCGCGCGCCGCGTTCGCGACCGCCATCTGCAGCTCCGCGCGCCCGCCGCCGCCGGCCATCATCGTCGCGAGTCCGCCTTCGCCACCCTCGCCTTCGCCGGACTCACCCGCCTCGCCGGCACAGCCGGTGCCGCCCGCCTGCGCCGGTTCATCGTCGGCTGACGCGTCGGTCGCGGACGCCGGCGGATCGAGCGCATCAACCCCACCCATGTCCTCGGCGAAGAAGAAGCGCTCGAAGCAGTCGGCGAAACTCTGTTTTTCTTCCGGGGTTTTCGCGAGCACCTGCGACAGGGATTCCTTCAGCAGCGCGCGATCGTCGAAACCAATCGCGTCGACCGCCGCGGCCGCGTCGATGCTCTCGGACGTCGAAATGCGCACGTTCGTCGCGCGCAGGGCGCGGATGAAATCGGTGAGGACCTGCGTCATCGATCGCCTTGCGCGGGCCGGTCCTTGACCGCGCGCTCAGCGCGCGCCGAGTGCCTGGCGGGTCATGCCGACAAGTTCGGCGTCGATGTTTTCGATGTCGTCCTGAAATTTCAACAGGACGTTCAACGTCTCGCGCACGAGCTGCGTATCGAGTTCGTCGGCGTGCAGCAACAACAGCGTGCGCGCCCAGTCGATCGTTTCGCTGACGGCCGGCACTTTTTTCAGATCGAGCGTGCGCAGGTGCTGCACGAAACTGACGATCTGACGGCGCACGGATGCCTGCAGCTCCGGCACACGCGATTCGATGATGCGCTGCTCGAGATGCGTATCGGGGAACGGGATGTACAGGTGGATACACCGCCGTTTCAGCGCATCGCCGATCTCGCGCGTGTTGTTCGAGGTCAGGAACACGACCGGCGGTACTTTCGCCGAGACCGTGCCGATCTCGGGGATCGAGATCTGGTAGTCCTGGAGCAGTTCGAGCAGAAACGCTTCGAACTCCTGGTCCGATTTGTCGATCTCATCGATCAGCAGCACCGCGCCGTGCTCGGCCCACAGCGCTTTCAGTAGCGGTCGCGGTTCGAGGAATTCCTCGTTGAAAAACGTATCGTCGAACTCGTGCAGGCGTTCCATCGACGCCTGCAGGCCCTTCGCCCCCTCCATCAGGTCGCCGAGCTTTTCCTTCAGCACCTGGGTGTAGAGCAATTGCTTGCCGTACTTCCATTCGTACAGCGCTTTCGCTTCATCGAGACCTTCGTAGCACTGCATGCGGATCAGCGGTTTGCCGAGCAGTTCGGCCGTGGCTTTCGACAGTTCCGTCTTGCCCACCCCCGGCGGGCCCTCGATGAGCACCGGCTTTCCGAGCCGCTGGGCGAGGAAGACGGCCGTGGCAATGCCGTCGTCACAGATGTACCCGGTGTTGCCGAGGCCGGCTTTAATCGCGTCGATGGCGGCGCGCGGGGAGTCCGCGGGGTTCGCTTCGGTGGTCACTGTCGTTCACTGTCCTGACGGTCGCTGCAGCCCGGCAGACTAGCACGCGCGCCGTGATCGAGGCGAGGCACGGGCGGCCGTGGCGCCGCCGGGCTGTACCGGGTTTCGAGCGCGGCTGAATACGTGCTCCGAATTATGCAACACTGACTTTGAGGGACCGGGTACCTTTCCCCCTCAAATCGCGGGGAAGGGACAGCGATGGGGTGTAGAGCGTGGTTCCGGCCCCGCAGCCACGGGGTCCCGGATTTACGCACACCGGTTTAGAATGGAGCGCACCGATGACGGCGAATGCCGCGAACGCACATCGCGTACCACTGGGGCCGGGGACCGGGAATAATGGATAAACCACGCAAAAGTGGTCCGCTTGATCACGTCGCGCTGAGTCGTCGCCGCTGGCTCGGAGGCGCGCTCGGGATCGGGATCGGGCTGAACCTGAATCCCGCGCTCGCGAAAACCGACGATCCGCGCAAACTGCCGCCGCAGGTCGACGACGACCTGATGTTTCCGAGCTGGGAACATGAGAACCGACCCGTGATGCTCGACGACGTACCGCTCGAAGGTCCGCCACTGCTGGCCTACCCGCGCGACCCGGCGACCGGGACCCGGCGCGAAAAATCACGCCTGAACCAGATCCTGCTCGTGCGTTTCGATCCGGCGCGGCTGGATGAAGCAACGCGCGCGCTCGGCGTCGCCGGCGTCGTCGCGTATTCCGGGGTGTGTACCCACACGGGATGCAGTGTCACGGAATGGAACCCCGAGGCACGCAATTTTTTGTGTCCGTGTCATGCCTCCGAGTTCGATCCGCGTGCACGCGCGACGGTGATCGGGGGACCGGCGCCACGCGCGCTGCCGATGCTGCCGCTCAGGCTCGCGGAGCATGCACTGAAAGTCGCCGGGCCGTTCAGCGCCCGGGTCGGCGCGAAGAAATAAGCGCAACCGGGCTCAGCACGATGCAACACCGATCCCGATCGACCACGTGCCCGTCCCCGCGAATCGAAGGGACGGGATCGGGTGCGGAACGTAACGCCGCGCCCGCAACCACGGTGTCCCGGATTCACGCCCCCCAATGTTGAGAACCGCCATGACGAAACTCTCCGCCGTGTTCACCATCGCCGTATTGTCCTGTGCGTTCACCGGGGTCCACGCCGGAACGGAGTACACGAGCGTTACGGATGCCCGCCTCGAAAAGCCGGAAGCGGAGAACTGGCTCATGTATCGCCGCACGTACGACGGCTGGGGCTACAGCCCGCTCGATCAGATCAACACGGCGAACGTGAAGTCACTCGTACCGCTGTGGTCGTACTCCACCGGGGTCGACGAAGGCCACCAGGCGCCGCCGCTCGTGAACGACGGCATCATGTTCGTGTCCACCCCGCAGAACCAGGTCCTCGCGATCGACGCGCGCAGCGGCGATCTGATCTGGCGCTACCGTCGCGAACTGCCCGAAGATCTGCTGCAGATGCACCCGACGAACCGTGGGGTCGCGCTGTATGGCGATACCGTGTACCTCGCCACCGTCGATGCGTTCCTCGTCGCGCTGAACGCGAAAACCGGCGAAGTACGCTGGGAAGCGGAGGTCGAGGATTACCTGTCCGGGTATTACATGACGATGTCGCCACTGATTGCGCAAGGCAAGGTCATGGTCGGCGTTTCCGGCGGCGAATTCGGCATCCGCGGGTTTATCGCGGCATTCGACGCCGCTACCGGGGAACCCGTGTGGAAGACCTATACGATCCCGGGGCCGGGCGAACCGGGGCACGAAACCTGGCCCGGCGATACATGGAAACACGGCGGCGTGCCGGCGTGGCTCACCGGCAACTATGATGCCGCAACGGGGATCGCGTACTGGGGCACGGGCAACGCGGGGCCGTGGATCGGCGCAACCCGCAGCGGCGACAACCTGTATGCCTCGTCCGTGATCGCGCTCGACGTCGCCAGCGGCAAGATCGCGGCGCATCACCAGTATCACTGGAACGACAGCTGGGACTGGGATGAAGTGAGCCCGCCGCTGCTGATCGACGTGACCCGCGACGGCAGGACGATCAAGGGACTCGTCCACGCCGGACGCAACGGCTACCTGTGGCTGCTCGACCGCACCGCCGGTGCGATCCGCTACGTCGATGCGCAACCGTTCGTGCGCCAGAACGTGTTCACGGGTCTCGACGAAAAAACCGGCCGCCCGACTTACGCACCCGACAAGATCCCCGCCGTCGGCAAGAAAGTCGCGTTCTGCCCGTCGCTGTGGGGCGGCAAGAACTGGCCACCATCGGCCTACAACCCGGACACAGGGTTGCTGTACATCCCGGCGAACGAAAATCTGTGCGCGAGTTTCAATGCCACCCCGGCGCGTTACCTGCCGGGCGAGTTGTACATGGGCGTCACCCTGTCGGACATCGAGGTGTTTCCGCATGACGACGCGAGCGATCACATCGGCGAACTGCAGGCCTGGGACATCGATACGGGCGAACGCAAGTGGACCGCGACGTTCCCGCAACAGCTGTGGGGTCCCGTCCTGACCACCGGCGGCGGACTCGTCTTCGCGGGCGGCACGAACGACCGCTATTTTCGTGCGTTCGACGCCGCAACCGGCAAACTGCTGTGGCAGCAGCGCACGAACTCCGGGGTGACCGGTGTGCCGACGAGCTATGCGATCGACGGTAAACAGTACATCGCCGTGCAATCCGGCTGGGGGGTCGACGCGGCGCGCGGCCAGGCGATGCTGAATGCGAGCATGGGTACGGACATCCACGTGCCGCAGGGCGGCGTGTTGTGGGTGTTCGCCCTGCCCGACGAATAAGTACACCGCCGTCGCGCGCGGCGGCCCTGCGAGGAGCACGAACATGGCAGAGTTTTGTAATGTCCGCATCGAATCCGGGATCACCGTGATCACGATCAACCGGCCGGAAGTCATGAACTCGCTGCATCCGCCGGCGAACGCGGAGATGGCCGCGGCCGTTGCTGCGTTCGAAGCGGACAGCGCCTCGCGGGTCGCGATTATCACGGGCGCCGGCGAGCGCGCATTCAGCGCCGGTAACGATTTGAAATACACGGCCTCCGGCCAGAAGCTCGAGATCCCGCCGAGCGGTTTTGGCGGGCTCACGCGCAATTTCACCCGGCGCAAGCCGGTGATCGCCGCGGTGAACGGGGTTGCGCTCGGTGGCGGTTTCGAAATCGCGCTGGCCTGCGATCTGATCATTGCGGCCGAGAACGCGCTGTTCGGCCTGCCGGAACCGAAAGTCGGCCTGGCCGCACTCGCCGGCGGCCTGCAACGCCTGCCGCGCCAGATCGGTGAGAAGAACGCGCTCGGCCTGATCCTGACCGGCCGTCATGTCGATGCCGCCGAAGGCAAGGCGCTCGGCTTCGTCAACGACGTCGTGCCGATTGGCAGGGCGCTCGAGCGCGCGCTCGAGTGGGCGCGCACTATCGCGTCGAATTCGCCGCAATCGATCCGCACGAGTCTCGACGTCGTCAGGCGCTCGCTCGATATCGCGAGTCTCGAAGACAGCATTGAAGAACCCTACGCGAGCGTTCAGGCCTTGCGCGACGGACCCGATGCGGTCGAAGGCCCGCTCGCGTTCGCCGAAAAGCGCGCGCCAAAATGGGCCGACTGAACGCAAGCTGATCAAGGAGCCGCCATGATTCCCGACAACACACCTGTCATCGTAGGAGTCGGCCAGTTTGTCTCGCGCGACGAACCGAGCCCGGACAAGCTGCTCAGCGCGCTCGACATCGCGGCGTTCGCCGCACGGCGTGCGCTCGAGGATACCGGCGCCGCGGAAGCGATCGAGCCACAAGTCGATGTCATGAGCGTCTCGCGCCTGTTCGAGGATTCCACGCGCAAGGTTGCGATCACGAACAACCCGTTCGGCCGGAGCAATAACGTGCCCGGCTCGATCGCGCGGCGGATCGGGATCACGCCACGGGAAAATGTGTATTGCGCCGTCGGCGGGCAAACCCCGCAGCGGCTCGTGAACGAAATGTCCGAGCGCATTCATCGCGGCGAACTCGGTTGCGCGCTGCTCGTCGGCGGCGAAGCGATCGCGAACATAAAGTTCGCCGCGCGCCACGGCTTCGACCTCGACCTGAACGAAACCGTCGAGGGCGATTACACGGACCTGTGGCCGATGAACAATGCCGACAAGATGGTCAGCGACTACGAAATGGCGCACGGCCTGTTTCTGCCCGTGCAGGCCTATCCCTTGTGTGAAAACGTCTGGCGGCAGCGTGCCGGTCATTCCGTGCAACAGCACCGTCGGGTCATGGGCGAGTTGTTTTCGCGCTTCGCGCATGTCGCGGCACACAACGAGTACGCACAATTTCCGCACGAACGGACCGCGGACTTCCTCGCCACCCCGTCGAAAGACAACTACGTGTTGTCCGAACCCTATACGAAATGGATGGTTGCGCAGGACGCCGTGAACCAGGGCGCCGCGGTCGTGCTGACGTCCGCCGGCAAGGCGCGCGAATGGGGCATCCCCGAACAGCGCTGGGTGTCGCTGCAGGGCTACGGCGATTGCGACGATCTGAACGTGATCGAACGTCCGGATTTGTCGCTGTCCGAGGCGCAGAATCTCGCCGTCGGCCGCGCGCTCGACAGTGCGGGCAAGACCGTCGCGGCGATCGAATACCTCGACGTGTACAGCTGTTTCCCAATCGCGGTGTTGAGCGCGTGTGTCGCGATGAAGCTCGATCCGGCGACGACACGCACGCTCACGCTGACCGGCGGACTGCCGTATTTCGGCGGACCCGGCAACAATTACAGCATGCACGGGATCGCCGAGGCCGTGCAGCGGGTGCGTGACAAGCCCGGCAGCCATGCGCTCGTGATCGCGAACGGCGGCTACCTGTCGAAACACTCCGCCGGGGTCTACGGGCCGCCCGCAAGCCGCGAATGGCAGCCTGTCGACAGTTCCGATCTCGATCAACGCCTGCGCGATCACGGACGCGCAGCGGTGACGGAAACGCCGCACGGCGACGCGATTATCGAATCGTATGTGGCGGCCTATCAGCGCGGCGAGCCGGCGATCGGCTACATCGTCGGACGTCAGGCGACGGATTCGCAGCGCTTTCTCGCCGTCCCGGACAAGGACGACGTACAAACGCTGCGTGGCCTGTTCGACACCGAGCCGCTGGGACGGCGGGTGCGGGTGGACGGCAGCGGCGCCGTCAATACGTTCCGCTTCGTCGCGGACTGATCAGGCCCGAACGCCGCCCGTCCTGTCGCACCCTGCCGATCCCGCTCGCGCGCGATCGGGCTCGCCCCTTGTCCTCGCCGGTCACCGGCGGTAGCGTGCCGGACAAGCCTATTCCCGGAATCCAGTGATGCAGATCCTCGTGATCAATTGCGGCTCGTCGAGCCTCAAATACCAGGTAATCGATACGGTGTCGGGCACGAGTGCCACGCGCGGCCGGATCGAACGGATCGGCGCCGAACGCTCGCACGTCGAAGCCCTCGGGGAAGTCATGGCCGCGGTCGCGGATTTCCGCCTCGACGGCATCGGCCACCGGGTCGTGCACGGCGGTGAACGATTCCGCCAGGCGCACCTGATCGATGACGGGGTTATCGCCGCGCTCACGGCGCTCGTGCCACTCGCGCCACTGCACAATCCCGCGAACATCGCGGGCATTCGTGCCGCGCGCGATGCGTTTCCGGATCTGCCGCACGTCGCCGTGTTCGATACGGCGTTTCACGCGACGATGCCGCGGCGGGCATCGACGTACGCGATCGAGCCTGAACTCGCAGCGAAACTGAATATTCGTCGCTACGGATTTCACGGCACCTCGCACAAGTATGTCGCCGGACTCGCCGCCGACTATCTGGATGCCGATCCGGGCGAACTGCGCCTGATCACATGCCACCTCGGTAACGGCGCGAGTGTCTGCGCGGTCGAGTTCGGGCAGTCCGTCGAAACGAGTATGGGCATGACTCCGCTCGAGGGCCTCGTCATGGGGACGCGCGCGGGCGATCTCGACCCGGCGATCGTGCTCGAACTCCAGCGCAGTGGCGGCTTCAGCATCGACGAGGTCGATCGACTGCTGAACGAACACAGCGGACTCGCGGGCCTGTCCGGGATTGGCGCCGACATGCGTGACCTCGAAGCGCAGGCGGCGGCCGGACATGACGGCGCGCGCCTCGCAATCACCGTGTTCTGCCATCGCGTAAAAAAATATATCGGCGCGTATGCCGCGACGATGGGCGGGGTCGATGCGATCATCATGACCGGCGGGATCGGCGAGAACAGCGCCACGGTCCGGCGGCGGATCCTGCAACGACTCGAGTTCCTTGGTCTGCGCCTCGACGAGGACCGCAACCTCGATGCCGCACCCGGCGTCCGGCAGCCCGTGGTCGCGCTGCACGACGAACGCTCGCGCGTGAAGGCGTTCGCGATCGCCACGAACGAGGAACTGATGATCGCGCGCGAGACGGCATCGATCCTCGCCGGCCATGACGAAGTCACCGCCGCCGGTCCGATCCCGATCGCGATCAGCGCGCGTCACGTGCATCTCGACGAAGCCACGCTGAAAGCCCTGTTCGGCGCCGATGCCAGCCTGACGAAACTGCGCGACATCTCGCAGCCCGGACAGTTTGCCTGCGAGGAGCAGGTCAGCCTGATCGGGCCGAAGGGGCGTATCGACGGCGTACGCGTACTCGGTCCGCTGCGCACAAAAACGCAAATCGAGATCTCGCGCACGGATGAATTTCATCTCGGCGTCGATGCGCCGATCCGCGCGTCCGGCCGCATCGAGGGCTCGGCGCCAATCACGCTCGCGGGACCGGCGGGGAAAATCGATTTGCCCGAAGGTCTGATCTGCGCCTGGCGGCATATTCACATGAATTGTGAAGACGCCGCGCGGTTCGGGGTCGGGAACGGCGAATTCATCGAAGTTGCCGTCACCGGCGGCGAGCGCGACCTCATTTTTCAGGACGTGATGGTGCGCGTCGCGCCAGCCTACGTGCTCGAAATGCATATCGATACGGATGAGGCGAACGCGGCGGAACTCGGTCGCGGTGCGAGCGGCAACCTCGTTTACACCCACCTCGGCGACGCCGCGCACGCGGTCATGCGCACGAAGCGGATCTGAGCGCTTGTTCGTGCCCACGATCCGGAGCGCGTGACGCGCATGCGCTCGGCGGAGCAAACTTCCGCATCCCGCTTCCGGCGCGTGTCGCTGTCCGCATTCGCGCTGTGCACGCTGCTCGCAGCGTCGGGCGCGGCGGCCGAGGCGTTTAAATATCAATGGAATATTCGCGACATCGTCGCCGCCGACAGCGACGTGATCGAACTGCGTACGCGTGAGCGCCGACTGCTGGGCAAGGTGTCGGCGACGCAGATGCGGGTACTCTACGCCGTCAAGTCGAGTATCGAGACGGTCGCGGAATTACCGGTGGAACTGCTGATCGTCGATGGTCGGGAACCGAATGCATTCGCCGGCAGGGGTCGCAACGGCGAAAACATCATCGGGATCAATCTCGCGATGCTCGACATTCTCGGCCTCGACGTGCACGCGGCGGCCGCGCTCATCGGTCACGAAATCGCGCACCTGAAACTCGACCACGGGCGCGAGCGCGCGACGCAGCAGCGCTCCAGCGGCATCATGAAGGTACTCGGCGGGGTCGTGCTCGGCAGCCTCGGCGTGCCGGCGGGCGGTTTGATCAGCGACATCACCGTCACCGCGATCGCAACGAATTACAGCCGCGACAATGAACGTGAGGCCGATTACCTCGGGGCGATCTGGGCCGTCGAAGCGCGCTACGAAGCCGACGGCGCGGTACGCCTGCACGAGGCGATCGACGAAAAATCGCGCCACGCGCCCGCCCCGTTCCTGTCCACGCACCCGTCGGGACCCGAGCGCATCGCAACGCTGCGCGAACTCGCCGCGCGATTATCGCCGTAAACGCCGCGCCACCGGGTGCGCTGAAGGGTCGTGGTGAAGAATCCGCCGCCAGGTCCGGACCGGTATCCGCATCCGCCGGGTCGGCGGTGAAAGGCACGGACGTGCGGTAGATCACGCTGCGAACCCGGGACCCGACGGTTTCAGAATTTCGAACGCGTCCCTAAAATGTCGGGAGCAGGCGCACGCCATGTCGGCGTCGCTGAATTCGGGAGAGAACGCATGGCAGCTTACGCACTCGTGGAGTTGACGATAGACGACGCGGACGGCATGGCGCCGTACATCGAAAAAGTCGCGGACACGGTCGCCGCGCACGGGGGTACATACCTGATCCGAACGCACGAGGCGGAAGTACTCGAAGGGACGATCGGGCAATACCCGATCAAGGTCATACTCGAATTCCCGACTATCGACGCGGCCAGGGACTGGTACAACTCACCGGAGTACCAGGCAATCCTGCCGGCACGCCTGAACAGCTCGCGGGGTAATTTCCTGCTCGTCGCGGGGCTCTAGGCCGGCACTTGCGCAGCAACCCGGTCCTGTTCGAGCTCGCGCAGTATCTCGACGCCGGGCTCGACCCGGCCAGCGCCGTCGCCCGCACGTGCGCGGACAAACCTGCCGACAGGCGCGCGCTCGATCGACTGCGCACGGCGCTGCGCCACGGCCAGTCACTCGCCGCGGCGCTCGCCGCTACCGGCTATGCCGGCAAACTCGATGCCGCGATCATCGGGGTCGGCGAACACGCGGGCAAACTTACCGCGGCACTGCGCGCCGTCGCCGAGTGCGCGGAGCGCCGCGACAGTCGGGTCGCGGCTTTGCGCGCGCGCCTGTGGTTGCCGAACTGCGTGCTCGCGATCGTGATCGGCAGCAATATCGTGCGTGCGTTGAGCGCGGGCACCGCGCTGTCCACGGCGCTGCTCGACGCCGCGATCGTGGCGCTCCCGATACTCGGGGTCGCGTATGCGATCACCGCGGCACTCGCGTGTGATGCCGTCGCGTGGCTCAGGCTCGCGTGGACGACGAAACTGATCGATTCGAGCGCGCTCGTGCGCGAGTATTTCGAACACACGTTCTTCACGCTGTTGGCATGGCAGGCGAACGCGGGGGTCGATTTCGTCGCCGGCGCGACGAACCTGGGCACGCTGATCGACGATCCGCGATATCGCAAACGGGTGCAACGCTACCGCGCCGCGCTCCGGCGCGGGGACAGTGTCACGACAGCGCTCGCCAACGCGGGTCTGCTTCACGGCAAGGAGTTGACGCAGGTGCTCGGCACCGCGGAACACGCCGGCCGGATCGCGTCCGCGCTCGAACATTACCTCGCGGCGCGCGGCGAGCAACTCGAACGCACGACCGACGCTGCTTTTGCCTGGCTGCCGCGCGTGTACTACGCCGCGGTGTTCGTGATCGGCGGCGCGTCGCTGCTGTAACGGCAAGCGGCCGGCTAGGGCGCCGCGGGTGCCGGCGCCGATCCGTCGAGACCGGCGGTACGAACATCCGCGAGGATCTTGTTCCCCGATTCGATCAGCGCGGTGCCTTCGCGGATTTCCGCATTGCCCTTTTTGATCGCGGCATTACCCTTGTCGATGAGCGCCCGGCCTTCCTCGACCATGTCGAGCGCGTCCTCCCAGTTGGACGCGACTTTCCGGAAGCGTTTCGCCTCGGCGAACAGCTTGTCCGGGTTGTCCGCGCCGCCGGCTTTGCGCGCGAGCGCCGCGTAGCGTTCGCGACTGTCCGCGACTTTCTCGTCCCCTCTGCGCACGAGCGACTTGCCGTCATCGATCTGTCCGTTGCCGTCTTCGATACGCTCACGGCCTTTCTCGACGAGCCCTTCGCCCTTCTTTAGTTGCGCCGCACCATTCTTCGCCGCCTCCTGGAGGTACGGTGACAAGCGGGCAATTTCATCCGGCCGCAGTTTGCCGGTCGTAACGTCCTGCGCGCCGGCGAACTCGCTCGCGCCGAGGACAACGACGAGGGTCATCCCGGCCAGCGTGGCCGGATCCGGTTTCATTGTGTGTAACATGCTTTTCGTTCTCCGTTGCCTGAACGGGCGGGCGGTCACCGACGGCGGCCCGAACCGATCCCGTGCGGCCGCTGCGACCCTGAACCGGCAGTCTACACGTCGAGCCCGGGGATTCCGCGGCGACTCCCGTCGATCGCGCTTGCGCGGGCCGCGCCGGCCGTTTTAGCCTCGTGCGACGGGAACCGGTACCATTGGAGTCCGATTCGCTGCGAGGCATGCGTGATGACCGGGTCATACGAGTACCTTCCGAAAGACACGCAGGGAATCGTCATCCGGAAATTTGCCTTCGATTTTCCCGACGACCTCGACCCCGTGTGGATCCCCGACGAGCCGGTGCGATCGCATTTGTTCAACGGGCTGTCGCTGACGATGCCTTACCTCGAACCGTATCTGATCAAGTCCAGCCAGGCGGCCATGGCGTCGATTGAGCATGAGGAAATCCTCGAAGACATGCGCGGCTTCAACGGTCAGGAAGCACGTCACTATCAGTGTCATCGGCGCCTGAACGAACTGTTGAAGACGAACGGCTACCCGGAACTCGCGAGGGTCGAGCAGGGGCTCGCGAAATCGTTCGCACGACTTTCACGTCGCAGCATGCGCACGCAACTCGCGTACAACGCCGGTTTCGAATGTATGACGAACGGGTTTACGCACTGGCTCATCACGTGTCGCAGCAGGCTGTTCGGTAACGCACAAGCGCACGTCACGTCATTCTGGTTGATGCACATGGTCGAGGAAACGGAACACAAGACCGTCGCGTTCGACGCCTACATGGCCTGTTCCGGAAAGTACTTGCCGCGTGCGCTGGGGGTCTTTCACGGCACACTCCATTTGTGGGGCTGGGGTGTCGTCGGCATGTTCACGGCATTGAAAAAGGACAAACTGCTGCGTCGGCCGTCGACGTTCGTAAGCATTTTCCGCGAGTTGTGCGCCGTCGTGTACAACGTTGGACCGTTCGCGCTGCGCGCGCTGTCGCCGGCTTACAACCCGCGACAGGAACGCGATCCCGAATGGTACGAGAGCTGGGTGAGCGGGCACGCGCGCCTCGGCGCCGATGATGCGCTGCCGCTCGTGGATACGACGAACCCGGATATGCCGGTACCCTTCGACAACGCCGCATAACGGCGCGACAGACCTGAACAAACGAGGTGAGAGGCTATGGAACGACTGCAACAATTAATGTTCGGGCACGGCTTGCTCGTGATCCTGGCGGCGATGCTGGCCGGCTTCATGCTCATGTTCAACCTGCTTGGCGGGGTTGAAATCTGGCCGGGCACGATCGTCGAGATCCCGATGTATGGCACCGCTGCCGGCTGGGTCCGCGCACACACGGGCGGCGCGCTGAACGGGGTCCTCGTGATCATCGTCGCGCTCGCCTTGCCGAAGCTGAACCTCGGGGCATTCGCGCAGAAATTCACGGCCTACGGCCTCATTTACAGCGCCTGGGCGTTCACCGTGTTCTACTGGCTCGGCAATGCGTCGAGCAATCGCGGCCTGTCGATCGGCCCGAGTGCGCTCGGCGAGCCCGACATGATCGGTCTCATTGCGTTTCTGCCGGGACTGCCGAGCGTCGTCATCGTACCGATCGTGCTGTTTCTCTGCGCGAAAGGCGCACTGTCGCGCTGAGCGCGGGGGCGGTGTCGCTCCTTTAGCGGAGTCACAACACGATGGATGAAAACGAATTTCGCGCCGAACTCACGGCCTCGGGCTACACCGGACCCGAACTCGTCGCCCGCGACCCGAACCTGTTCAATGCCGAACACGTCCACGATTTCGCGGTCCATCTGTTGCTGCTCGACGGCGAGCTCAGCATCACCGCCCACGGTACGACGACCATCTGCCGTGCCGGGGAAACGTACCGGCTCGCGGCCGGTGTCCCGCACACGGAACGCTACGGGCCGCACGGCGCGCGCGTGCTCGTCGGGCGTCGCGACGCATAAGACTCCGCGTATCGCCGGCGCTGGTCCGAGGTCGGCGGTGGCGGCTCCGGCGCGCAGCCGTTCACGAATGCCGCACGCAAGACACACGATCCGGCCGCAACACACGCCTAGCGCGGCACCCCGCCGCGCAGCAGTATGCGCTGATGGATCCGCCGCTGACCGACGGGGAAATCCATGTTCACGGAATGGATCACCGAGCGGTTGTCCCAGATCAGGATATCGCCGCGGCACCAGCGGTGGTGGTACTGGTATTGCGGCCGGGTCATATGGGCATGAATGTGATCGAGCACGGCGTCGCTGTCACGGCGATCCATACCCACGATGCGATCCGTGCGATTTGAATTGAAATAGATCGCCTTAGCGCCGGTCACCTCGTGCGTTCTGATCAGCGGATGCTCGACGTCGCGCGTATCGGCTTGTTCTTCGGGCTTGCGCGCCTGGGCGCGCGCCGGTGCCCGGCGCGTGTCGTAACTGTGGACCGCGCGTAACTCCGCATACGCCGACTTGTCGGCCGCGCTCAAATCCCCGTAGGCTGCCTGGGCGTTACAAAACCGCGTTTCCCCGCCGCGCTCCGGGATCTCGAGCGCCTGCAGCAGCGTCACTTTCGCCGGCTCGGCGAAATAACTGTCGTCCGTGTGCCAGCCGCTGCGGCGATCGAGCTTCAGGTCGGCGGGTTTCGCCGCGGCGGTTTTATACGTGCTGTCGAACACCGACACCTCCGGCACGTCCGCATCACGCGCGTCACGCAGGAGCTGTAATTGCGGCTCCCCGAGACCCCGCGCGAGGCGCACGAACTCCGTCGGGGTCAGCGGTGCGCACCGCAGGCACACGAGATGATGATCGAGCAAGGCGGTTTCGATCGTTGTCGTCAGCGTGTCGTCGATCCCCGACGCCGGATCGAAGCCGGTGATCTCGATGCCCAACGCGCTATCGAGCGGTTTTGTACGCAGCATGTCGGGCCTCCGTTCGCAGCGCGCCGCTGTTTGCGTCCGGACAGTGTAGATGATTCGCGCAATGCCCCGCATCCCGTGAACACGCCAGGCGTGCGGCGCGCGCCCGCCATCGCGACGTGACCACGGCCACCGGGTTTATCCCGGGGTGCCACCCATGCGCGCCAGCAGTTCCGCGGTCTTTTCCTGCATCAAACCGATATCGCCGCGACTCTCCACGTTCAGCCGCAACAGCGGCTCCGTGTTCGACGAGCGGATATTGAAGCGCCAGTCACGGAACGCAACGCTGAGCCCGTCGACGTGATCAACGTCCACCGCGCCGGGGGTATACGCCTGTTCGATGCTTTTGATCACGGCCTGCGCGTCGTCGACCTTGCGATTGATTTCACCGCTCGCGGGAAACAGCGCCACGCGTTCATCGACGAGCGCGGCGAGCGACTGTCCGCTCGTGCACATGATTTCCGTCACGAGCAGCCACGGGATCATGCCGCTGTCGGCATACGAGAAATCACGAAAATAGTGATGCGCGCTCATCTCACCGCCGTACACGGCGTCGTGATCGCGCATGACCTGCTTGATAAATGCGTGACCCGATTTGCTCAATACGGCTTCGCCGCCGCCGGCCGCGATGACTTCGCGCGTGTTCCAGGTGAGTCGCGGATCATGGACGATACGCTCGCCCGGCGATTTCGCGAGGAACGCCGCGGCGAGCAGACCCACGATGTAGTAGCCCTCGATAAAGCGCCCGGCGCCATCGAAAAAGAAGCAGCGATCGAAATCGCCGTCCCAGGCGAGCCCGAGATCGGCACCGGACTCGATGACCGCCCGGCTCGTCACCGCACGGTTTTCCTCGAGCATCGGGTTCGGTACGCCGTTCGGAAAACTGCTGTCCGGTTCATGATGGATCTTGATGAACTCGAACGGCAGGTGCGCTTCGAGCCGATCGACCACGGGACCCCCGCCACCGTTACCCGGATTGACGACGATTTTCAGCGGTTTCAATGCGGCGCGATCGATGTAGGACATCAGGTGCGCGATGTAGGCCGGGTAGATATCGTGCCGGCTCACGCTGCCGCGCGTCGTCGGCGCGGGGAACTCGTTGCGCTCGGCGAGGGCGCGAATTTCGACCAGTCCGGAATCGGCGGAGATCGGCCGCGAGCCCTCGCGGACGAATTTCATACCGTTGTAATCCGGCGGGTTGTGGCTGGCCGTGACCATGATCCCGCCGTCGAGTGATTCATTGAACGTGGCGAAATACGCGAACTCCGTCCCGCCGAGCCCGATATCGACGACATCAACCCCGGCATCCGTCAGCCCCGCGATCAACGCGTCGGCGAGTGCATCGCTCGATGCCCGGATATCGCGGCCGACGGCGACGGTGCGCGGTTCGACGAACGCGGCATAAGCGCGGCCGATGCGGTAGGCGATGTCTTCGTTCAGTTCCGCCGGTACGCGTCCACGGACGTCGTAGGCTTTGAAACAGTCAATCGTGCTCACTGGGTCTCCTTGCAGGTTCGGGTCCGTTCACGGGATCTGAGCGCAAAGTATACGCACGCACGACGCTGATCGCCGGTATCGGTAAGCCCCGGGTCGCGCACCCGGTTCTGCACCATTACGCAGCACGAGAAAAAACTCGAAAAAAGTACGAAAAAAAACTGTAAGGAATTCCGGGCTCGCGGCACTAAGCACTGAACCGCAAATTTCTTGCATGATTAAAATCGGAGATAGCTCATGAAAACACTGATAGCCGCCATCCTCATCGTTGCCGCGAACAGCGCCGCCGCCACCGGTTTCAGCCCGTGGTCGACGTCCCATCCTGGCGCAACGAACGCACCGACGACGAACGTCGAGGTTGCTGCGCCCGGTTTCGCCCCGTGGCGCGAGCGTCACGTGACGGACGAGGTCCGGTTGGCGCCGAAGACCGGGATGGCATCGAATAACGGGCAGGCGAACGTGTTTCGTCCCTGGTCGTAATCACGAGCCTGGCAGCCGTCGCCGGTTCCGAGCACCGGCGACGGCATCTTGCCAACAGCTGGCAGGGGTCTCATAGTGCGTTCACCGCGATTTCCACGGGGCCGGACATCTTGCAGGCTGGTATGGACAAGCCCGAGCAGTGGCTCGACGAACACGGTGACGCGCTGTTCGCGTTCGCGCTGGCCCGTATCAACGAGCGATCCGCGGCGGAAGATCTCGTCCAGGAAACGCTGCTGGCAGCGTTCGAGGCACTCGATGATTTCCGTGGCGACGCATCGACCCGCACCTGGCTGATCTCGATCCTGAAGAACAAAATCATCCATCGGATCCGCAAACTCCGGCGCGAAGCCCCGCTCGATCCGGACATCGTCGACGACGCGGAGTGGCAGGCGAAGTTTGACGACACCGGGCACTGGGTCGTGGCGCCGACCGGATGGCGGGACCCGTCCACGGTCGTGGAGAACGATGCGCTCGGTGATGCGCTGATGCGCTGCATCGCGCGCTTGCCGGAACAACTGCGAACCCTGATCGTGTTACGCGATATCGACGGCGTCGAATCACGGGAACTGATCGAAATCCTGAATATCTCGAGCGCGAACAATCTGTGGGTGATGCTGTCACGCGGGCGCGAAAAGCTGCGTGACTGCATGGAAAAAACCTGGTTCCGGGAGATCTGATCGATGAACAGTTGCGAACGCGCCTCGGAATTAACGTCCGCGTCATACGACCGCAAACTGAGTACGAGCGAATTCCTCGGCCTGTGGATCCACCGCGCGCTGTGCCCGCCGTGCCGGGCCTACCGACGGCAGATGAATAAATTACGCGAACGCACGCGTGAACTCGGTGACGCGCCGCCGCGTGGGGTTGCGCTCGACGAAACGGCGAAGGATCGGATCCGTGCACGCCTCGCGGCGCGAAAATCACCCGAATAAGCCGGCGACGAGCGGGTTTCCTTAAGGAACCTCTGAATAAGTCTGGGCCGAGCAGCCTGTGCCCATGCGGTTCGGGTTCAAGGCGCAAAGCGCACGTAATAGCTGGCTATTGCGAAGCTTTGTAACGCAGAAATCGGGCCGCGTGGACGCAGGATGCCGGGTCATGACTTGTTCAGAGGTTCCTTAACTCACAGTCCGGCCTTGAATGGCCGGACCCCGGCAACGTCGACGAACACATCCTCGGCGCGAAGCTGCAGCGGGTAGCGCGCGAGATGGCAACCCGTCGGGTTCGTACCCTGGCCACTCGCGCCATCGAACTGCCACCAGTGTTCGCGACACGTCAGGACACCGTCGGCGTAAGTACCCGCGGCGAGTTCCGCCGCCGCGTGCGGACACAGCGCCTGAAACGCCCGCCAGTCGCCATCCGGCTGCCGGATCACGAGAATACGGCTACCGTCGCCGGCGGTGAATTCGGCCATCGCACCGGGCGCAACAGCATCCGTGCGACAAAGTTTCTCGAACGCCATCGGCGTGGTCCTTCGACATACCCTTAACGAACATGACGCTAACAAATTCCGCGTCCGCTCGACACCGCCGCTCGCGGGTCGGGAAGCGATTGACAGTATTCCGCGGCAGCCGCTACCGTCGGCCGGGCCAGATTGAATTTACGCATCGGAGCGAACATGAGCGATATTGAAGTGTACGACCGCCAGGGTTTCGGCAACACGGCGGGCCTCGGCGATAAGGCCGCGCTGCTGATCGTCGATTTCGTCGTCGGCTTTTGCGACCCGGCGCAGTTCGGCGGCGGCAATATCGCGACTGCCGTTCGGCATACGCAGACGCTGCTCGAGGGCGTGCGGGCACGCGGGCTGCCGGTTGCCTATTCGCGCATCGTGTATGCCGACGATGGCGCGGACGCCGGCGCGATGTCCCTGAAAGTTCCCGGCCTGCTCGCGTTCACGGAGGCGAACCCGATCGGCGCGATTGTCGACGACCTCGCGCCGCGCACCGGCGAATACATCGTGCGCAAGACGCAACCGTCGGCGTTTTTCGGCACCGGCCTCGCCGGGTGGCTCATTGGCCAGGGGGTCGACAGTGTCATCGTGACCGGCGCCACGACTTCCGGTTGCGTGCGCGCTTCCGTGGTCGATGCGATGAGTAACAACTTTCGCACCGTCGTCGCGACGGAATGTGTCGGCGATCGTGCGCTCGGCCCGCACGAGGCGAGCCTGTTCGACATGGGCCAGAAATACGCCGACCTCATGACGAACGAGGAGATCTTCGCCGCGCTCGGAGCGCCCTAGCAGCCCGTCGGACTTAGGGCCTGTTTATCTTTCATCGGCGCCGATGAAAGATAAACAGGCCCGCGGAACAATCTGCTGCGCCGGCGGGACAGCGGCGCAAAAAGCGCGCGATTTTTCGTCACGTAGCACCACTATGCTCTTCAGAGTCCCACGTTTTTGCACTCGCTCTCCGACCTTGCTCGCTACGATCGCCTAAGTCCGACAGGCTGCCAGCGCGCTCACCGCAGTTCACCGCCCGGGCCGCCGATCCGGCCCGGCTCTCCCCGCCCGCGCGCTGCCGCGGGGCCGGCTTTCGTTTCTGCCTTGAAACCCGCGGCGACGTGCCCATATATCGCTTCAAGCAATAGTGCCCCAGTGATTCGAGGAGGACGCCGACGTGGTACTGAGAATGAACGATCCTTTTGCAAATCTGTTTCGTCTGCAGCGAGCGCTCGACAAGGCGAGCCGCAACGACTGGTTCGGCAGCCGCACGAGCAGCCGCGGCGCCTACCCGCCGGTGAACATATTCGCTGACGGCGACGACTTCGTGCTCGTCGCGGAGTTACCGGGGGTGGCGAAAGACGCCATCGATATCCAGCTCAAACGCGATCAGATCCGGATCACCGGCACGAAGGTGATCGACTACGACGACGAGGCCAGCGTGCACCGGCGTGAGCGTCAGGCCGGTCAGTTCGACCGCACGCTGAGCATGCCGGCGGAAATTGATGTCGATGGCGCGCGGGCAACGTTCGAAAACGGCGTGTTGCGCCTCAATCTGCCGCGCGCCGAACACGAAAAGAGCCGCTCGGTAGCGATCAATTAATCAACCCCCGGTGCGCCCGCGCACCGCAATGGAGGTAGCCATGAGCCCCCAGGAAGTGTCTGTACAGGAAAAGAAACCCCTGAGTCCGAACGAGGAACGCACGGAAGCCGCGGCGTTCTTCGTACCGTATACGGATGTGCACGAAACGGCGGACGACGTCATCGTGACGCTCGAAATGCCCGGCTGCACGCGCGACGGGATCGAGATCACGGTGGAAAAGAACGTGCTGAAAATCGAAGGCAGCATCGATTCCGGCGCTTACACCGACGTGAAACCGATTTATACGGAATATAACGTCGGTAACTTCACGCGCAGCTTCACGCTGTCGACGCAGATCGATTCCGAACAGATTTCCGCGAATCTGAGCGACGGTTTGCTGACGGTAACGCTGCCGAAAGTAAAACAGGCGGTCGCGCGTCGCATTAACGTGCAATAGCGACCATGCAGTGGCGTCGCCGGTCGCGGCCGGCGGCGCCCGGATCGCCCGCCGGCCGAAACCTGGCGGCGCAAAAATTCATTCCCGCCGGCGGGGCCATCGTCACGGCGATGAACCATCCGGCGCCCGATCCGGGCATCAGCTGTTCATCGGCACGATTGTCGGCCGGGCGGCGCGCTCAACCGCGGTGTCATTTTGCGTAACGGAACACCCGTGTATCATCACGGTCTCATGGTTTCGTCACCCTCTAAGGAATTCCCGATGAAAAAAGCCCTGTTAGCCCTGCTCTGTCTGCTGCTTGCCGTACCGATGTCAAATGTACCGGCCGCCGATGAAGATCCGAACCTGCTGTTGATCGAAGCGCGTCAAGGCGAAATGGAACTGCGGTCTTTCAGCGCCGGACCGCTGTTTTACATGGCGAAAGGGGAAATGCCTTACGACGCGGAACAGGCAGCGAAACTCGCGAACAATCTGAAAGTACTGCTGCAGCTCGACATCGGCGCCGCGTGGGCAGCCGGCACCGGCAACGACAAGTACCCGGGTAAAACGGAAGCAAAACCGGAAATCTGGAGCACGTATCCGGAAGTTGCCGAGCACGGCAAGGAATACGCGAATGCCGTGAACGAACTCGCCGCTGTCGCCGGCAACGGGCTCGACGCGCTGCGGTCGAAAATCGGCGGCCTCGGCGATGCCTGCAAGGGCTGCCACGACGACTTCCGCGAAAAAGAGTAAACCCGGTTGGGGGACCTGCACCGGGAGAAAGTCTGGGACCCGGTAACGCGCCTGTGGCACTGGGCGCTCGTGATCGCCGTCTCGCTCGGCTGGTACTTCGGCGAGTTCATGTCGTTCACGACCATCGGGTGGCATTTCTATTGCGGTTACACGATCCTCGGGCTCGTCGTTTTCCGCATCATCTACGGTTTCGTCGGACCGGCGCCGATCAGGTTCAGCGCACTGCTCGTGTCTCCGCGTGAAATCGCACGCTACCTGAAATCCGTCACCCGGCGCGAACCGAGTGGAACGCGCGGCCACAATCCGCTTGGTTCTTTGTCGGTACTGGCGATGATCGCGCTGCTGCTCGCGCAGGCCTCGAGCGGCCTGTTCCTCGAGTCAGACGATTATTTTGAAGCCGCGCCACTCGCCGGGTTCGTCTCCGATGCCGTCAGCGATCCGCTCACGTGGTGGCACAAACTGATGGCGAAAGTCATTCTTGCAGTCGTCGCACTGCACGTGGCGGCCATCTTTTTTTATCTCGTCTGGAAAAAGGAAAACCTGATCAAACCGATGATCACGGGCTGGAAACTGATCCGGCCGCGTGCCGCGGACCCGCACGGAAGCGCTGACTAGGTCGGAGCCCGACAGCGATCCTACGACAGCAGGGCACGCGGCGCCGCTACGCCGGGTCGGCGCATGACGGGTGCCGGGATCACGTCAGCCATCGCAGCGTCAGGTCACGGGGACTGAATGAAGAAAGTCGTGCTGATAACGGCGACCCGGTTCTGGCGCCAGGGTGCCGGCCTCTGGGCCAGAACCGCCGCGCTCGTAAGCCACCTCAGCGAGCATTGCGAACTGACGATCATTTTCACGCGCGCAATCCGGCCCGACATTCTGCCACGTCTGCACACGGCCGCGACCCGCTTTCGCTTCATCACGCTCGACAGCGCCGGCAGTCTCGAAGAACCTGCCCTGATCGAGGCCTTGCGCGGGGTTTGCGCCGAACTCGATCCCGCCGACGTCTATATCATCGATAAACTCGAGTACTCGGCCTTGCTCGATGCATTGCCCGTTCGCGGCCGACGTTTCGTCGATACCCACGATTTACTGAGCCAGAAAACGCTGAGCATGCAACGCTACGGCTACCGGCCGCGGATCCCGATGAGCGAACAGGACGAAAGCGAACTCCTCGCCCGGTATGACGGCGTCATTTGCATTCAGCGCGAAGACTACGCCATCGTTTGCAGCTGGCTCGGCGACAACAAAGCAATCCTCGCGCCGCACCCGATCGCGATTACGCCACAGGTGGTACGGCGCCAGGTCAGGCGCATCGGCTTTGCCGCGAGCGACTGGTTCGCGAACGTCGAGGGCCTGCAGTGGTTCCTGCGCGAGGTGTGGCCGGCGTTTGCGAACCGCGCCCTGTCACTCGACATCCACGGTTCGGTGCGGAAACATTTTGCCGACGACGAAGCTCCCGGAGTGTGCTTTCACGGGCACACGGATTCGCTGCAGGCCGTCTACGGGGAAATCGATATCCTGATCAACCCGGTACGTTTTGGTTCGGGTCTGAAAATAAAAACCGTTGAAGCGCTGGGTAACGGGCTACCGCTCGTGACGACGAGCGAAGGCGCGCGCGGGCTCACGGATGCGGACGGCGACGCGCTGCTGATCGCCGACGATGCGACGTCGTTCATCGCTGCGCTCGAAGCCCTGCTGGACTCCCCCGAACGGCGTCAGCGAATTGCCGCGGGCGCGCTGGATTACGCGCGTAAACACTTTTCGCCCGCAGCCTGCTTCAGGCAACTCATCGACCGCATCAACGTCGTATAACGCCCCGCGCACGGCGTGCGTTCGAGTTCGTGAATCGATCCGCGTCCACCGCCATCCCGGCTTTCATTCCGGCAATTTCTCACATTGCTCAGCATACGCGCTGTTGCATACCGAACGGTTCCGCTACGCTGCCCCCGACGTTACTGAACGACTCCCGTTGTCGTTCGCGGCACGCTTTGTCATGCAGGAAGTCGTCGCCAAAATAAAATAATTTTCGTGGCGCGGCGCGGATTGTCAGCCACTGCTGCTGACAAAATGAAAAGGAGTTTTATGTGAACGCAAGAACCCCGCTTCTCATCGTTGCAAGTCTCGCCGGCGTGTTGTTTATGCACGCGAGTACGGCGGCGATCCGTCAGCAAATTATCTTCAGTTACGATCCGGATCCGGCCCCGTTCGTAACCGGCGACGACGTCCAGGCCTCCGACAGTATCACCGGCGCGACGGAAGCGGATATCGACCGCGCGCTGATCGCCACGCTGAATGGCCCCGGATACAACGCGTTCGGTTCGGTCGGCGAATTCGGCAATTACGGGATCAGCGGCTCAATCTTCAGGCCGGGTGAACTCTTAGCCCAGGTTTTGATCGAAGCCGATGTGAGCGCCCCGCCGTTCGGCAGCCCGCGCAACGCCGAGGCAAACTTCATCATCGACGGCGGCGAGCTGAATTTTCTTGCGGGTCCCCTGTCGACGCTCGATCTGAGCCTGAGTCTCGCCGTCGATTTCAATCCGGTGTTTCAGACCTCCATCCATCTGACGGGTGACGATGCGGCGGGCAATCCGGGATTCACGACGTTCGGCGACGACATTGGTGCGACCCGTGACCCGGCGCTCGGTTGGCGGATCAATATTCCGTTCAGTTTCCAGAATGTCGACCTCGGCGTCCTGAACCCGGGTCAGACGATCGAGTTCAGCTATCTGCTTACCATCACCGCGACGATCGCGGACTACGCCGAAGTCGTCGCGTTCGAATTCCAGGACCCGCTGACGATCGAACCGCCGCCGGTTACCCCGGAGGCCTTGCGCGCCGGCATCGCGCCGGTTCCGGTGCCGGCCGCGGCATGGTTGTTTGCACCCGCCGCCGCGCTGCTCGGTTGGCGCCGGCGCAAACTTGCTCGCCGCGCCGAAGCGTAAGCACTCACTCTCCTGACACACGCGGCGGGCACGCCCGCCGCCGGGTTACGCGATATCAGGCCAGCGATCGGACCACGGTTGCGCGCTTTCGAGTTGCGCTGCGAGCCGTAACAACGTCGCCTCGTCACCGAAACGCGCCATGCACTGGATCCCGATCGGCAAACCGTCATCGTTCCAGCACAAGGGCAATGAGATCGCCGGTTGCCCGGTCACGTTCGCGAGTGACGTGAAGCGCGGATACTGCTCCATGCGTGCCGTCGCCTGACGCGGATTGTCCGCATCGAAGTCGAACCAGCCGAGCGGCGGTGGCGGGCACGTCAGGGTCGGGGTGAGCCATATGTCGTAGTGTTCGAAGAACGGTGCGACCCGGCGCGCGAACACGTGCATGTCCTGCACCGCGAGCAGGAAATCGGACGGACGGGTCTGCGCGTCCACGGAATACATCTTCCAGGTGTGCGGTTCGAAGTACTGCGGCTCCGCCTTGCGGCCCGTGCGGCGTTCCCAGTCGCGGATCATCCAGCCGACCATACCGAGCCAGATCGTGGTGAAAAACCGGTGGTAGTTGTCCGTCGGTACCTGTGGCCGTGCTTCCTCGACGAAGTGTCCGAGGTTTTCACACAGTGCGGCGATGTTGCGCACGGCGGTGCGGCAATCCGCATGCACCTCGGTGTCAATGATCGGCTGGTCGCTGAACGCGATACGCAAACGCCCGGGGTCGGCGCCGACTTCCGCGGCGAACGGTCGCAGCGGTTGCGGGGCGACGAACGGGTCGCCGATCGCGGGGCCCGAACTCACGTCGAGCATGAGTGCGGTATCGAGTACGGTGCGCGTGACGACATGCTCGGACAGCAGGCCCGCGGCACCGACTTCGCCGTAATCGGGGCCGAACGGATTGCGCCCGCGCGTGCCTTTCAGGCCGACGAGGCCGCACGCGGCCGCCGGCACCCGGGTCGAACCGCCACCGTCGTTCGCGTGCGCGACGGAGACCATGCCGGCGGCGACGGCCGCGCCGGAACCGCCGGACGAGCCGCCCGGCGAGCGACTCAAATCCCACGGGTTGCGCGTCGCCCCGTACAGCGCCGGTTCCGTTGTCGGTTTCGACGCGAACTCCGGCGAGTTCGTTTTACCACAGACGATGAAACCGGCCCGACGGTAGCGTGCGACGAGTTCGGAATCGTGGGGTGACACGTAACCCTGAAGGAACCGCGATCCTTCCGTCATCGGCGCGCCGGCATATTCCGCGAGCACGTCTTTCAGCAACATCGGCACGCCGCAGAACGGCTCGTTGCCGGTCAGCGCTTTCACCGCCTCACGGGCAAGGTCGAACATCGGGATCACGACGGCGTTGAGTTGCGGATTCAGGCGTTCGATCTCGCCGATCGCGGCATCGACGAGTTCGCGCGGCGAGACTTCGCCGGATTTCACGAGCGCGGCCTGCTCTGCCATCGTCCTGCGCATGAGCTCGTTCATTCACACACCTCCTAGCGATTGCGGGCGACGAGTACGCCGGATTGCACGAGCGCGTCGATGCGCTCCGGATCGTAGCCGAGAATATCTCCGAGCACTTCGGCGTTGTGCTGACCGAGCGTCGGCGCGACGAGGTCGAGGCGCTCGGGTTGCGCGGAAAATCGCAGCGGAAACCCGGGGATCACGAGATCACCCATGACCGGATCGGTGATCTCGCGCACCATGCCGCGTTCGCGAAAATACGGATGATTGATTGCATCGGCGGGGTCCATCACGGGCGATGCAGGGACGCGGTACTCGTCGAGATGCGCGAGTACGGCATCGTTGTCGCTGAACCCGGCCATCCATTCCTCGATGATCGCGATCAGTTCTTCCTGGCGTTCAGCGCGCTTGGGCGATTCGGCGTAGCGCGGATCGGTTTCGAGTTCCGGTCGCCCGATCGCGGCGCACACGTTTTTCCATTGCGGTTGCAGCGCGAGCATGCAGATGTAGCCGGTGGGTCCCTTGAACACGCCGAACGGTGCGATCAGTTCGTGATGCGCGCCCTGGCGGTGCGGGTGAAACTTGCCCTTCGACAGCGTATAGCCCTGCAGCGACACATCGTGCATGTGAAACATCGCATCGACCATCGACAGGTCCAGCCATTGCCCGGATCCCGTGCGTGAACGATGAAACAGGGCATACCCGATGGCCGAGAACGCATGGACCCCGCTGCTGACGTCCGCGATGGCGAGCCCGACCGGCAATGGCGGACCATCGCGATGACCGTTCATGTGCATGATCCCCGAGAACGCCTGCGCGACCCAGTCGTAGCCGGTCTTGTGCGACAGCGGACTCTCACGACCGTACGCGGAAATCGACGCCATGATCACCTGCGGATTGAGCGCATTGACGTCGGGCCAGGCAAGGCCTTTCTTTTCCATCACGCCGGGACCGAAGTTTTCGATCACGACGTCGACGTTCCTGATCAACTCGCGCAGGATTCCATCGCTCTCCGGCTTTTTCAGATCGAGCGCAAGACTTTTCTTGCCGCGATTCTGCTGAATGAAATAACCGCTGCGCCCGTCATCGGCCATCGGCAGGCCACGCGAGGGATCTCCTCCCGGGGCGATTTCGATCTTGATGATCTCCGCACCGAGTTCGGCCATGAGTCGGCCGACCGTCGGTCCCGCGAGGTACTGCGTCAGGTCGAGCACCCGGATCCCTTCGAGCTGCAGCATGTCGATATCCTCCCCGGCCGAATTTATACGAACGGCGAATGTAACATCGATTCAGCCGCCGTACGCGCGGGCGCCGGGAGCCGCGCGGGTTGCGGGGGATTCCGACTCGCGGCATATAATCGGGCGACATTCGTTTCAGGAGTCACCCCGATGAGCCAGTCCGGCCGTTACAGTCCGCCGCCGCCACAGGATGTCATTTACGGGCAGCCCGTCGCGAGTGCATTGACCGACGAACTCGAACGAACCGGGGCGCAGCGCGTCGTGTTTGTAACGAATACGAGCCTGACCGGCGCGGGCGGCCTCGCGGAAACGGTGACGAACGCGCTCGGCGCCGCCTGCTTGGCGGAAGTCAGCGGGATCCGCGCCCACTCGCCGCGCGAAGATGTCGTGCGGATCACCGCGACGCTGCGCGACACCGGGGCCGACCTCGTGATCGCGCTCGGCGGCGGCTCCGTGTGCGATGCAACGAAGGCCGCCTGTCTCGCGCTCGCGAACGACGTGTGCACGGTCGACGACATCGATCGCATTCGGGTCGGTAACCCCGTCGCCCCGGCCACCCTACGCTATATCTCGATTCCGACGACCTTGTCCGCCGGCGAATACACCGCCATCGCCGGGGTTACCGATGAACGCATCCCGCGCAAGGAAGCACTGATCCATCCGAGTCTGGCGCCGGACGTCGTGATCCTCGATGCGGCGATGACCGTCGCGACCCCGCCGCGGCTGTATTTCGGCACCGGCATCCGCGCCGTCGATCATGCCGTCGAGACCTGGTGTTCGATCAACGTGACCCCGTTGACGGAAGCAAGCTCGCTGCACGCGCTCAGGATCCTGCCGCAGGCGCTCGCGAAATCGAAAGCGGATCCGGACGACCTCGATACGCGCCTCGCGTGCCTGATCGGTGCGTGGCTGTCGATCCAGGGTGTCGCAACGGGGGTCGATCTCGGCGCGAGCCACGGCATCGGACACGTTCTCGGCGGCACGGCCGGCATGCCGCATGGTGAAACCTCGTGCGTCATGCTGCCGCACGTGCTGCGCTACAACAACGCCGTGAACGGTGAGCGCCAGGCGATACTCGCCGCGGCCATGGGCGATCCGGATACGTCCGCCGCGGATCAAATCCAGGCGCTCGTCGCGAGCCTCGACCTGCCGGGCCGACTGCGCGACGCCGGGGTCAGCAAGGAGATCCTGCCGACGATTGCCGAGGAGTCGATGCTCGACATGTGGATCCCGACGAACCCGCGCACTATCGCGGGGCCGCAGGACGTGCTGCCACTGTTGCAGGCGGCGTGGTGAAGTGCGACAACAACGACCCTGAGCAGCATTTCCCCGGACCAGAGGACATCCGTTATGAGTAAATCATCGCCCGACAGTAAAGTGACGTTTGACGATATCAGTTCCATGTCGGCGGAATTGTCCGCCCCGGACGGTGGCCAGGGGCCGGTGGCGAATGACGTGAACGCGCGTTTCATCGAGGAGTTTCGCGCGAACGGCGGCCAGATCCCCGGCGAACTCGGCGCGTCGATCGATTTTCTGCTCGTCACGGTTATCGGCGCGAAGTCCGGCAAGCACCGCACGATACCGCTCGCCTATTTCAATCTCGACGGCCGCATCGTGATCATCGCTTCGATGGCGGGTTCACCGCGACATCCGACGTGGTACACGAATATGCGCGCGAATCCGCAGGTCACCGTCGAGGTCGGCAGCGAGACGTATGAGGCAAACGCGGTTGAAATCGGCGGCGCCGATCGCGACCGGCTGTTCGCCCGCGTGTGCGAACACGCCCCCGTGTTCGCGTCGTATCAGGCGAAGACCGCGCGCAAGATCCCGGTCGTCGAGCTCGTGCACAAGGAGTGGCCGACCGACGCGAAGTAACCGGGTCGAGCGCATGCCGGCGCCCGCCCCGCATCCCACGAGGACCTGCTCATGATGGTTGACAGCGATCCGGACCTGCGGCTGTGGGGATGGTTTTTCCTCGCGCTGTACATCGGCGCAATGCTCGCGTTTGGCTACATCGGCATGCGGCGCGTGCGCAGCAGCGATGATTTCGCCACCGCGCGTGCCGGCTACGGCCCGCTGTTTCTCGCGTTCGCGTTGACCGCAACCGCCGCGAGCGGCGGCACGTTCATCGGGATCCCGGCGATCGCGTACAAATCCGGAGTCTCCGCGCTATGGTATGCGTTCGTCTATCCGCTCGGGTGTTATTTCGGACTCGCCGTGTGCCTGCGCGGGATCCGGCGCGCCGGCCGGAATTTCGGTACCCGCTCGATGCCGGAATATCTCGGCGACCGTTTCGACTCCGAAGCGCTGCGCGTGTGCGTTGCGCTGTTCTCGATGCTGCTCATGTTCTACCTCGCCGGCCAACTGCTTTCCGGCGCCATCATGTTCAACAAGATGATGGGCATCGCGCTGCTGCCGGCGCTGATCGTGACCGCCGTTATTGTCATGATCTACATCGTCATTGGCGGCGCGCACGCCGACATTCTCACCGACGGGGTCCAGGGTGCGCTGATGCTGCTGTTGTCGCTTGCGGTCGTCGTCATGTTCTTCACCGGTTTCGGGGTCGACGGCGGACTCGCGGGCCTGTTCGCGAACCTCGAAGCGCAGGATCCGGGCCTCGTCGCCGTGCTCAGCCCGACGAACCCGATCCTCGACTCATGGTGGGACGTGTTCGCGATTTTCATCCTGCATGTACCGCTCGGACTGCTGCCGCACGTGGGTAACAAGCTGTGGGCGCTGAAGAATGATCGCGACCAGCTCAGGTTCATCGTGATTTCGTTTGCGTTCGGCATGCTGCTGCCCGCGATCGCGCTCGGCGGCCTGCTCGCGCGCGGTGTGCTCGGAGGCGAATTGCTCGTCGACGGCGCGAGTCCGAACGATGCGATCCCCGCGCTGTTCATCGCGACGCTGCCGACATGGCTCGCGGCGCTGATCGGCGCCGGCGTGCTGGCCGCGATCATGTCGACCGCGGACGGACTGATCGTGTCGACGTCGCAGGTGTTCGCGAACGATATCTACCGTCGTTCGATCGCGCCACGCCTCGCCGCGAAACCATCGAACGCAACGATCGACCGGGTGTCGCTGAGAATCAGCCGCATCGCCTCCGTGCTGATCGTCGCCGGGTCGATCTGGCTCGCGTGGACGTCGCAGACGATGAATGTCGCGATCCTGATCGCGGCCGGGGTCGGCGGCATGGTGGCCGCAACGGCGGGGCCGATATTCATCGGGATCGCCTGGCGAGGCACGACGAAGGCGGGAGCACTGACGGGATTCTTCACCGGTGCGAGCGCGTTTATCGCGACGAAGTCCGGCTTCATCGAGGCTGACTGGTTTGCCGGCACCGCGCTCGAGATCGCCGGCACGTGGCTCGCGAATCAGGCACCGAACCCGTTCGCGTGCGGCACGCTGGGCGCGCTCGTTTCCGTCACCACGGTGGTCGCGGTCTCGCTCGTGACGGAGCAACCCTCGGGCGCGCATCTCGATCGCGTCTACGCGATCGATTCAAACTCAGTGTAGGGGGTCGGCCACCGCCGCGGTCGATTCGCTCGCTGCAACGCCGTCCCCGCCGGTGATTTTCCCGACGATTTCCGCGAGCTTCGTTGCCGCTTCCTCGTTACGTACCTGGCACGTGCCGGCGTTCAGATGCCCGCCGCCGCCATAGGCGAGACACAGCTCGCCGATGTTCAGGTCCGACTTGCGGTTCAGAATCGATTTGCCGATCGCAAACACCGTGTTCTGTCGTTTCACCCCCCACAGCACGTGCAGCGAAACCGTCGCCTGCGGGAACAGGGCATAGATCATGAAGCGGTTGACCGCGTAGATCGGGTCCTCGTGGCGTAAATCGAGTACGGCGAGATCGCCGTGCAGGCTGACGCAGCGCTGGATCTGCGCTTTCGCCTGTTCCTCATGTTCGAGGTACAGATTGACCCGCTCCTGAACGTCCGGCAGTTCCATGATTTCCTCGATCGACAGCGTGCGGCACTGTTCGATCAATTCCATCATCAACTGGTAGTTCGAAATCCGGAAATCGTGGAAGCGACCGAGCCCGGTGCGGGCATCCATGATGAAGTTCAGCAGCACCCAGCCCGTCGGGTTGAGAATTTCCTCACGCCGGAAGCGGGCCGCATCGCTTTTATCCACCGCGTCCATCATGTCCGACCACTCGACCGGGAAACGGGCACCGGCACCGTAATAGTCGTAGACGACACGCGCCGCCGAGGGCGCGGCCGGATCGATAATGTGATTGTGGGCGGGTTCGGTGTTGCGCAGCGTTTCACTCAGATGGTGATCGAAAGCCATGTGCGCGCCGGCGACGTACGGCAGGTTCGTGGTGATATCGCGATCGGTAATTTCTATTTTTCCGTCCTGCATATCCTTCGGATGGACGAATTTGATTTCGTCGACCATACCGAGTTCGCGCAACAACACGGCGCAGACAAGGCCGTCGAAATCGCTGCGGGTAACCAATCGAAACTTGTCGTCTATCATGCAGGGTCTCCAGGGTGCGCGGAACGGAACGCGAGCGACCACGAGATCGCGCGGGCTCTTACGCGGATAACGGCCGGAGACCGGGAAGCTTGAGCGGCGACCGCGACCCTCGGTCGGGGTCGCGGTCGGCCGGGCGCACGGGCGTTCGCCGTGAACAGCCGGTTGTTTACGGTTTGCGAAACAACAGGGTCATGCGCGATGACTCACCGATCGCGCGATAGCGCGCGGCCGCCTCGGGATCGTCTTTCGAGGTCGCGAGACTCGGCGGCAAACGCCACACGAAATCGTTTTCCGTCGGCTGGTCGCGCGGGTTCAGGTTCACGTCCGACTCACCGACGAGTTCGAAACCGGCGGCGGTGAGCTTCTCGATCACGAAACTCTTTTTCAGATAACCGTTGCTGCCGTCGGCCCAGGTGTCGGACGCGCTTTCGGGCGCAACATGCTGCACGACCCCGACGATGCCACCGCTTTTCAACGCGCGACGGGCTTCGGCGAGCGCGGTCGTGAGATAGCCGCCGTCGTGTTCGAAGCGGGCGAGATTGTGCAGCGCGCGGATGAACAGGACCACATCGGCCTGGCCATCGAGGGTCGCCGGCATCGAACCGAACACGAACGCATCGACGGCAGCCCCATCGTCACCGCGCCAGGTTTGCGCCTCGGCCGTCCACGTCGTCGTCCAGGTTTTCTTCGCTTCGATTTGCTCGTCGCTGTAGAAATTGAACTTCGGATACATCGCAAACGCGTAATCCGCGCCGCTGAGACGGCCTTCGCTGCCGAGTACCGGGAGCAGGATCTTCGTGTACCAGCCGCTGCCGGGCAGCGCTTCGATCACGTGCTGCCCCGGCTTGATGCCGAAGAACGTCAGGGTTTCGAGCGGGTGGCGAGCAGGATAACGCGCGCGGGTTTCCGCCGGTTGCGCCGCGAGTGTCGCGTCGAGCGTGGCGCCGGCCACGGCCGCGAAGCTGATTATGCCGAGCGTCACGGCGAGCAGGATCTTTGACAGTAATGCCTTGTGATTCATGGTCACGGATTTCCTTGTGTGTTCTCGTTTGTTTCCATTTGGCATTATTCCACACTCGGGCCGCGATACCGTGGCCCTGACATCCGCCCGGCAACAGCCGCGCTCAAGGGGGAACAGGCGCATGGACGTTAAAGACAGGATTGCCGTGATCACGGGCGGCGCCACCGGAATTGGTGCCGCGCTAGCGCGGCGCTTCCATGCCGAAGGCGCCCGCGCGGTCGTCGTCGCCGGCTTGCAGCCGGAACGACTCGCCGCGGTCGCGGCGGAAGTGGGCGGCCAGGCGATCCCGTGTGACGTGAGCGTCGAGGCCGATATCCGCAACCTCGTCGACACGGTCGAAACCGGGATCGGTCCGATCGACATTTTCTGCTCGAATGCCGGGATTGCGCGACTTGGTGACGAGGACGTGCCGGACGAGGAATGGCGGCTCAATTTCGACGTGCACGTGATGGCGCATGTGTATGCGGTCCGGGCGGTAGCGCCGCTGATGGCCGCACGCGGCAGCGGCTATCTGATTCATACGGCGTCGGCGGCCGGCTTGCTGAGCCATATCCAGTCCGCGACGTACACCGTGAGCAAACACGCGGCGGTCGCGTTCGCCGAATGGGTCGCGATCAAGTACCGCGATTCCGGTATCCGCGTCTCCGTGCTTGCGCCGCAGGCCGTACGCACCCCGATGACGGACCGGCCCGACGGCGCATCGGTAGCGAGCCGCGATGGCATGATTGAACCGGAAGAACTCGCCGATTGCGTGATCGCGGGCATGGCGAACGAGACGTTTCTCATGCTGCCGCACCCCGTCGTGCACGATTACATGGTGCGCAAGGCCACGGACGTCGATCGCTGGCTCGAAGGCATGAGCCGATGGCGGGCGGCGCAGGGTCCGGCATCGCGCTAGCCGCGGCCGCCAGGTGTGGCGCTGGCGGTGGTCCCGGTCCGCGGTTTACTGTAGCGCCTGTTCCCGCGGCGCGACCGGCATGTTCAATGTTCACCTGAAACTGATGGCAATGGGCCTGCTGTGGGCGACGTCCTACCCGCTCGGCCGTTACCTCGGCGAGTACGAAGCGCCCCAGGCGCTCGTCGTAATCCGCACGCTGATCGCGTTCGTGTTCCTGCTGTACATCGCGCGGCGGCGGGGCGAGCCACGGATCGCGATGACCCCGCGCCTCGTCGTCCACTTCCTGTTGCTCGGGTTTTGCGGCTTCTGCCTGCACAACTTTCTCATGTTCGAAGGGCTCGAACATACCCAGGCAAACACCGGCGCGGTGATCAACGGCGCGATCCCGGTCGTCGTCATGGTGCTCGATTTTCTCGTCTTTCGACGCACGATCGCGCGCTGGTCCGTCGTCGGGGTCGCGTGCAGTTTTATCGGTGCCGCGATCGTCGTCTCGCACGGCGATTTCGGCAGCTTGCTCAGGGGCCGGATCGGTTACGGCGAGTTGTTGTTTCTCGTCGCGATCACGGGCTGGGCCGGCTATACGATCATCGCCCGCCCGTTGCTCGAGCAGCACGCCTCGCTCGCGGTCACCGCCTACGCCTGTCTCGCCGGGGCCGTGCTCATGCTGCCGGCGATGATCTGGAACCTCGAAGCCACCGTCAACATGCTGTCGGACCCGCGGATCGTGGCGCTGCTTGCGGTGCAGGGTGTGCTCACGATCGGCCTCGGCTTTTTGTGGTATTGCGAAGGCGTGCAGGCGCTCGGACCGATGAACGCCGCCGTGTACATAAACCTCGTGCCGATTTTCGGGATCGTACTCGCGGCCGTCACGATTAACGAACTGCCGAGTCGCGCGTTGCTCGTCGGCGCCGCGCTCGTGATCGGCGGTTTATTACTCGTTAACCGCGCTGAGGCGCGGCGCGCCAGCCGGCTGCTGTCGCCCGGTCGAGCATGACCGAGAGAAAATTGCCGGCGATGAACGCCGCGATGAACACGATCGGTTCGATGGACCCGATCGTCAACGCGGCGATAGCCGGTCCCGGACAGTAACCCGCGATACCCCAGCCGATGCCGAATATCGTCGCCCCGATGAGCAGCGGGGAGTCGACGCTCGCCGACGTCGGGATTTCGAAGCGCGCACCGAACAGCGGCTTCGGCAGCTTCAGCACGCGGCGGAACGTCAACAGCGTCACCCCGACGGCCCCGCCCATGACGAGCGCGAGACTCGGATCCCAGGCGCCGGCAATATCGAGAAAGCCGAGCACTTTCTCCGGATTGATCATGCCCGAGACGGCGAGCCCGAGACCAAAGATGATGCCCGTTAGCAGGGCGACGATGTGGCGGCTCATGCGGCACCTCCGAGGACGTGGCGCACGACGAACGTGGTGGCCAGCGCTACCGAGAAAAATGTCATCGTCGAGGCCAGCGAACGGCCCGAGGTCCGGCCGATGCCACACACGCCGTGCCCGCTCGTGCAACCATTGCCAATGCGGCTGCCGAAGCCGACGAGCAGGCCGGCCAGCACGAGCAGGGGCAGCGAAAATCCCGTGCGCGGCGTGAACGTCGGTCCGAAGCCATGCCACCAGATGCCGCCACCGATCACGAGACCCAGCAGGAACAGGCTGCGCCAGGCGCGGTCGGGTGAGCGCATTTTCAGTACGCCGCGGAAGATCCCGCTGATGCCGGCGATCTGGCCATTCAGCCACAACAGCAGCGTCGCCGAAATGCCAATGAGAATACCGCCCGCCAGCGCGGTTATCGGGGTGAAATTTTCCATGTGTTCTCCTCGTTCGTCATGCCGCGCGAGCAACGCGCAGGGGGTGCTTTCGGCGTATTATATTAGTTTTTTCTAATATTTTAAATACACGGGTTTCCCGGTTCACCTGGCGCGCCCGGCGCGGCATGATGAGTGGCTGGCGGAAACGGAGCGCTTTGCATGACGAACGGACTGAACGGGGCGACGGCGCTCGTCGTCGGCGGCACCGGCGGCATCGGTCTCGCGACCGCGCAACGCTTTGCTGCCGCCGGCGCCCGGGTCGCGATCGCCGGACGTGACCGCGCGCGCGGCGAAACCGCACTCGCGGCGTTATCAGGTGACGGCGCCGAAGGCGTGTTCCTGGCACTCGATGTAACCGATCCGGCAAGCGTCGGGGCCGCGGTCACGGCGGTCGTCGAACGCTGGGGCAAACTCGATTGCGCGTTCAACAACGCCGGCTGGGAAGGCGTGCCGGCGCCACTCGAACAACAAACGGAAGCCGACTGGCAGCGCATGATCGAGACGAAGCTGAGCGGCACGTGGCGTTGCCTGCGCGCCGAAATAAGCTGTATGCGCACGCAGGGCCACGGCACGATCGTGAACATGGCGGGCAACTGGGGCCTCGTCGGATTTCCGAATTTCGCCCCGTACTGCGCGGCCGCACACGGTATTGTCGGTCTGACGAAGGCGGCTGCGCTCGAGGTCGCCGGTGCCGGGCTGCGGGTGAACGCCGTGTGTCCGGGGGCGGTCGACGCGCCGATGCTCGATCGCATGGTGGGCGGCGATCCGGCGATCAAGACGAGCTTCGGCGACAGCCTCGCGATCGGCCGCATTTGCACCCCGGAAGAAGTCGCGAACGCGGTCGTGTGGCTGTGCTCGCCGGAATCGTCCTACGTCAACGGCGCGAGTCTGCCGCTCGACGGCGGCGGTACCGTGTAATTCCCGCACCGGGGAATCAAGCCTGATCGGTCGGCGCCGGACCGGATTGACGTTCGTGCCGCTTCGCTCTGGAAACGGCGCTCAGGTCGCCAACGAACGCAGGTCCGGGTCAAGTGTCCCCGGAATTCCGGTCGCGCGTTTCACGCGACTTGTTCGGTAACGGATGTGGCCTGTTCGATCTGAGCGTCCTCAGCGTCCTCAGCTTCCTGAGCGTCCTCGGCTTCCTGAGCGTTCAGTTTCTGCTCCAGCTCATTCTTTTCCTTCATCGTGCTCCGCAGTTTCGCTTCAATCTGCGCCCGCACCCGGGCGTCGTCCAGCCGCTGTTTTTTCAGGGTTTTCATTTTTTTGACGACATTTTCCGGCGTGTCCGCGAGCAGCTTCGAGATCGCTTTCAGCTTCCGCTGGTGTTCCGCGACTTCCGCTTTCGCCTCTTTCAGCGCCTTGGCATTGTCGCTTTTGCCAACAGCAAGCTGGCGTTCGATCGCTTCGCGGGCTTGCGTTGCCTCGGCAACCTGCTCGCGCGCTTCCGCGAGCGCCATCTCGCTGGTTCGCAGCTGCGACTTCATCGCCGCCAGCTCCTTGTCCGTTTGCGTGCGCATTGCGGCGACCTTGGCGTCCGCTTCCCCGGCGCGTTTGATCGCCTCGTTGAGCGCCGACTGAAGTTCTTCAGTAGTGCATTCGGAGTTCAGGCCCAGCGCCTTCGTGGCGGCCGTCATCAATATCTGTTTACTGATTGCCAGGTCCTTCCAGACCTGTAATTGAGTCTCGTTATCTGCTTCCAACACTATAAAGATGTCCTCTTGATCATGAAATTCGGCGGGGCAAGCTACCATATAGCACGGTAAATTCAACGTATTGTCGCCGCCGGCGTGTGCGCAAACGGGTCGCACGGGGCGGAATTACGAGGCAGTTCACTGATCTTTCGGCGCCGGGCCCGGTTGGGCGGAGGTGCCAATCCGCGTCAAAAACGCCGCTGGTTGCGTCAAAGCAGGCAGAGTCAGGTTCACTGTCCCCGGAATTGTATCCCCTTAGGTTACCGCGAGTCTGCCGTTCGATGGCGGCGCTACCGCGTAAAATCGACCCGACCCTCGCGCCCGGCCTGCGCGTTGGACGTGGCGATCCGCGTTCCATTAAGCTCGTGCAGCCCGGCATCCGACGCCACGACCACAGGAGACCAGCATGATCAAAGGCATCGCCACCGTGCGCAAACGCGCGGATCTGAACGACGCGGATTTCCACCGCTACTGGCGGGAAACCCACGCGCCGCTCGCGCTGCGCATGAAATCCCTGCGCCGTTACGTGCAAAGTCATCGCATCGCGGAGCCGATGCCGGGATTCGAATCGTGTCCCTATGACGGGGTTGCGGAGATCTGGTTCGACGATCTCGACACGCTGCTGAACCTCGGCACCGATCCCGACTACGTCAATGGCGCACAGGTCGACGAACCGAATTTCGTCGACATGGACGCGCTCGATTTTCTCGCCACCCGCGAACACGTGTTCATCGACGGTCCGCCGCTCGAACGCGACACCCCGCTCGTGAAGGCGGTCTTTATACTGAAACGCAAACCCGGCATGAGCGTCGCCGACTTCCAGCGTTACTGGATCGACGTGCATGCGCCGCAGATCCCGCGCGACATGGGCGTCATGCGTTACGTGCAGTGCCATCAGGCGCCGGAAACCTATGGCGACACCGCGCCGGCATGGGACGGGGTCGCGGAATTGTCGTTCGCCGACTACGCGGTATTCGAAGCATACTGGACGAGTGAACGCGTGCAGGCGATTTTCGCCGCCGACGCGCCGCAGTTCCTCGATGCGGCAAACTGTACGGCATTTCTTGCCGAGGAAACCCGGGTGTTGTGGCCATGAAGAATTCGATCCTTATTGCGGTCTGCCTCGCCGCGTTCAGCGGTGCCGCGTTCGCGGACAACAACCCGGTGGATGAGAACTGGTGGCCGAGCGAATTCGGCGCCGACGACGAGAGCGGTGCGACGCAACGCATCACACCGGAAAAGCGCATCGCCGCGGCCCGGCTCGTGCGCGAGGGCGAAGTCGCGACCCTGGGCATGCCGTACCATTCGCGCATTCCGCTGTTCCCGGGGCGGATCTTCTCGTTGTCGATACCGGGCGGCGGCAAGCCGACGCACGATCTGCCATGGTCGGGCGACGGCTACCGGCAAACGTTCAATGATGAACTCGTGACGGCGCAAATCGGCCAGGTCGGCACGCAGTTCGATTCGCTCGGGCATCCGATGATCCGCATCGAGGGCAAACAGGCCGAGGGCTATGCGGACGGCGATTACCTGTATAACGGCCGCCGGCTGCAGGACGTCGGCGGCCCGTACGGGCTGAGCAAGAACGGTACCGAGCATGTCGGTTCGTTTTTCACCCGCGGCATTCTGATCGACCTCGTAAAACTGAAAGGCGGCAATCTGCCGATCGGTTACCCGATCACGATGGACGACTATCGCGCCGCGCTGAAGCAGGCGGGCATCGCCGATGCCGGGCCCGGCGACGTCGTGCTGTTCCGCACCGGCTGGAACGATCTGTGGCGCAACAACCTCGAGAAAACCGCGGCCGAAGCCGCGGCCGACAACGCACGCTTCAATGCCGGCGGGCCCGGGGTCTCGCCCGAGGTGTGCGATCATCTCGCGAGTCGCAAGATCGCAATGATGGGCGCGGACAACTGGGGTATCGAACCGTACGATTTCACCGGCGAGGGCGAATGGCCGACCCCAATCCCGGAGCTTGAGGAGTGGGCGTATTGCCACATGAACCTGTCGGCGCGGCGCGGCATCTACCTGTTCGAGAACCTCGACCTGAAAGAACTCGGCGAGCGCGGGCCCGGTGAGTTCCTGTTCAGCTGGGCACCGTTGAAACTCGTCGGCGCAACCGGCTCGCCGGGCAATCCGATCGCCGTGTGGTAACCCGCTCCGCGCGCCGGGCCAGCCCCGACTCAGCGCGATTTCCCGAGCGCATACCAGCCGTGTTCGCGCAGGCACGCCCCCATCTCGCGCGTAACGAGCGTTGCCGCCGGCGCCGGGCGGTGGCCGTTGCCAAGCTTGTTCGTGCACGCGGCGATGTCAGCGTCGAGTCCGCCGGCGGTGCCACCGAATTTCCACCAGCTGGCTACGCCGATCAGGGTTGGCTCCGAGGCGATCGGCACCGGTTCGGGTGCCGCAGCGGGCGATGATGGCGCCGACACAACCGCGGCCACCGGCAACTGCCGCTGCCGCGGTGTCGCGGTCGTTGCAGCGGGGGACGTCGCGGGGGCTTGCGATTGTGTCGACATGGTCGGGGTTGTTGCCGGCGCGGGGGCTTGCGCCCGGGCGGCGGCGATCGGCGCGCTGAAATCGATCACTTTCGCCATCGGCGAGGTGTGCTCACCGCCGCGATCCGAAGGCGCGGCCGGCGACGAACCCGCCTCGGAACCACCGGCGACAAACCAGCCCTTGTCACGCATACAGGCGCGGAATGCATTGTCGGCCGGATCCGCCTTGCGACAGCGGCTCTCATCGGCGGCCATCGTCGTCGGGGTCGCGCCGCGCTTGAACGTCACCGAGGCACAGCCGGCTGTCAGCGCGCTTGCGATCACGAGCATGACCAGCGTGCTCGCGAGCAGACGCGAACCGGCGTCGTCACGGGTTCCCGCCGTACTCATGCGAGGAGTCCGGCGGAGATCACGAATTCCTCGATCGCATCGAGGCCGATCCCGCGCCGCATATCGGTGAACACGTACGGTCGTTCGCCCCGCATCCGTTGCGTATCGCTGTCCATGACGTCGAGCGAGGCGCCGACATAAGGCGCGAGATCGATCTTGTTGATCACGAGCAGGTCGGACCGCGTGATACCGGGCCCGCCCTTGCGCGGAATCTTCTCGCCTTCCGCGACGTCGATCACATAGATCGTCAAATCCGCAAGTTCGGGGCTGAACGTCGCCGCGAGATTGTCGCCACCGCTTTCGACGAGCACGAGATCGAGATCCGGGAAGCGGCGGATCAAATCATCGATCGCGGCGAGATTCATCGATGCGTCTTCGCGGATCGCCGTGTGCGGACAACCACCGGTTTCGACGCCGACGATCCGATCGGCGGCGAGCGCTTCGCTGCGGATCAGAAACTCCGCGTCCTCGCGGGTGTAGATATCGTTCGTCACCGCCGCGATCTCGAAGCGCTCGCGCAGGCGCTTGCACAGCGCATCCATGAGCGCGGTTTTGCCGGATCCGACCGGACCTCCGATGCCAACCCGCAGGACCGGCCGGTTCGTTTCAGGGAGTGCAGACATTCTCGGTTCCTCGATTCGGCGCCCCGCTCAGGAGCGGAACAGCCGGGTGTATTGGGTTTCGTGGAGTGCGCTGGCGAGCGCGAGCGCCGGCAGGCTGGCGCCGATGTCATCATCAGCGCATTGCCGCGCGAGCGCGATGGCGTGCGGGATCGAAGCGGCGAGATCGAACAATAAACGTTGCCCGGCGACCTGGCCGAGCGGGATCAGTTTCACGCCAGCGAGGATCTGGCCCTCGAGCCAGCCCCACGTATAGGCGAACGCCGCGTCGTCGCTCGATAGCCCCCACGCGGCGGCCGCGAGCGCTATGAGCGCGGCGAACGGCGTATCGCGCCGCTGCAGCCATCCGGCCGCTGCATCGACGCCGAGGTCCGTGAGCAGGCGCGCGAGCGCGGCACCCCGGGCACAGTCGTCGCGCACGAGTTCACTCGTTTCGCGCAGCGCGACGAGTTCACGACTCAAATCCACCATCGCCGCATCATCGTCGGCGGACGCCGCGGCGAGCAGGCGTAACAGCAGCGGCAAATCCGTCGTTGCGATACTGCCGAGCAGTTGCTCGCGCAGCCAGTCGCCGAGCGTGGCCTCGTCGCCGATCCACCCGGCTTCCACCATCCATTCGAGTCCCTGCGAGTACGCGTAGGCGCCAACCGGCAGCGTACCGCTCGCGAGCTGCAGCAGGCGCGCGCGCCCGACATCACCGTGCACGGCGTCAGTCATGCGCGTGGTGCGTCGCTGCATGCGCGCCATGTTGCGCATACGCGCCGTGCTCCGGCTCGAACGTCGCCTGTTCGTGGATGACGGTAAAGCCGAGCCCCGTGACCATCGCGTCGAGCACATGATCGCGTTCGTACCGCGCCCAGCCGGTGCCGATTTGCAGCGGCACGTGACGGTTGCCGAGGTGGTAGCAAATCCGCGCGAGGTCGCGCCCGTTGCGCGCCGCGACCGTGCTCACGGGCTCGAGCGCGGCGGCGATGCGTAACTGCACGCCATCCGGCGAGCCGAGCACATCGCCGGCGCGCAGTTTCGTGCCGTGCGCGAGCACGATCCCGGCTTCCTCGCCGCTGTCGAGCACGATTTTCAGACGGCTCTTCTGGCGCTCGGCAAAAGCGAGCGTCGCCGCGAGTTCGGCGTTCGCGCCCGACGATTCGATCACGGTAAATTCGAGCATGCTGCGGCGCTCCGGGTCAGAACAGGAAGTAGCGTTGCGCGAGCGGCAGGGTCGTCGCCGGTTCGCACGTGAGTAGTTCACCATCGGCGCGCACTTCGTAGGTTTGCGCATCGACCTCGATATGCGGGCGGTAATCATTCAGCAACATGTCCGCCTTGTGCACGGCGCGGGTGTTCCTGACCACCCCGATCCGGTTTTCGAGCCCGAGTTCCCCGGCCACCCCGGCGGCCTGCGCGGCGTGCGAGACGAACGTCATGCACGTCGCGTTACGCGCCTTGCCGAGCGCGCCGAACATCATGCGGTAGTGCACCGGCTGCGGGGTCGGGATCGAGGCGTTCGGATCGCCCATCGGGGCTGCGCTGATCATGCCGCCCTTGATGATCATGGCCGGCTTGACCCCGAAGAACGCGGGCTTCCACAGCACGAGGTCAGCCATTTTGCCGACTTCGATACTGCCGACCACATGCCCGATCCCGTGCGCAATCGCGGGGTTGATCGTGTACTTCGCGATGTAGCGCTTGACCCGTCCGTTGTCGTGCGTCGCCGGGTCGCCCGCCAGGGCCCCGCGCTGAACCTTCATCTTGTGCGCCGTCTGCCAGGTGCGCGTGATCACTTCACCGACCCGGCCCATGGCCTGCGAATCGGACGCGATCATCGAGAACGCACCGAGATCGTGGAGAATATCTTCGGCCGCAATCGTTTCACGCCGGATCCGCGACTCCGCGAACGCGACGTCCTCGGGGATCGCCGGCGACAGGTGGTGACACACCATGAGCATGTCGAGATGCTCATCGATCGTGTTCACCGTGTACGGCCGGGTCGGGTTCGTGCTCGAGGGCAGCACGTTCGCTTCGCCGCACACCCTGATAATGTCCGGCGCGTGACCACCGCCGGCACCTTCCGTGTGATACGTATGGATCGTGCGCCCGCGAAATGCCGCCACCGTGTCCTCGACGAAACCCGATTCGTTCAGCGTATCCGTATGGATCGCGACCTGCACGTCGTGGCGTTCGGCAACGTCGAGACAGTTGTCGATCGCGGCCGGGGTGGTGCCCCAGTCTTCATGCAGTTTCAGACCCATCGCGCCGGCGAGGATCTGTTCATCGAGCGCGGCGGGCAAACTCGCATTGCCCTTGCCGAGAAAGCCGAGATTCATCGGCAGTGCGTCAGCTGCCTGCAGCATGCGCCGGATGTTCCAGGGTCCCGGGGTGCACGTCGTCGCATTCGTGCCCGTAGCCGGGCCGGTACCGCCGCCGAACATCGTCGTAACCCCGGACATGAGCGCGTCTTCCACCTGCTGCGGGCAGATGAAATGGATGTGCGCGTCGATCCCGCCGGCCGTAACGATCTTGCCCTCACCGGCGATGACTTCCGTGCCGGGACCGATCACGATATCGACCCCGGCCTGCACGTCAGGATTACCGGCCTTGCCGATCGCGGCGATACAGCCGTCGCGAATGCCGATGTCGGCCTTGACGATGCCCCAGTAATCGATAATGAGCGCGTTCGTGATCACGAGATCGACCGCGATGTCGTTGCCGACCTGGCTCTGCCCCATGCCGTCGCGGATAACCTTGCCGCCGCCGAAACTCACTTCGTCGCCGTACGTCGTGAAATCCTGTTCGACTTCGACAATGAGTTCCGTGTCGGCGAGGCGCACGCGATCGCCGGTCGTCGGACCGTACAGTTCCGCGTACGCGCGGCGCGACAGGCGGGTCATGATGCGTCTCCGAGTTCGCCCATGACGGCCGCGCGAAAACCGAACACGCGGCGCAAGCCCGCGTAGGCGACAAGCGTGACTTCGCGCGATTGGCCGGGTTCGAAGCGGATCGCCGTCCCGGCCGGGATATCGAGCCGGAAGCCGCGGCAAGGTGCGCGCTCGAACTCGAGCGCCGGGTTCGTTTCGAAAAAATGGTAATGCGATCCCACCTGGATCGGTCGATCGCCCGTGTTCGCAACCGTAACGGTGAGCGTTGCCCGCCCCGCGTTCAGTTCTATGTCGCCGTCCGCCGGCATCAGTTCGCCCGCTATCATCGGTTTTCTCCGCTCGGTGATTCGTCGTTGCTCATTGGATCGGGTCGTGCACGGTGACGAGCTTCGTGCCGTCGGGGAACGTCGCTTCCACCTGCACGTCGTGCAGCATTTCCGCGACCCCATCCATGACTTCATCCGCGCCAAGTATCGTGCGACCGATATCCATCAGCTCGGCGACCGTGCGGCCGTCACGTGCGCCTTCGAGGATCGCGGCACTGATCAATGCGATGGCCTCGGGGTAGTTCAGCTTCACCCCGCGATCGCGTCGTCGCTCCGCCAACAGCGCGGCGGTGAACAACAGTAATTTGTCTTTCTCTCTCGGCGATAACTCCATACTCCGTCTCCTCAGGGCCTGTTTATCTCTTGTACACGTCGCTGTTAGCGCTGCAAGGTTCTCAGTCAAGGCGTCGCGAGCGCGGTTGGGTCGATGCCAACGAGCGAGCGGCAACGCCGAATGAGGGCCTTGCAGCGCTAACCCTCCGGGCTAAGCCCCTGTTTCGCGTCCGGCCGCGTTGCCGCTCGCTCGTGTAGCTTGGCTACACCGCACTCGCTCCGCCTTGCCGGGCCACGAAACAGGGACTCGGCAGCGACGCGTACAAGAGATAATCAGGCCCTAGGTTCGCCAGATTCTCGGCGGCGCCGCCGCCGCGCCAAGCACGAGCGGGCGCACCGTTTGCCGCAGTTGCCGTGATGCGATGATCAACGGCGCGCATTCGTGCGCGAGCCCGCGGCAAATCAGCACATCGTCGATCAGGGTCGCGGCGCACAACGCGCCGCTGACGGCGGCACATTGCTCCCGCGCCGCCGCGAGCACCGTCGGGTCGGCGCCGCTCGCGATGAACGTCATCAACGCGGCATGGTCCCGCAGTCCGCGCGGCGTCCCGTTCGCGACGAGGCGTTCGCGTAACTGCAGAGTTCCATCGCGGAACAACTCAAAACGCAGGTCGAGTTCGCCGTGCGTGTAGCGTTCCGCGCACGCCGGCCGGCCGAGCCCGGTGATTTCACAACCGAGATAACGCGCATCACCTTCGAGCTCGATGCGGGTCGTCGACCGCGCATGCGCACCGTCGAACAACAGCGTCTCCTGCGGCAGCCATTCGAGCACCGCCGCGTCGGCGACCCGCGCACGCTGCCGCAATGTCGCCGTGCGCCCGTCACTGTAGTACCAGCGCGTCGCGCCCGGGGTGGTCATGAGCACGCGCGCGTGCGGCGCGAGGTCGAGCGTCACCCCCAGATCGTCGCCACCGACGATGCCCGCGGGCGGATGCAGGATGTAGGTGTGACACGTGCCGTCGTCATCCGGGTAGAACGGGCGCTGCACCGATAACGGCCCCGTGTGATGCCGGCCGACGAGCGCCGTGCGGCCACGCCGCGGTTCGTACTCGAGCTGCAGGCTCGCCGTCCACCCGGGCAGTAGCGCGGCAGCGGCGATGCTCAACGATCCCGGAACAGACGCAGCCCGGGCCGGATCATCACGACCGGGATCGCCTGTCGCGCGCGTTTGCGGTGCGCCGCGCGTGCCTGCTTCAGCGCGGCAATCAAGAGCATGCCGGCACCGATGATCAGTACCACGGCGAGCAAACTTTCAGGCGCAGCGTGGGCGTGGGCGATCGGACTGTCGTGGGCGTGTGCCGACGCCGCGATGGCGGCAGCGGCCAGCGCCGTCGTGATTCGAATAAATCCTTGCATACTCGTTTTCCTGCTTTGTTTCCTGTGGGCGTTATTCAGGCTGCGTCCGTGATCGCTACACCGTCAGGTATTCCTTCACGATCGCATCGCCGAGTTCGTCAATCATTCCGGTCGCCACGGACCGCCCCTTGTCCAGCACGCAGAACCGATCGGCGACGCGTCGCGCCATCGGCAGCTTCTGCTCGACGAGCAGCACGGTGATGCCCTGCTCGCGGTTCAGTCGCATGATCGTGTCGCCGATTTCGTGCACGATGTTTGGCTGAATGCCCTCGGTCGGCTCGTCCAGGATCAGCAGCGTTGGATCGAGTATCAGTGCACGGCCGATCGCGAGTTGCTGTTGCTGACCGCCGGACAAGTCGCCGCCATTGCGCTTGAGCATCTGCTTCAGTACCGGAAATATTTCGAGCACGCGTTCGTACGCCGCGCGCGCGGCGGCGGGTTCGCACACGGAGAATCCGATGCGCAGGTTTTCCTCGACGTTCAGGCGGGGAAAAATATCGCGGCCCTGGGGGACGTAACCGATTTTCAGCGGCGCGCGCCGCTCCGCCGGCTCGGCGGACAGCAGATCCCCGCGGTAGCGAATTTCACCGCCGCGGATCGGCAGCAGACCCATGATGCATTTGAGCGTTGTCGTCTTGCCGACGCCGTTACGGCCCATGAGACACGTGCACGATCCGTCCGGGACCTCGAGCGACAAATCCCACAGCGTATGGCTGTCGCCGTAGTACTGATTGACGTTCGTGAGCTTCAGCATTACGACCCCAGATAAACCTCAATCACGCGTTGATCGTTTTGCACCTGGTCCATCGTGCCTTCCGCGAGCACGCTGCCTTCGTGCAGCACCGTGACCCGGCGGGCGATCGAGCGCACGAACTCCATGTCGTGTTCGACGACGATCACGGATCGATCGCCGGCGAGCCGGGTGAGCAGTTCCGCGGTGGCTTCCGTTTCCTGTTTCGTCATGCCGGCGACGGGTTCGTCGACGAGCATGACGAGCGGGTTTTGCATCAGCAACATGCCGATTTCGAGCCACTGCTTCTGGCCGTGCGACAGAATGCCGGCGAGCGCGTGGACGTGATCGAGCAGACCAATCATGCGGAGAACGTCGTCAAGCCGATCGCGCTCTTCGGCGGAAATACCGCGTACGAGGGTCGGCCACACACGTTTGTCCGCGGCCATCGCGAGTTCGAGATTCTCGAATACGGTGTGATGCGGAAACACCGTTGGCTTCTGGAATTTGCGCCCGATCCCGAGCGACGCGATTTCCGGTTCAGAGAGCCGCAGCAGGTTCAGGCGTTCGCCGTAGTACGCAGTCCCGGAATCCGGTCGGGTCTTGCCAGTGATGACGTCCATCATCGTTGTCTTGCCGGCGCCGTTCGGTCCGATGATGCAGCGCAGTTCGCCGGTTTCGACGTACAGGTTCAGCTCGTTCAGCGCCTTGAAACCGTCGAAACTGACACTGATATCCTCGAGGTAGAGAATATTACCGTGCGTCGTATTGACGAGGCTGTCGCGCGTCGGTTTCTCGATCAGGAAATCGAATACGACATCGCGTTCGAGCAGCGGCCGCCGGGTTCGTTTCGCCTCAGCCATGATTGCGTTTGCCGATTTTCAGACTTTGCCAGAAGCCGACGATGCCGCGCGGCAGCGCCAGGGTCACGAGCACGAACAGAGCGCCGAGCGCGAACAACCAGACTTCCGGAAACGCGCCCGTCAGCGTCGTCTTCGCGTAGTTCACGACGCCGGCCCCGAGGGCCGCGCCATACAGCGTGCCGCGCCCGCCGACGGCGACCCACACGACGAGTTCGATTGAATTGAGCGGCTGGAATTCGCTCGGATTGATAATCCCGACCTGCGGCACGTACAGCGCGCCGGCGATCCCGGCGAGCATGGCCGAGACGGTGAAGATCCAGACCTGGAAGTTCTCGACCCGGTAACCGACGAAACGCGTGCGCGATTCGGCATCGCGCGCGGCGGTGACGACCCGACCGAGCTTCGAGGTGACGATAAAGCGGCACAGCACGTAGCCGAGCGCGAGCGCAACGGCTGAAATCACGAACAGGACGATACGGGTCGAATCCGCCTGCAGGCTCGTGCCGAGGATGTCCTTGAAATCCGTCAGGCCGTTGTTGCCGCCGAAACCCATTTCATTACGGAAGAACGCGAGCATGAGGGCGTAAGTCAGCGCCTGCGTCATGATCGAGAGATACACGCCGGACACGCGCGAACGAAACGCGAGCCAGCCGAATACGAACGCGAGCACTCCCGGCGCGAGCACGACCATGAGCATGGCGAACCAGAACATGTCGAAGCCGTACCAGTACCACGGCAATGTCTCCCAGTTCAGGAACACCATGAAGTCCGGCAGTTCGGGGTGACCGTACACGCCGCGCTCCCCGATCTGGCGCATCAGGTACATGCCCATCGAATAGCCGCCGAGCGCGAAGAATGCGCCATGCCCGAGGCTCAGGATGCCGCAGTAGCCCCACACGAGATCGAGCGCGATCGCGAGCAGCGCGTAAGACAGGTACTTGCCCATCAGGGTCACGGTGTACGTCGGGATATGCAGTGCCGAGGTTTCCGGCAGCACGAGGTTCGCGACCGGCACCACGACGACGGCGAACGCGAGCACGCCGAGCAGCCAGCGTCCGCCCCGATCAGCGAGTATGCGTTGCGTTACGGACATCAATCGTCAGCCGCGCGGCCACGTTGCGGGAACAGGCCACGCGGACGTTTCTGAATGAATAAAATGATGAACACAAGGATCAGGATCTTCGCCACGACGGCACCGTAAGCGGGTTCGAGCAACTTGTTCATGACCCCGAGCGACAGGCCCGCAACGAGCGTGCCCCACAGGTTGCCGACCCCGCCGAACACGACGACCATGAACGAGTCGACGATATAGCCCTGGCCGAGGTTCGGGCCGACATTCGTCAACTGCGACAGCGCAACCCCCGCGACCCCGGCTATACCGGCCCCGAGTCCGAACGTCATCACGTCGACCCGCGCGCTGCGGATCCCCATCGCGCGTGCCATCGCGCGGTTCTGCGTCACCGCACGCACTTCGAGACCGAGACGCGTTTTCTGCAGCACGAGCACGAGTCCGCCGAACACGAGCAGGGCGAACAACAGGATGTACAGCCGGTTGAACGTAAACGAGAGCCCGTTGACGATTTCGAACGAACCGCTCATCCACTGCGGCGTGGCGACGGAACGGTTCAACGGTGAGAAGATCGAACGCACGGCCTGTTGCAGCACGAGACTGACCCCGAACGTCGCGAGCAGCGTCTCGAGCGGGCGGCCGTAGAGAAACCGGATGACCCCGCGCTCGATCAACATGCCTACGAGGCCGGAGACGATGAATGCCGCGGGGATCGCGACGAGGATCGAGTACTCGATCGCATCGGGCAGTAATAACTGCACGACATACGTCGTGTACGCGCCGATCATGATCAGTTCGCCGTGCGCCATGTTGATCACGCCCATCACCCCGAACGTGATCGACAAGCCAATCGCGGCGAGCACGAGCACGGATCCGAGACTCAGGCCGAAAAACAGGGTCTCGATGATCTTGTAACGTGATGCGGCGGCTTCGATCTTTCTCAGTGAGCGCGCGGCCGCCTCGCGCAATGCGGTACTCAGGGTCTCATCCCCTGCGATCGCGGTCAGTTTGATCCGCACCTGGCCGTCGAGATTGGCGGCGGAACTTTCGATCGCCGCCAGCCTCACGGTCTCATCCGTGGCATCGAGATCGAAGACCACGAGCGCGGTATTCAGCGCCGCGATCACGCTGTCGTCGCGCTCCGTGGCGAGCCGTGCGGCGAGCACCTCGCGCAGTTCGGATACGCCGGATGCGGCTATCGACTCCGCCGCGACGATACGCTCGGCCGGGTCGGCGGCATTCAGCTGCAGGCTGGCTATGAGGCCACGCAGGATCCGCCGTAATTCATTGTTCACGCTGATTCTGCGGACGTCACGACGGCCAACGGCGCCGAGGTCTTCGCCGCTCACGGCATCCGTGAGTGCGTAGCCGCCGTCATCCAGGCTTTCGGCGATCACAACGGTTTTCGGTGATTTGCGCCTGTACAGCGCACCGTCGAGCATGGCGCTCAACACGGCTATCGTGCGCGGATGATCGATTGCGGCAACGGCGGTGGCGGCGACTGCCTTCGCGTCGTAGGAGCGCACGTTCAGCGCTGCAACGGCGGCGGCGAATTCCTCGTCGCCTGCCGCGACCGCGCGACCCGCGATAATGATCAGTACGGTGGCCAGCAACAGTGACGCAATGCGCACGGCCGAACGGCCGTCCCGCCGGCCGGTTGCCGCTGATGCCTGGTTACTTTCCCCCGGAAAGCTCACTGTTGATTCGCCTGGTTGTGTTGAATGGAGCGATGCGTCAGCCCGTCCGTGGACTGACGCATCGGTGGGGAGGAACCTACTCGTAGTTCTGGCCGGAGCACTTACCGGTTTTGACGTTGTAGTTACCGCACGCGAGCGGCGCCATCCAGTCGGCCGTGATGTCTTTCGAGCCCGGCAGGAAGTCCGACCACGCGTCACCGACGACGGTGCCGGACGTCTGCCATACCGTGTCGAACTGGCCGTCGTCCTGGATCTCGCCAATCAGTACCGGCTTCGTAATGTGATGGTTTGGCATCATCGTCGCGAGGCCACCGGACAGGTTCGGTACGGCCACGCCGATGATCGCGTCCTGCACCGCGGACGAATCCGTCGTACCGGCTTTCTTCACCGCTTCAACCCACATGTTGAAACCGATGTAGCTTGCTTCCATCGGATCGTTCGTGACCCGCTTGTCGTCCTTGATGAACGCGAGCCAGCTGTCGATGAACGCTTCATTCGTGTCGGCTTCGACGCTCATGAAGTAGTTCCAGGCCGCGAGGTGACCGACGAGCGGACCCGTGTCGATACCGGAAAGCTCTTCCTCACCGACCGAGAACGCGATCACGGGGATGTCTTCGGCGGAAATGCCCTGGTTGCCGAGTTCCTTGTAGAACGGCACGTTCGCGTCGCCGTTGATCGTGGAGACCACCGCGGTCTTCTTGCCGGCCGAACCGAACTTCTTGATATCGGCGACGATCGACTGCCAGTCGGAATGACCGAACGGCGTGTAGTTGATCATGATGTCTTCGGCGGCGACCCCTTTCGCTTTCAGATAGGCTTCGAGGATCTTGTTCGTCGTGCGCGGATACACGTAATCCGTGCCGGCGAGCACCCAGCGCTGCGCGCCGATTTCCTTCATCAGGTAGTCGACCGCGGGGATCGCCTGCTGATTCGGCGCGGCGCCGGTGTAGAACACGTTCTTCGAAGATTCCTCGCCTTCGTACTGCACCGGGTAGAACAGCAGACTGTTCAGTTCCTCGAACACCGGCAGCACGGATTTACGCGACACCGAGGTCCAGCAGCCGAACACGACGTCGACCTTTTCCTTTTCGATCAGCTCGCGTGCCTTCTCGGCGAACAGGGGCCAGTTCGAGGCCGGATCGACGACGACGGCTTCGAGTTTCTTGCCGAGGATCCCCCCTTTCTTGTTCTGCTCCTCGACGAGCATGAGGATCGTGTCCTTCAACGTCGTCTCACTGATCGCCATCGTGCCGGACAATGAATGGAGGACGCCAACCTTGATGGTGTCTTCAGCCCGGACAGGCGTAAGAATGATCACCATCAAGGCGGCGACCATGGTCGGGAAATGTTTTTTCCAGTGGATAGTCTTCATCGTTTTCTCCCAGTAGTTCTTATTCGTTGTTGCGTGCCGATGCCGCTTAAAGCTGCAGCTGCACGGCAATTTTGAAAGCGCCGACGCTCTGTCCGGTCGCGCCCGGTGAGTAGTTCAGGCCCTTCGTCGCGATGTCTCCGCTCTGGTAGAACATGGAGATGCGCGCGTTGTGACCATCGATGATGTAATTGATCCCGCCTTCGATCTCGTCGCGGTCCGAGCTGCCGTCGGGCATGACTTCGGTGTAACGCACGTAAGGCTGGAACTTGCCAATGCCGATAGTCTCGGGGAACAGGTACAGGCCGACGAGTGAGTAGGAGTCGCCGTCGAACATGCAGAAGCAGTCGGGGTCGGCGAACGCGGCTGCGTTGTAATCAGAGTCGAAATTCTTGTATTCGCCGTTAAACGTGAACACGCCCTTGTTCGCGAGCACGGTCTCGTACAGCGCGTCGAAACTGAAACCGAAGAAGTCACCCGGATTCGCGAATGAACCGGTGCCGTCTTCCTGGTACTGCATCGCAACGGCGAGCGTGAACACGTCGCCCGCGCCACCGTAGTACGTACCGCTCGTGTAATAGCCGGGGTTTTTCTCGACGTTCAGAAAGTTATAGGCCACGCGTCCCGCGTACATCAGGTTGTCGTCCTGGTTCGGACCGGAACCGGCCGAGGATTCGAGCCCGTTGAACACACCGAACACGTATTGCAGCGCGCCTTCGGGGCCGACAGCACCCCACAAATTCACGCCATGATCACGCGCATAGACACCGGCGCCGCCGCTGCCGAAATTGACGCTGAAATCGGACGGGTAGAACGGGGTTTTATAGGCGTCGTAGGTGCTTGAATAAAACGGACCGTTCAGTTCCTGGCGTTCCGCCGGCAGCAGCAGGCGACCCGCCCAGATGTTCAGGGCCGGAGAAAACTCGAACTTTGCAATCGCATCGAGCAGCACGAACTCCTCGAGTGCGCTGTTGCCGCAGAACACACATTCCGTGTTCAGTTCGAACTTGATCATTTCGTGGATCTGGCCGTTCACGTAGATACGCGCACTGTCCAGGTTAAAGTCCGTCGACCAGTCGGACGTGTTCGGTGCGGCGTCTTCTATCGTGCTGAACGACGAGCGCGCACCAGCGCCGATGCTGATCCATTTCGTGTCGTCGATCGCAATCTTGCCGCCCGCCTGGACATCAAATGCAACGAGCGACAGCGCGCCTATGACGCAGGTCAGAATTGACCGCCACTGCATACGCATGGGTATTCTCCTGATATTCATTGAGTTGAAACCTTGCCTGTCCGGGCAGGGTGTTGCAGTGCAATAAGTGCGCCAACCCGCCGTAAGCGACGAATTTCCCGCTCGGCACGCGAAGTTGCCGGGACATGACGTGCGGACGGGCGAGGTTTATGCACTAAACGCAGGCGATGCGATCACGGGCGCGCACCGTGACGGGGCGGTTCCGCGGGCACGCACGAATACCGGTCGTTGCGTTCGCGGCGACGGCGCGTTATCGAAACACTGGTTTGCGTAACGGGCGAGCGGATCGCTCGCCACCCGCTAATGCGCTAAGCCGCGCGACCGGTGATCCCGGGACTGAACGGGGAATCCGTGCCACCGGAAAAATCGTGACGGTGAGGTGACGAGACGAGTCGCGCCCGAACGTGCCGCCGCGCGGGTCGCGGGCGCGACGGGCATGCGCGGCTCGCCGTCTGCGGCGACGTGCTCAGGTCGGGGGGACGCTGTCGTCGCTGACCCAGTTGCCGTGGAAACCAAACGGGATCCGCTGCGGCAGTTTCACCTGCGCGACATAACCGCGCGCAAAATCAGCCGCATCGATGACCACGAACTCCGCGCTCGCGCCGGGCAGATCATGCACGAACGCGAGCAACCAGCCGTCGTCCTCGGCGCTGCCGTGTGCTTTTGGCACGAACACGGCTTCGCCGGCGGCGCGTCCGGGGCCGTGGTCAAACACGTGGCGTTCACCGGTTTGCAGATCATGTTTTACGGTAGGCCAGCCGGCCTCGCGGTCGTTCGACGGGGACACGGTATAGCCATAACGGTAGGCCTGCGTCGACAGGGACTCGCGATGGCGCGGAAACTCGTTCGGGCGCTCATCGACGAGCTGCACGGACACGCTGCGAGCGGCCGGATTCAGGGTCCAGCGCTCGAGCCTGGCGAACGCATCGCCAAACGGACCGGCACGGTCGGCGTCGAACATGCGCTCGTAGACACATAAATCGATCACGACATCGCCGTTCGGCGAATCGAATGCATTCATCGGGTGATAGCTGTAGCCGAGCGGCACATCGATCCAGATGATGTCGCGCACCGCGCCGTCGCGCTGCAGCAAACCGACCCGGTTGCCGTAATCCGGATCCCAGCGAAACGGAAAGCGCGACATGACGGCGAGCTTCAGCGACACCGTCACCGGCTGATCGTAGATGACGGCATAGCGTCCGGTCAGTGACATATCGTGGACCATGCTCATACCGGGCAGCGGTATATCGAGCACGTGTTTCACCCGGCCGTCGCTGCCGAGCACGAGGTACTGGATGTGGTCGCGCCATTCGGCCCACGCGTAGACCATCGCATGCAGTTCGGCGGTGGCCGGGTCATACTTCGGATGGGCCGTGAATCCGCCCGGCAGCGTGCCGTAGAAGTCGTTGCGGCGGATCGTCTCGAGTTCGTAGCCGAGTTCGACCGGACACCCGCCCGCCTCGACCGTGGCCCACGTGGTCCCCGCGAATCCGGCGACGTTCGTGTTCGGCCCGTGACCGTTGCGGTTCCAGTTCGGGCCGGCGATGTCCGGCTGGCCGCGCGCTTTCGCGACATCGGCGGAACCGACGTAACGGTTGCGGTACCACTCCGCGCGACCGCCGGCGAGCCGGATCCCGTGCACCATGCCGTCGCCGATGAACCAGTGGTAGCTGCGATCGTTCGGCCGGGTGATCGGGTTCGGGCCGTTGCGCAGGTAACGGCCGTTCAGCTCCGGCGGCAGTTCACCGGTAACATCAAGATCGGTGGCGGTAACTTCCTCGGCGACCGGGGCGAAATTGCCGCCCAGATACGGGTTCGCCGACTTCTTCGACCAGGGCAGGTTCATCGTGCTACTCCGTTGTCGTTACTCGTACCGCGGCCGCGGTGTGTCCCGCGCGCTGTCACAACGCGTCAGGCATCGAACGGCGGCCGCGCCGTCTCGACGGGAACGTGTTCGGTCAATTCGAGCATGATACCGTCCGGGTCGCGGAAGATGACGACGCGCCGCTCACCGAACTCGCCCATGTCCCAGGTTTCGACCGGGCCGATGCCCGGATGCCCCGTCAGCGTGAGCCGGCGGTGCGCCGCATCGATATCATCCACCTCGAACCCAACCCGGATGATGCCAAGATTCGTCGCCCGTGCGTACGCGTTGCCGTACGGTTTCGGTACATCCCATTCAAGCACGTCGAGCGGGTTGCGCGTGTCGGAGCGCAAACCGAGCAGCGTGGCCGCGAAACGCATCTGCCCGCCCCGGTACGGACTGCCGTCAGGGTTCGCGAGCGCATCGCCGATTGATCCGTTCGTCGCCGGTTGCAACGCGGTCGGGGCGAGATACACGGCGAGGTCGAGACCGATCACATCGCGGTAAAAGCGGTAGGACGTCGCGAGATCACGGACGTTCAGATTGCAGTGATGCAGCATGCCGGGATACGGGGCGGGATTGTCCGGATCGTCACACCCGATCATTTCGAGCGTCGATCCATCCGGATCGCGGAACCCGAACACGCGCACCTGGAAACCGTCCGGGGTGAGCACGATCCAGCTTGGCTCCGCGTAGGGACGGCCACCGTGCGCGAGCACGTTCGCATAAGCCTCGTCGAGATTGCCGACGAGGACGTTCTGGCGATAGATACCGACGTGGTTCGCCTCGCGGTACGGCTGTCCCGTCGGTCCCGGATCGAGCCATTCGATCAAATGGATGAAACGCGCGGGGAATTCCGCGACTAAATCACCGGGTGGCGGTGCGTCGGTTTTGTTTTCGAGCACCCAGCCACGGCAACGCCCGCGCGCGATGCCGAGACCGGCATAGGACTGCGCCGGACCATCGATGCGGGCGCGGCGCTGTACCGGCAAGGTCGCCTCGTAGAACTCGACCGCGCGGTCGAGATCCGACACGTTGATCACGACGTGCGCGAAGCGGTTCAGATGTCCTCGCAGTCCCCACGCGAGCCGGTCGAGCGCGGCGGGCTTTACGGCGGTAGCGGTCTCGGGCGGCATGACGCTCTCCGACGGGTCGCGGATGAAGTCGTGAGCATAACGCGCGACAGCGACCGGCGCATCGCCCGCAATGCCCCCGCATCGCGGTACCATGCCGGGGTGGCCGCGGGATGATTCACGGCAAGGTCCGGGATCGGCTTACGGCCGTCGCCAACCGCAATCGAGGAGTATCCGCACATGCGTACCGGACGACTTGTTATCGTGTTCCTGCTCACCGCGCTCACGGGCGCCGGCGCCGGCGCCGCAGAGCCGGATCCGATGGCCGCGAGAATCGCGGCGCAATTGCAGGCGCCGGGCCGCGACAAGTACGACGCGGCCAAGGATCCCGGACGCAAACCCGCGGCGGTGGCGCAGTTCTTCGGCGTGAAAAGCGGCATGACCGTACTCGACATGCTCACCGGCGCCGGCTACAGCGCGGAGATCCTGTCCGCCGCCGTGGGTCCTGACGGGATCGTGTATGCGCAGAACTCGCACCTGCTCACCCGCATGATCGGGGGTGCCCACCACGACGCCATGCTCAGGCGCCTGGAAAACGGGCGCTTGCCGAACGTGCGTTACCTCGTTGTCGATGTCGATGACATGCCGTTCGACGGCGACATCGACATGGCGTTCTGGGGGACTAACATGCACGACGTTTATCATCGCGACGGTGCGGCGGCGACACTCGATTTCCTCGCCCACGTGAAACGCGCGATGAAGCCTGGCGCCGTGCTTGCATTCAGCGAGCACCTCGGTAATCCCGGTAACGACAACGCGGCGCTGCACCGACTCGAACGCGACATCATGATCAGCCTGCTCGAACAGGCGGGTTTCGTCATCGAAGCGACCTCGGATCTGCTCGCGAACCCCGACGATGATCGCACGCTGAGCGTGTTCGACGATGGCGTGCGCTATCACACCGACCGGATCCTGATCCGCGCGCGTAAACCGTGAACCGGCGGCGCGGCCTTCGCAAGCGGACGCGGGCGCGATATGCTGCCCGCATCCCCACGTGACGGAGTGAACCGATGTCCCGGATCCCCCTCGTCGAGCGCGTAAACGCGGGCGCCGGGCAGCGCGCGCTGTTCGATCGCGCCGATGCCCTCGGCTTTTCCCTGCTCAACGTGTTCAAACTGTGGGCGAACAATCCGCAAGCTGCCAGCGGCCTGCTCAACATTGCCGAGGCGCTGTACAGCAGCAACACGCTGTCCGCGCGCTATCGCGAGCTCGCTTACCTGCGCGCTTCGCAGGTGAACAGCTGTCATTACTGAATTCCGACGCATGTGATGCTCGGTCGGAGTGTCGGATTGACGGATGCGGAAATCGCTTCGATGGCGGAACCGGATGCTTGCGCGACGTTCGACGACCGGGACAAGCTCGTCCTGCGCTACGCGGAAACGCTGACCCGGGATAACAAGGTCGACGATGCCCTGTACGCGGAACTCGAAGCCGCGTTCCCGCGCGAGGAAATCATCGAACTCGCGATGACGGTGGGCATGTCCGCGATGGTGAATCGCGTGCATGCGACGTTCGCCACCGATGTCGACGCGGATACGCTCGCGGCTGTTGCCGACGGACCCGCCTGCCCCATCGGCCGCTAGGGAACCTCTGAATAAGTCTGGGCCGAGCAGCCTGTGCCCATGCGGTTCGAGTTCAAGGCGCAAAGCGCACGTAATAGCTGGCTATTGCGAAGCTTTGTAACGCAGAAATCGGGCCGCGTGGACGCAGGATGCCGGGTCATGACTTGTTCAGAGGTTCCCTAAGCTCGCCGGACGCCGAACGTGAGCGCCGCAACGGGCCCGTGGTGGCGGGTGCCGGTTGCCTCGCCCGAGACTCTGTCGCTAACATGCAGACGCACACACCGTGCGTTTGTCCTGTGGGGGGATCATTCATGTCGCGTGTCGTAATCACTGTCTCACTGTTCCTGTTAACGCTTTCCACCTCGCTCCACGCCGAAGACTGGTACCCGTCGAAATGGGGCAAGGACGACACGATCGGCGCGGCGAATCTCGTCACCCCCGAACGCATACTCGCCGCGACGAAACTCGTCAAAACCGGCAAGCGCTATGCGCTCGGGCAGGTGACGAGCCGCAAGACGCCGGCGTTTGGCACGCGTTCGTTCGAACTGTTCGCGGTTTCGCATGGCGGCGTGTTCGACGGCAGCGGCGAACCCTACGGCGCGAATTCGATGACCACGAACGACGACTGGGCGCTCGTGTGGATGGGGGTCGGTTCGCAGATCGACGGGCTCGGCCACGTCGGCATCAACCACGTGTATTACAACGGCAATCACGTGCGCGACTTTTTCTCCTCGGGCGGTCTGAAGAAACTCGGCACGCACGATATTCCCCCGATCGTCGCCCGCGGGGTCGTGCTCGATATCCTCGGCTACCTGCGCGAGAGTGCCCCCGACACCGTGATGACCGTCGACGGTATCGACATGCTCGTCGCGGGTACGGCGATCAACCAGGCGGAAATCGACGGCGCGCTGAAGCGCCAGGGCATCAGCCTCGCCGCCGGGGATGTCGTACTGCTGCACACGGGCTACATGGAGATGGCCGATATCGATGTCGAGCGCTACAAGAAATCGATCCCCGGTCTCGGGGTCGAGGGTGCGAAGTATCTCGCGGGATTCGACCCGATCGCGGTCGGCGCGGACACATTCGCGGTTGAAGTGCTGCCGTTCGAGAACCCCGAAAATGCGTTCGAAGTACATCTCGAACTGATCCCGAAGCGCGGTATCTACATCCTCGAGAACATGGTCACGCGCGAACTCGTCGCAGATAAAGCCTGGGAATTCATGTTCGTACTCGGTCAGGCGCGTATGCAGGGCGCCGTGCAGATGATCATCAACCCGGTCGCGATCCGTTGATCGGAACGGTCCGGCGCGGCGCCGCGAATGCCGCGCCTCGCTGACAAGATCGCGATCGTCGTTGGCGCCGGGCAGACACCGGGCGCGACGACCGGCAACGGCCGCGCCACGGCAATCCGCTTCGCCGAAGAGGGCGCGACCGTGTTGCTCGTCGATCGCGATCCGGATTCGGCGGCGCAGACGCTCACGCTCGTCGAGGAACGCGGTGGCCAGGGCAGTTGTTACACCGCCGACATCACCGATGAGTCCGCCGCCGCCAGCATCGCCGCTACGTGTATCGAACGCTACGGGCGCATCGACATACTGCATAACAATGTCGGGATCGGCACCGGCGATCGCGGTCCGACGACGATCAGCGAAGCGGTGTGGGACCGGATCTTCGCGGTGAACCTGAAAGGTACGATGTTCACGTGCAAACACGTGTTGCCGGTGATGCGCGATCAGGGCAGCGGTTGCATCATCAATATTTCATCGATCGCGGCGATCTGCGAAATGGGCCTGGTCAGCTACAAGGCTTCGAAAGCCGCGCTGAATGCGTATACGCACACGCTGGCGACGGGCGGCGCGAAATACGGGATCCGGGCCAATGTCATCATGCCGGGCCTGATGAACACACCGATGGCGATCGAAGGCTACGTCGAGGCCGGCAACGCGCGCGAGGATCTGATCGCGCGCCGCAATGCGAGCGTACCGCTCGGCGGGAAAATGGGCAGCGCGTGGGACGTCGCGAATGCTGCGCTGTTTCTCGCGTCCGACGAAGCGCGCTTCATCACGGGCGTGTGTTTGCCGGTGGACGGCGGGCAGTCGGCATTGATCGGATGATGCCGGGATACGCCGTCTCGCCGCGCGTGACAGCAACATCGAACAGGCCCGTGATCTGAGGTCCTGATGTCGTGAAGAAACCGCAAGCCCTGCAAATCTATCACGGTGCGAACGTCCACGCGCCGCAATCGGTCGTGATCTGTACGCTCGATATGACCGCGGTGCGGCCGGCGCTCGCGCAATACACGCCTGCGTCATTCCGCGCGCTTGCGAACGCGAATTTCGCCGAAATGATCCCGGAGCCGCCGGCCGGGGATTCCGTGACAGCGGTGTTTGCATCGCTGCTATTGCAACTCGTGGCGTCGTTGCAGCGACGCGCCCGGTGCGATCAGACGCCACACGCGCGCTCCGAAATCCGCGGCGATGATGAGATCCGCGTGTGCTTTGGGTTCGAACGCCACGAGATCGCGGTGGCCGCGTTGCAGAGCGCACTCGCATTGATCCGGGGGGCCATCGGCGATCCCGAATCGATGCGAGTCTTGCACGAGCGCGTAAACCGACAATTCGACGAGCTCGCCGGACGCTATACGACGACGCCGTCGGCACAGGCGGTCATCGCCTGTGCGCGTGCGCGCGGTATCGCGGTCGACCGCATGGGTCAGGGGCTGGCCGTTTTCGGCGAAGGTCGTTATCAACAACGACGCATACATGGTTTTACCGATCGCACGAGCCATGTCGCGTTTGGTCTGTCGTCGGACAAGACCGCGGCGCTGCACCTGCTCGCGAGCCGCGGGTTTCCCGTACCGCGACAACTGCAGGTACGCTCGGCCGACGAAGCGGTGCGTGCGGCCACCGCGATCGGATTTCCGGTCGTGATGAAACCGCTCGCGCAAGATCGCGGCACCGGCGTATCGCTGAATTTGCGCGATGCGGATGCGGTCAGGCGCGGATGGTCGCATGCCGCCCAATTTGGCGCCCTCGTCCTCGTCGAACAACAGATCGTCGGCGTCGACCATCGCCTGCTCGTACTCAACGGCAAATTCTGCGCGGCCGCACAACGGCGTCACCCGACCGTTGTGGGAGACGGCAAACACACCGTACGCGCCCTCGTCGAATCATTGAACGCCGATCCGGCGCGCGTACCCTACGGCCAGGGCTGGCTCGTCAGGCTCGAAATTGACGATGAACTGACTGACGTACTGCAAACCCAGGGGCACGCACTCGACTCCGTGCCGAAACCCGGCGAAGTGCTGACCCTGCGCCGGGTCGCGGCCGCCGCCACCGGCGCCGATGCAGTCGATGTCACCGCTCACGTGCATCCTGACAACGTTCTGCTCGCTGAGTGGATTGCTGCGCTGTTCGCTATCGATCTGTGCGGCATCGATTTCATTTGCACGGACATTGCCGAGTCGTATCAAACGAGCGGCGGCGCGATTTGTGAAGTAAACACGAGCCCCGGTCTGGGCCCGCATATGATCGCCGGCGACAGCGGCGTGATCGAGCGCGTGCTGGAAACGCTGTACCCGCCGGGCGCGGCGTTTCGCGTGCGCAAGATCGTGCTCGTCGCCGAAGCGGACGACCCGGCGGCGATCGACGCCGCCGACGCATTCGCCGAACATCTCGCCGTCACCGGCGCCACGGTCGGGGTGGCAAAGCCCGGTTCGGTGACGGTGTGCGGCGTGTCGCTCGCGAACGAACCCCTGGATCTGCCGCATGCTGCCGGCCGGCTGCTGGCGCACCCGGCGGTGGAAATCATGATCGTGCTGTGCGCACCGGCCGATATCGCGGCGTTCGGACTCGGCATCGAGCGCTGCGATGTTGCCGTCTTCGATTACGCCGAGCCGGCCGATCCGGCGACCCGCGCAGCGCTGGAAGTCGTGACTTCAGCGGCCGCGAACGTCATCAGGGCACCCGTAACGGCGGCCATCGTCACCGCCGTCGAACAGGGCCTCGGCAGGCCGAACGCGCCCGTCTAATCGGCCGTCCGGCCGGGCATCGCTCAGCCCGACCGGTAACGCGTGCGGATCTGACCGCACGCGGCAATGCGAGCATACCGGTCGGCAGGAAAACGAACGGCGCGCCGGACGTCGCGAACGCGCCACGGCTAACCGCGCCCGCCGCGGCGCACTACATCACGGACGTGGATTCGCCGGCCGACGACCGCAGCCGGCAGCCCGGTTGAAGACCGTCGCAGCGCGCAGTACGTTAGACGGCCAGCCGAGAGGCAAATGCTGTTGTTCCGTCGCCCACCGACACGGCGATTTGCAGCGGACACATCCGGGGGCAAACCACCCGCTCGGGATTTCGTGCAATGATCAGAATTTCCTGCTCTGAAATCACGTTTCTGCATGGTGCAAACCGCTATGCGAATGATTCCATTGCCTGCTGCAGCCTCGATCTGACCCGACTCGCCGGTTGGCTTGAAAAGACTTCGCCCGGCGAATTCCATGCGTTCTGCCGCGCAAACCTTGAACCCGTCTTTTGTCGCGGACTGCAGCAGGGATCGACCCTGGATTTGATCGCGTCGCTCACGCTGAGCATGGTCATCAAACTGCAGCAACGCCTGCAGCAAAGACTGGGAGCGCCGGGCCGTTACGAGTTGACGGGCGCGCACGCAGTCGATCTGTACTTCCCGTTCGAACGTTCCGATAACGCGACGGCCGTATTGCACTATGCGCTCAGCGGTGTCGAGATCTGCACGACGGCACCGGAGCGGCGAGATCCGAAATTCCAGGCCGCACTGAAAGCGTTCCATGAGCAATTTGTACACCTGGCCCGGAATTACGCCGTTGATGTGCAACTGAAAGCGGTTTGCGATCGCGCGAATGAGCGGGGGATTCGCACCGAAAATATCGGGCACAACACCGTTATATTCGGCGAAGGTCGTTATCAGCAAAAACGGCTGCGCGGATTCACGCACTGCACCAGCTTCGTCAGCCACAGGTTGTCGGCCAACAAAACAGCCGCAGTCGACCTGATGCGAAGCCGCGGCTTACCGGTCGCGTTTCACGAACAGACCCGCTCCGTCGCGGCAGCGGTCCGGTGCGCAGAAAAAATTGGCTACCCCGTGGTCGTCAAACCACATAACGCGGATTTTGGTCGCGGAGTTTCTCTTGATCTGCGCGATGGCGCCGCCGTCGCGCAGGCATGGTGGCTCGCCGCGAAACACAGCCGTATCGTGCTCGTGGAAAAGCAAATCCCCGGTCACGACCATCGCATTCTTCTGCTCGAAGGCAAAGTCCTCGCCGTCGCTGAACGTCGCTTTGCGAGCGTACAGGGGAACGGACACAGCCGGATAAGAGACCTCGTGGCCCGGCTCAATGAAGACCCGCGCCGCGGAACGAAGGCTGCTAACTGGATGGTCAAGGTCGACTGCGACGACGAAATGGACGCGGTACTTTCAACCCAGGGTTACGAGCTGGATTCCGTTCCGCTCGACGGGACGAGCGTCCGCTTGCGCCGCGTACCGTCCATGTCGCGAGGCGGTTATGCCGTCGACGTATCCGCGCTGATTCACCCGGATAACGTCGCGATTGCCGAGTGGGCCGCAGAGCTGTTCGATATCGACCTGTGTGGCATCGATTTCGTGAGTCCTGATGTCAGCGTGTCGTACAAGGATAATGGCGGGGCCATCTGCGAAATAAACTGTAGTCCGGCGCTATCCCCTCATGTTGCCGCTGAAGGCCGGCAGGTCGACGTCGTCGAGGCAATCGTGAATTACATGTACCCACCGCCTGCACCGAGCCGCATCACGAAGGTGCTGCTCGTGGGTGACCGTCACTCGCCGGCCGTACATCGCGCCGCTCAACTCGTTACCGAGGCGATGAAAAGCCGGAGTACGTGTCTCGGTGTCGCGTGTTTCGGCGAGATCGAGATCGACGGCCACCGCCTGCCCCGCGCGGCGGTTCAGGCATGCGAAGCCGCGACCGCGCTGATCGGCAACCCGGTTATCGATGCGATGGTTTGCGTAGTGGATCCATCGGATTACGCAACGCACGGCCTCGGGGTTTCGGAATGCGACATCATGGCGCTCGTTATGCCGGACCCTTCGCCGACGGCCGAATGCAGCGACCGGTTGCGGGATCTTGCCCGCGAAATTGCCGTTCGGCCGCCTGTTGTGAGTGCCGATCCGGATGAATTAATGGTCCAGTTTGAGGATCGCTGGCGCGGACTGGGCACTTGACGGCGCCTTTTGAGGGCTGGCGGTTCATTCAGGACGAACCGCGCACCGGGACCGCGCCGGTCCCGCAGACTCACCGTCACGGATGCCACGTAGTGGCTGAAGCTTACGGCGATCCGGACCCGCGCAAGGCACCCGCGACTGCCGCACCCGTTCGTCGCCAGCGTCCTGAGAGAAGATCCCGCGTCATCCGACAGGCGTTCAGCGCGGCCGCGACTGGCGCAGCGCCGGATTCGCCCGATCGAGATCGGCCTGCACGTCGTCGCGCGTGCGTTCGTAGATGATTTCGCGGCCCTTCAGTGAACCCGCGTAGGCCATGCCGTTACGCGTGGGGGTGAGTTCGCATCTGAAGCTGTGCACGCCTTCACCGAGTACCACCTCGATTTTCGCAGCGGTTTTGCGCAGGACCACAACGTCCATCGTTTGCCCGTTTTCGAGCCGGACGGTGATTTTTTCTGTTTCCATCGAGGGGTGCTCCGGAGAAGTGTGACCGCCGCAGTTGCGACGCGCGCTGCCTATAATGCCACGTCGCCCTTGAACAGGCGCTGGGCAATCGTGCGATTGAGGATTTCATTCGTGCCGTCAGCCACGTTAACGACCCGCAAGGCATGCCAGGCGTCGGTGAGGCCGAGTTCGTTCGTGAATCCCATCGCGCCATGTACCTGGATCGCCCGGTCGACGGCGCGCACGCCCACCTGCACGGAATAAGCCTTCGCCATCGACAATTCCTTGATCGCGGGTTTGCCCTGGTCGAGCAGACCCGCGGCATTGAGGCCCATCAGATGCGCCGCATGCAGTTCCGTCGCGGCTTCGGCAAGCGGGAAACTGACGCCCTGGTGGTGCGCAATCTTCGCCCCGAAGGCCTCGCGCGTCGCCGCGTAATCGAGCGCCTGTTCGAGCGCCCAGCGGCCGGTGCCGACGGATCGCGCGGCGTTGTAGATCCGCCCGAGCGAGACGCCGTACAACGCGGCCTTGAAGCCCGCATCGAGTTCCCCGACGAGTTGCCACGGCTCAATGTGAACGTCATCAAAACTCACCTCGGCCTCGTCGCCACCGATATGTCCGAACAGGCGGATGATCCGCGCGATGCCGAAACCGGCGCTGTTCGTCGGCACGATGAACGCCGAGATTCCGCCCTGCTTCGCTGCCGCCGCGTCCGGATCCGTAATCGCGAATACGATGCAGTAGTTCGCGACCGGCGCGTTCGTCGTCCAGATTTTACGTCCCGAAAGGCGCCAGCCATCACCATCGCGGATCGCGCGGGTCTTGATCATCGAAGCATCGGAACCCGCGTTCGGTTCCGATAAACCGAAACACATCGATTCCGACCCGTCCATCAGCCCAGGCATGACCCGTTCGCGCGCTTCGGCGGTGACTTTTTCGAGCAGCCGGCTCGGCCCGAACGCCCAGTGCGCGAGCACGTAGAGCATCAGCCAGTTGCGTGGCCCGCAGCGATGGAACAAGGCTTCCCAGGCGACGTAGTACGCGAGATGCCCGAGACCACCGCCGCCGAGTTCGAGCGGCGCGCACATGTGATAGAAGCCGGCCTCGGCGGCGGCCATGCGCGTCGCCCTGATGTGTTCGAGTGCGGCATCGCTGAGACGACCGTCCTCGCGGTAGCGCTTGCGCGGATCCTCGAGCACGTCCTGAAACCGTTCGTGCCGGGGCAGAACTTCGTGCTCGGCAAACGTCACGATCGCATCGCGCGCGGCGGCGACGTCTTCCGGCAGCGGCGTCGCGATGGCGTTCATGTCATGGTCCTCGTTGTCCGCATCGTTGCAGTGATCATCGTGCGCACGTCATTCGATATGGTCGAGCGGTAGTTCCGTACGTGCGATGACCTTGCGCAGGACGAAACTCGAATGCACCCCGGTGACGCCCGCGATGCGCGTGAGGCGGCCGAGCAGGAACTCCTCGTAGTACGTCATATCCGGCAGCACCGCCTTGAGCAGGTAATCGGCGGCCTGGCCGGTGACGATACTGCACTCGGTCACCTCGGGGAATGCCATGACCTGGCGTTCGAACGTTTCGAATCGATCCGGGGTGTGGCGATCCATCGTGATCGAGATCATCGCGGTGATGTTCAGGCCGAGCAGCGCCTGGTTGAGCAGCGTGACATGGCGCTCGATCAGGCCTGAAGACTCGAGTCGCTTCACCCGCCGCGAGCACGGGGTGGGTGACAGACCCACCCGGTCGGCGAGTTCGAGGTTCGTCATGCGGCCGTCGGACTGCATCAGTTCGAGGATCCGGCGATCGGTGCGGTCGAGCTTGAGCGGCTTTACCCGCGATTTTGTCGCAGCCATTCGTGCGTTTCTCCCGGTATAGTTTTGTTCACTAATAATATGCTTAATATTAGTTATTAACTGCTAATTACGCGAGAATATTTGGCTAATTTGCATGCATTCACTCAAGAAGCTGCCCTATACTTCCTGGCCTGAAACGATGCGATCGTGCCCTGCGCCGAGCGTGAACGTGAACCACTGACGAGCCGGATGAGGCTCAAAAGAGTAATGCCATGAGCAGTTTCGACCACAGCAAGTATCTCCCCTATGCCCCGGTGGGCCTGAAAAACCGGACGTGGCCCGACCAGGTCATCGAATCCGCGCCGACGTGGTGCAGCGTCGATCTCCGCGACGGTAACCAGGCGCTGATCGAGCCGATGAACGTGGCGCAGAAACTGCAGATGTTCAAACAGCTCGTGAAAGTCGGCTTCAAGGAGATCGAAGTCGGCTTCCCGGCCGCGTCGCAACCGGATTTCGATTTCGTCCGCGTGTTGATCGAAGACGGTCTGATCCCGGACGACGTGAAGGTGCAGGTGCTGACGCAGGCGCGACCGGAACTCATCCGTCGCTCGTTCGAGGCGCTCGCCGGTGCGAAGCAGGCGATCATGCACCTGTACAACTCCACCTCGACGGTGCAGCGCGAACAGGTGTTCGGACTCGACCGCGACGGGATCAAAAAAATCGCCGTCGACGGCGCCGAATTCGTCAAGGCCGAGGCGGCGAAGTACCCCGGGACGCAATGGACGTTCCAGTATTCGCCGGAAAGTTTCACCGGCACGGAACTCGATTACGCGGTTGAAGTGTGCGACGCCGTGCTCGATGTCTGGGACGCGCGTCCCGACAAGCCGTGCATTATCAACCTGCCGGCAACGGTGGAGATGGCGACGCCGAATGTCTATGCCGATCAAATCGAATGGATGTCGACGCATATCAAGCGTCGCGCCGGGGTCGTGCTGAGCCTGCACACGCATAACGATCGCGGCTGCGCCGTGGCCGCGGCGGAACTCGGGGTCATGGCCGGCGCCGATCGGATCGAGGGCACCTTGCTCGGCAATGGCGAGCGCACCGGCAACATGGACATCGTGACGATGGCGATGAACCTGTACAGCCGCGGCGTCGATCCGGAACTCGATCTGTCGAACATGGACGAGATCATCCGCTGCGTGAAAGCGTGCACCCAGTTGCCCGTGCATCCGCGGCACCCGTACGCCGGTGAACTCGTGTTCACAGCATTTTCCGGCAGCCACCAGGATGCCATCAAGAAGTGCCTCGCGCGGCGCGGTGAGGACGACCCGTGGGACGTCGCCTACCTGCCGATCGATCCGGCCGACCTTGGTCGTTCCTACCAGGAGGTTATCCGCATCAACAGCCAGTCGGGCAAAGGCGGCATCGCCTACGTGCTCGAGCAGGAACAGGGGTTACAGATCCCGCGCTGGCTGCAGGTGGATTTCAGCACGGCGGTGCAGAAATTCGCCGAGGACAGTGAAACCGAGGTTGCCCCGGACAAAATCGTCGAATTGTTCCGGCAGCAGTATCTCGATTCACGCAGCCCGCTCGATTTGACCGGCTACCAGCTCGCGCGCGAGAACAACGAGGATCAGCTCGTGGCGAACGTGACGGAAAACGGCAGTGCTGTCACGCTGCAGGGCCGCGCCTCGGGGGTCGTCGGCGCGTTCGTCAGCGCGCTGGAGACGCACTGCGGCAAGGACATCGTGCTCGTCGAGTACAGCGAGCATACGCTGAGCAAGGCGGATGGCGCGGGCGCCGACGCGGTAACCTACGTGCAGATCAATATCGACGGTCAGCGTTACTGCGGCGTGGGGCAATCGAGCGATATCGTCGAGGCCTCATTGCTCGCCATCCTGAGCGCGGTGAACCAGCCGCTGAACAGCGCCGGCGCGGTGAAGGCCGCCTGACGGACGTCGATCCGCGGATACCGTGCGGCGCCAGCCGGGCGGTATTGTGCGGGCAGTCTCAGGCCGAAAAATAATCCGACATGTCGTCGGCGTTGACTTCGCTGACGCTGATCCCGGATTCCGACGGCGCCGGCGCACGCCCCGCCTCGATCGCCTCCTTGCGCAGGAACAATTGCAGTAGCTCGCACAATTCCTCCCGCTGGGCCTTGTCCGTCATCGCCGGAATCACGACCGGAAAACTGCCAAGACCAAGCAGGCTGTCGTCGAGCAGAACGAGCGGCAGACCTTTTCTGTCGTCGAGGATCTGCAGGAACACGGCGTAATACGTACCGATGAGTCCGTACTTGTCGTCGCGGCGAACCTGCGCGAGCAGTTTCTCGCGCGACAGCGACAGGATGCTGTTGCGGATCCGGTAATTCGAATCGCTGACCGCGAGTTCATCGAACCACGTGCCGTAGAACGTCATGCTGTTTTTCCACGGGATGCCGAGTTTCGGATCCGGCATCCCGACCCGGCCGATGAACTTCGGAGCGGGATCGACGCACCGGGCAATCCGCTCGAGCTTGAGCTCCCCGTCCGGCGTGGTGATGCGGTTGATCGACAGGGTATCGCGGTCACGCAGGGCGACGAACGTCTTTTTCAGGCCGATGATCGACAGGGCCTTGGCGATGTTTCTGCGTGAAAAAGCTGGCATAGCACGTCCCGGTACCCTGTGGGGAAACGCACGTTTCGTTGCCTTGAACGTGCGCTCTCGTGAAGGAACGATATCGCAAACTGCACAGACCCGGTGTAAATTTTCGTTACTGTTTGCGCGAATCGACGCCGCGGCCGCGACATCACGGCCCGTGAACCGTGGGCGCGCCCCGGCTTCCGGCCCGCCCGGGTTCCGCGCCGGATGCATGGTTACCCCGCTCCCTGTCCGGCGATTTCGCGCCGGCGAGGGGGCCGCGACGCCTCATCCGGCACGCGGGTTCAGCCAGCCCGGTCGAGCCAGCCGCGCCGGTGACCGGGCAATGCGAGTTCCCGCCGGTAGCGTTCCGCGATCCGGCGCGCACCGCCGGGTACGTGTGCGCTCGGGAACAAATCGTCCGTCGGCGCGACCTGACCAAGCGCTGCCTTCGCCACGGTGATTTGGTGAACTTCCGACGGCCCGTCCGCGAGACCGAGCGCGTAACCCCACAACAACCACTCGCCGAACAGCATTTCATTCGAGACGCCGAGCGCGCCGTGCAGATGGATCGCGCGCCGCGCCGCACTCACCATAACGCGTTCGCTCAGAACCTTCGCCGCCGCGATGTCCTGGCGCACGAGTTTGTAGTCGTTGAAGCGGTCGATTTTCCACGCGGTCTGCAACACGAACAGCCGAAACTGCTCGATTTCCATCCACAAATCCGCCACCTCGGCCTGCACCATTTGTTTGTGCGACAACACCTCGCCCTGGGTAGTGCGGCTCTGCACGCGTTCGCAGATTGCCTCGAACGCACGGCGCGCGAGCCCCACCGTGCGCATCGCGTGGTGCACACGACCGCCACCGAGACGGGTCTGCGCGATCCGGAACGCATCACCCGGCTTGCCGAGCAAATCCTCGTCACCGAGCCGCACGTCGTTGAAACGCAGGTACGCATGCGCGCCGTGTTCGGGCTGTTCGAACGCCATGCCGGCATTGCGCACGAACTCGACCCCGGCGGTTTGCGTCGGCACGAGAAACATCGACGCGCCCTTGTAGATCGACACGTCCGGCTCCGTTACCGCCATGACGATCAGAAATTCGGCCCAGCGTGCGTTCGAGGCGAACCACTTTTCCCCCTGCAGGATCCAGCCGTCACCGTCGCGCACAGCTCGCGCGGTGAACACTTTCGGATCGGCGCCGCCCTGCGGCTCCGTCATCGAAAAACACGACACGATGTCACCGTCGAGCAGCGGCTTCAGATAGCGTTCTTTCTGCGCGGGATTACCGAAATGCGCGAGGATCTCGGCGTTACCGGTATCCGGCGCCGCGGTGCCGAAAATTGTCGGCGCGAAAAATGAACGTCCGAGAATTTCGTTCATCAACGCGAGCTTCAACTGGCCCCAGCCACCGCCACCGAGTTCCGCGGGCAAGTGACACGCCCACAGGCCGGCGTCACGCACACGCGCTTTGAGCGGCGCCATGATGGCCATGAGCGCTTCGTTGTTGACGTTGTAGGTTTCGTCTTTCGGAAACAGATAGTCGAGCGGTTCGATTTCATCGCGCACGAACGCCGCCATCCAGTCGAGCCTGTCCCTGAACGCCGGCTCGGTTTCGAAGTTCCACATACGCTGCCCCCGGTCGTGATTTGGACAATCCAGTATCGCATGGCGCGAGCGATTTCGTTGTTGCTACACTCGTGCCGGGCGCGGTGCGCCCGACGGGAACAAAACAGGCTGACATTCGCCCGCCTGCATCAGCGTCAACGCGGAGGACAGAACATTGGATCCGGCAAAGATGAAAATCGGTGTTCTCGTCCCCACGTGGACGGATTCGCTGCACGGGCGTACGCCCACGCTGCACGAATCACTCGCGTTCGCGCGCCATGCCGAAACCGTCGGCATCGACAGCGTCTGGCTCACGGATCACCTGTACTGGGAAGCGTTCGTCGATTTTCGTGCGGTCGGCATCGATTTGCCGCCGGAACTCGAAGGGGTCAAGGGCGGGCAGTGGGAATGCTGGACCAGCGCCGCCGCGATCGCGGTGCAGACCTCGCGCGTGCAGATCGGCACGCTCGTTTCCAACACGACGTTCCGCAACCCGGCACTGCTTGCCCGCACGGCCGACAACATAATGGAACTGAGTCGTGGTCGCCTGATCCTCGGCCTCGGCGCCGGCGATTTCATTTCCGAACACATGGCCTATGGTTTCGATTTCGAGCGCCATGTCGGGCGTTTCGAGGATTCGCTGCAGATCATCAAACCACTGATCGAAGGCCGCAGCGTAACGTACGACGGCGAGTTTCATCGGGCCGAGGGTGCGGCCCTGTTGCCGAAATCCGCTGCCGGCACGCCGCCGATCCTGATCGGCACGTTAAAAGGCAAACCGCGGATGTCGCGCCTCGCGGCACAGTATGCGGACATGTGGAACTGCATGATCGCGTTCGGTGACTGCGCCGTGACGACCTACGACCAGGCCTGGGCACCGATTCGCGCTGCCTGCGAACGCCACGGCCGCGATCCGGCGAGCCTGGCCCAGGGCGCGACGGTCGCCGTGAACTTCACCGACGATGCCTACCCCATAGTACCCACCTCGACCCCGTTCAGCGGCTCGATCGAACAGATCGCGGACCGCTTCGCCGAGTACGCGTCACGCGGGGTCGAGCATATTTCGACGATCCCGCATCCGTGGAACGAAACCGGCCTCGATCGGCTCGCGGCGGTGATCGAAACGCTGCGGTCCTAGGAGCCTGCCGGACCTGGGAGCAATCTAGTACGCCGGCAGGATAGCGGCCAAAAAGTGCGCAATTTGTCGTCACGTAGAATCACTATGCTTCGCAAAATCGCGAAGTTTTTGACTCGCTCTCCCACTCGGCTCGCTACGATTGCCCAAGTCCGACAGGTTCCCGGGCGCCCGCTCCCCGGCGGCCGTTCGGGGTCTCCCACACCCTCGCGGTCCCGCTGCGAGTACCGGTCGCGCAACGGCCCTGTAGCGTTGTTTTCGTCCCCGATCTGATCCGGATCAAACGCGGCCACCCCGGCACGGGCTAGGTTGCCAGAACAGGCAGACGATTACAGGAATAGACAATGAAAAACGCTTTATCGCGCGCAGTGCGCGCGCTCACACGTGGCGGTCTTGTCACGCTCGCCACGCTGACGCTGGCAACGACGACCCACGCAGCCACCATCGTCTCGGACGGATCCGATGGCGAGTTTTCCGGCGGCGCCACGCTCCAGCTCGATGCGGACGGCATTTTCAACTTCACGAACATCACCATCCCGAACGGCGCAACGTTGCGTCTCACCCCGAACGCCGCGAATACCCCGGCGGTACTCGCGGCCACCGGTGATGTCGTCATCGACGGCACGATCGACGTCTCCGCGGGACATTTCAGCCGGCTCGCCTACGGTCCGGGCGGCGGTTCCGGCGGTCTCGCCGGCCACGGCGCCGAGGCGGGCACCGCGGGCACGGGCCCATCGCCGGGTGAGGGTGGCGAATTTCCGCCAAGCCTGAATCCGGGTAACGCCGGTGGTGGCGGCGGCATGGCCACCCCCGGCCTCGTCGCAACGCAGTATACGAACAGCGCACCCGGCGCCGGTGGCGGCATGATCGGCTTTAGCGGCCCGGTCGGCGGCTCCGGGGGTGGCGGCGGCAGCGGCGCGATTCGCTTCGCCGACCTGTCCGGTGGCGTCGGTGGTGCAGGCGGCGGCGGACTGCTGATCACGACCCCGGGTACGATTACGGTGAATGGATCGATCCTCGCGAACGGCGGGCATGCGGGCTGGGCATTCGCCAATGTTTTCGGTTATGGCGGACCCGGCGGCGGCGGCAGCGGCGGCAACATCATGCTCGAAGCGACTGAAATTTCGCTCGGCGCCGCGGCCACCGTATCGGCGCTCGGCGGTGCGGGTGGTGGGCTGAGTAGGCAGCCCGTGCCGAACGACCCGTACTTCTATTCGAACGAAGCCGATGGCGGTCTCGGCTATCTCGCACTCGTCGCCGACACCGTGACGCTCGATCCGGCGACAACGATCAACGCCGCCGTCGTACCCGTGCCACCGGCAATCTGGCTGTTCGGATCCGTTCTGTTCGCCGGCGCGCTGCGATCGCGCCGCCGCGACTAGGCGCGCGGAAATACGGCCACCGCGGGGGCGGCGCGGCACGGTCCGCCCCCGACTTCGTGGCTTGTGCGTGCCTGTTCGGCTGAGACCGCGCGTGTGCCGGTCCGCTTTATGACGCGGCGGCCTGGATCGGCTCGCCAAGTTGCTCGAGCGCACGCGCGCGCAGTTTTACTTTCTGCACCTTGCCCGATGGCGTCATCGGAAACTCGTCGACGAACAATACGTGGCGCGGGATCTTGAAGCTCGCGACGTGCCCGCGCAGACTCGCGAGCACCTCTTCTTCACTCAGATCCGAGCCGGACTCGCGAATGATCCAGGCAACCGCGACTTCGTGCAGGCGGGGATCCGGATAACCGACGATGGCGACCGCGGAGACGCCGTCCAGGCCCATGAGGCGCGCCTCGATCTCGGCCGGTGACACGTTCTCGCCGCCAACTTTCAGCATGTCCTTGTAGCGACCGAGAAAGACGAAACGCCCGTCTTCGCGCTGTTTCGCCATGTCGCCGGTTCGGAACCAGCCGTCGGCGGTAAAGCTCGCGGCCGTGGCTTCCGGTTTCCGGTAATACCCCTGCGTCACGGTATAACCGCGCACGAGCAACTCGCCCGGCTCACCAACGGCGACCGGCGCGCTCGTTTCCGGATCGCCGATGCGGTATTCGACCCCGAGCATCGGCATACCCGACGCGTACACGCGCTGTTCGCGCGTTTCCGTCGGTGAGGAGACCGAGACGAAGGCCCAGATTTCCGTCATGCCGAAGCCGGAAATCGTCGGGCAGAAGACGTCCTGCGCGCGCTCCGCGATCGGGATCGTCGCGTCCGTGCCCGACGGCAGCGTACCGAGCCGGAGCGAGGAGACATCGCGCGGCGAGCGCGCCTGCGCTTCGAGCAAATCCTTCCAGTGGGTATCGAAGCCGTGCGCGATCGTCACGTGCTCCGCCTCGATCAGGTGCAAGGCCTCGTCCGCGTCGAACACGTCCATCATGACCTGTTTCGCGCCGGACACGACACACAACAACGCAACCTCGCTGAACCCGTACAGATGGAACATCGGCAGGTAGTTGATCTCCGTATCGGTCAGTGACAAGCCCATGATCGCCGCGCGCTCCATGCAGTTGCGGATATTGATGTGCGTGTGCATGACGCCTTTCGGATTGCCTGTCGTGCCCGAGGTGTAACCGATCAGCGCGAGACCATCGGGGTCGACGGCCGCGGCGCGCGCGGCGAGCGCGTCGTCGCTGATCGTCGCGCCGAGTGCCAGCGCCCCGGCCCACGAGTACGTGCCGGGCAACTGCTGTTCGCCGACGAACACGATGCGCCGCAGATCGGGGAAACCGGTGAGTGACTGCGCGGCCGGATCGCCACCCGCGGTATCCGGCAGCACTTCACGCAGCATCGCGAGGTAGTCCACCGGACCGGAGCGATCATCGGAAATGATCGTTCCCGTATTCGATTGCGTCACGACATATTCGATATCGTCGATACGGTAACGCGTGTTCAGCGGCACGAGTACGGCACCGACTTTCCACACCGCGAACATGAGAAACAACCATTCCGGCTTGTTGTTCATCCACAGCGCAACCTTCTCCTGCGGCTGCACCCCAATGGCGATCAGCGCTTTCGCCGCACGGTCCACCTCGGCGGAAAACTCGTGCCACGTCCAGCGTTGATCCCTGAACACGAGCGCTTCACGCGCGCCCCAGCGCGCCGCGGCATCGGCCGGCAGCTGACCAAACAGGCGCTTTTCAAACCATTCACTCATTGTTGATTTTCCTCATGGCGACAACGCCGCCTCATTCGTATGCCCCGATCACCCTCGCGCGATCACGAGGGATTCTGACGCAGCCACCGGCAACGAGGCAACGATGCAACGCACACCTGCGGATGTCCGTCGCGATACAAAATGCTAACGTGCGCTGCGGATGTATCCCGTGTGGAGCCACTATCATGATCATGCCGCGACAAAGCCTCGGTGTTTTCCTCTATCCGGATAATTTCAACGCCGCCGATCTCGCCGCGTTCGCCGCACGCTTCGAAGCGCTCGGTTACGCCGCGATCTGGTATCCGGAGGCGATGTTCTATGAAAGCTTTACGGTAGGCGCTTACCTGCTCAGCCAGACCGAACGGATCACGGTCGCAAGCGGAATCGCGAATATCTATGCGCGCGATCCGGTCGCGGTACTGCAGTGCAGCAGAGGATTACAGCAGTTCTACCCCGATCGTTACATCACGGGCCTCGGGGTGTCGCACAAGTCACTCGTCGAAGATCTCCGCGGCCACGTCTACGGCAAGCCGATGCAGACGATGATCGACTACCTCGATGGACTCGACCGCGCGCGCGTGCAACTGGCCGGCACCGACACCCCGCTCGTGCTCGCGGCGCTTGGTCCGAAGATGATGGAACTCGCGGCCGCGCGCAGCGATGGCGCGCATCCGTTCAATTCGCCGCCCGAACACACCCGCTGGGCACGCGATGTCATGGGCCCTGAACCGTGGATCTGCACGGCGCAGCACGTGTGCCTGACCGAAGACGCCGAACTCGCGCGTGCCGTCGCGCGACGCGCACTCGAGTTCTATTTCGTCACCCCGAATCACTATCGCAACTGGCTCCGCGTCGGCTACACGACTGACGATCTCGAAAACGGCGGCAGCGATCGGCTGATCGATGCGCTCGTTGCCTGGGGCCCGGAAGCCCGGATCCGCGACCGTATCCAGCAGCATTTCGATGCCGGCGCGACGCAGGTGATCGTGAACACGATCCGCCCGCAGTTGCCGGAAACGAAGGATAATGCGATTGGTGGTTACAACTTCCAGTCCGCACCGCACTGGGAAGTGTATGAAATGCTCGCGCCGGCGAACGCGTGAAAAAGGCCACCGGTCGCACCCGGTGGCCGCGGCAGCGATCGCCGTAGCAGGCGCGGGCGGCGTCGTTCAGGCCGGGTTGTTCGTGCTGAACATATCCCAGTGCAACTTCCACGCGCGACCTTCTTTCTTCCAGATCACGATATATTTGCCCGCGTCGAGCTTGTTGCCGTTCACGTCTTTCAGCGTGTAGGCACCGAGTTCGTTCACGGTTGTGCCGTGGATTTCGAGATCCACCGTGCGCAGGGTCCCACCGCGGATCCCCATGTCGATCACGCCCTGCCAGAACCGGCGGATAGCCGCGTGACCTTTTTGCACCGGCGCGTTCGCGGGCAATAACTTCGCGGCTTTCGTATAGCGTGCGGCCGCGGCTTTCGCATCGCCGGCTTTCAGATCGTCCATGAGTGCCTTGTTCGCCGTCTTGATCGCGGCGGCGACTTCGTCATGTTTCTTCGTTGCCATTGTCGAATTCCTCCTCCCGGGTTGCTAGAAGCGGTCTCAAAAACTAGAACGCTGTCAGTGCACGGCTTCGCCGTGCGGTCGATTTTTCCTGATACGTCGCGCCCGCGTTGAAACCGGGCCGGTGATCACCGGGTGGCTAGGCCGATTTACGCCGCTTCGCCGGGGTCAGCAACGACACGTAGCTCGTACCGGGCCGGTTGTCGGCGGTGACGGGCAGATCGTAGCGGACCCAGCCGGCGAAACCCTGGCTCATGACGGCGACGTTCGTGAAGCCGTCATCGTGCAGTACCTGCGCGGCATCGGCGGCACGCGGACCGTCGTCGGCGCCGAGTATGAGCCGCGCGTCCTTCGCGAACACATCGTTCATCACGAGCAGAAAACTGTCGTTCGGATGCGTCGCTTTCGTCGTCGGATGGAAGAACACGATCGGGATATTGACGACACGCGCGGATTTTGGATGCCGCACGGCAAACTCCGCCACCGTGCGCACGTCGACGTAGCTCGCATCCGCATCGCGTTCGAATTCGGCAAACGCCTCGAGCGGGTTCAGCTCAGGTGTGCCCATGCGCCTAGTCCAGCACCGGAAACTGCGGCACGAGCGGCGGGATCACCTGGCAGCGATAGCGCTCGGCACCGGGTGCGGCACCATTCAGGGTGTAAATCGTCGCTTCGCCTTCCGTGCGCACGTCCACTTCCTCGATGTGATGATGCAGAATCGGGCCCGCCGGCGACAACGCGAAGATGCACTCGATCAGGCGCCGTGCGGGCAGGCGCCCGTGTTCCGGGTGCAGCAGTATCTCGTCGGTTTTTTTCACGCTCATCGATCTCGATCCCCCCGCGGTCCATTCTATGGCCGCATCGCGACATCGCCAAGCAACACGCAAACCCGTACGCGCCGATAACCTTGACCCGCAGCCTGTGAACGACTACAAACGGGGAGACATCATCGAGGTGTTACCCCCTATGTTCGCGAAGCCGCAGAAAGAACTCGCCACCGGCGAGACCTGGTTCGAACCCGGCGACGAAATTCCGAACGTCGGTGTGAAGCTTTTTGCACTGCGCAATCAGTGCACGGAATGCAACGTCTGCGAGGTCGCGTGTTCGCTCGTGCATTCGCCGGATGGTGAGGTCAATCCGCAGCTCGCGCGGATCCGCATCGACCACGCACCGGAGAAGCCGAGCCGGATCAACAGCGACGGGCTCGGCTTCGTCGCCGAAATCTGCCATCACTGCGGCAATCCGCCGCCATGCGCGGAAGTCTGTCCGACGGATGCGTTCTACTACGATCCGAAAACCCTCGCCGCCGTGATCGACCAGGACAAATGCATCCAGTGCATGGAATGCGTCCCGGGGTGTCCGTTCGATGTCGTGTTCGTCGCGCCGAGCGGCGAGTTGCTCAAGTGCGATCTGTGCGCGGGCGATCCGGTGTGCGTGAAGGCGTGCTCCACCCGGCCGGAATTACTGAACCAGGGCAAACAGTACAACCGCATGCCGGTGTTGTTCTATGAAGAGCAGGCGGACTTCAACCGGCTGTCGCGTGAGGAACCCGTGGCGCGCGATGAAGTCGGCATGATGCAGGCGATGCTCGAACGCGGCGAAATCAGCTCCGGCGCGTAGGCGCGCCCGAAGGAGGCAGGCACGATGGAAAGCAATCTGCTGCGCGTCGATTTGACGGCGGGCGAAATTACGAGCGAAATCATTCCGCACGCCGTGTTCGAACGCTGGGTCGGCGGTTCGGGGATCAACAACTGGATCATGTGGGAACATTTTCTGACCCACGACGTGAACTGCGATCCCCGCAGTCCGGACAATATCTTCGTGTTCGGGGTGGGGCCGCTCGCCGGATCCGGCGCCGGCAGCGGAGTGAAAGGACGGATCACGTTCAAGAGCCCGTGTTACGACATGTTCGGTGACTCCGCCGGCGGCGGAAAGTTTCCGTACATGGTGCGCTTTACCGGCTTTGAGTACATCGCGATCACGGGCCGCGCGCCGAAACCCGTCTACCTGCACATTTGCAACGACGAAGTCTCGCTGCACGATGCGGGTCACCTGTGGGGCAAGGACACGAAAGAAACCCACGAGATCCTGCAGCGCGAACTCGGCGACTATCCGTCGAAAACCCACACGCTGTCGATCGGTCAGGCCGGTGAGAATCAGGTTGGTATCGCCGGGGTCGTGTCCGACGCCCTGCGCATCCACGCGCGCTGCGGCGGCGGTGCGGTGCTCGGTTCGAAAAATCTGAAGGCGATCGCGGTACAGGGCAATGGCGGGATCAAAATCCAGCGTCCGGAAGGGATCATGAAATGGTCGGATGAATTTCGCCAGAGTCTCGACAAGAACGAAGCCGTGTACGGTTTCAAACGCCGCGGCACGCTTGGCGCGGTGGAAATGTACCAGCACATCGGCAGCCATTTCTGGCGCAACAACCAGGGCAATATGTTCCGCGGTGGTGAGATCACGTCGGATAACTGGGTCAAGCGCTTCCAGAAGTACTCCGAGGTGTGTTCCTCGGACTGCTTCATTGCTTGCGACTCGAAGTACAAGATTGACGGCACGGAATCGCCGGCGGCGGAGAAATACATCGGCGAGACGT
>CAXBJY010000012.1:0-92648 GCA_963976285.1 uncultured Gammaproteobacteria bacterium
GGGTTCTCTTCATACCAACCGCTGCACCAAACCCAAAAAGCCCCGGACGGGGCTTCGGGACGCGTGGCGATTACTGAAGGGGGGGGATTGACGAGAAAAGCGAAGACTCGCTTTTCCCGCCCTGCGGGCGCGCTAAAGCGCGTCCGAACTTCCTCACGGAAGTTCGTCGAACCGAGGGGTTCTCTTCATACCAACCGCTGCACCAAACCCAAAAAGCCCCGGACGGGGCTTTTTGGGTTTGGCGGAGAGGGGGGGATTCGAACCCCCGAAGGTATTGCTACCTTGCCGGTTTTCAAGACCGGTGCATTCAACCGCTCTGCCACCTCTCCAAATTCATCATCGCGAACAACGTCGCCGAGCCAGTAAACCCCGACGGTGCATGGATTACGCAAACGAAGTCTCGTTTGCTCCACCCCTGCGGGGCGCGCTAAAGCGCGTCCAACTTCCTCGCGGAAGTTGTCAACCGCTCTGCCACCTCTCCAAATTCATCATCGCGAACAACGTCGCCGAGCCAGTAAACCCCGACGGTGCATTGATTCCGCAAACGAAGTCTCGTTTGCTTCACCCCTGCGGGGCGCGCTGGCGCGCGTCCAGCTTCCTGCCGGAAGCTGTCAACCGCTCTGCCACCTCTCCTAATCCATTGTCTCAAACGGCGGCCGGCTTCCGGCAGCCGCGTATTCTCAACGACAACGTGGTCGCTGGTCGAGCACGGCGTGTCGGGCACGTTATCGACGGGGATGCGCGCGCGTTCACGGACGTTGCGAATGATCCCCGAATAACCCTACAGCAGGTAGGGTATCTGATTGAAACTTATCGTGAAAGCGAACACCGATAAGAGTTGAATTTTTGCCGGTCATCCCTATTATCTGTTAACAGAACCTTTCACTTGCGCCACAGTCTCAGTCACTGACGATTGAGATCGATACAGTCTCGAAGGAGGGACTACGCACTATGCCTACAAATTTTGCAGCAACCCAGACGAGCGCGCGCGGACTCGCGACGAACAAGCTGATCCGCAACACCTATACGCTGTTGTCGATGACGCTGTTGTTCAGCGCAGCGATGGCCGCTGTATCCGTTGCGGTGCAGGCAGGGCCCGGGGTCGGGCTCGTGTGCAGCCTCGCGGCGCTTGGCATTTTGTGGCTCGTGTTGCCACGCACGGCGAATTCGGCCGCGGGACTCGGCGTCGTCTTCCTGTTCACCGGTCTGCTCGGCTTCGGCCTCGGGCCAACCATCACGTACCACCTGGCGATGCCCGGTGGGTCGCAGGTGGTCATGACGGCGCTCGGCGGCACCGGGGTCATTTTCCTCGGCCTGTCCGGCTACGCGCTGACCACGCGGCGTGATTTCAGTTTCATGGGCGGCTTCCTCATTGTCGGCCTGCTCGTGATTCTCGGCGCCGCGCTGCTGAACATCTTCCTGGCCATCCCGGCGCTGTCGCTGGCGTTGTCGGCCGGCATCATCATGCTGTTCAGCGGCTTCATCCTCTACGACACGGGCCGCATGGTGAACGGTGGTGAGACAAACTACATCATGGCGACGGTGAGTTTGTACATCAGCATCCTGAACATCTTCACGAGCCTGTTGCACCTGCTCGGCGCCTTCGGCGGCGACGACTAGGCAACCCGGCACCAATAATCCCAGGCCGGCCTGCCCTTGCGGCGGCCGGCCTTTTTTTTGAGGATGACGCGATGGACTGGATGAAAATCGGCTCCGCCCTGCTGATCATCGCGATGATGATCTACGTCTGGCCGGCGGCTAAACACATGCTCACGAACTCACCGAAGGCCGAGAAAGGCGACTGGCAGGCTGCCGTCGTGCCGATCCTCGCGGTCGTCGGTTTCGTGATCCTGCTGATCTCGCTCGTGTGAGCGCGACCCGGCACTCAGGCCGGGTTTAACACCTCGACCCCACCCAGGTAATGCCGCAGCGCGGCGGGCACGGTGATGCTGCCATCCGCCTGCTGGTAATTTTCGAGCACGGCGATCAAGGCGCGGCCGACGGCGACCCCGGATCCGTTCAGCGTATGCACGAGTTCCGGTTTGCCCGTGTCCGGGTTGCGCCAGCGCGCCTTGATCCGGCGCGCCTGGAACGCTTCGAAATTACTGCACGATGAAATCTCGCGATACGCGCCCTGCGCCGGCAACCACACCTCGAGGTCGTAGGTTTTCGCCGCCGAGAAACCGAGGTCACCGGTACACAGCGTAACCACCCGGTACGGCAGTTCGAGCTTCTTCAGGATCGTTTCCGCGTTCGCCGTCAGGTCCTCGAGCACGGCATAGGACTCCACGGGCCGCACGAGTTGCACGAGTTCGACCTTGTCGAACTGGTGTTGCCGGATCATGCCGCGCGTGTCCTTGCCATACGACCCCGCCTCGCTGCGGAAACACGGCGTGTGGCAGACGTATTTCGCCGGCAACGCGTCGGCATCGAGGATCGTGTCCTGCGCGAGATTCGTCACCGGCACCTCGGCGGTGGGGATCAGATACAGCCCCTGTTCCCCGATCTCGAACAGGTCCTCCTTGAACTTCGGCAGCTGGCCGGTACCGCGCATCGTCTGTTCGTTCACGAGATACGGTACGTAGACCTCGCGGTAACCGTGCTCGCTCGTGTGCACGTCGAGCATGAATTGCGCGAGTGCGCGGTGCAGGCGCGCGATCGTGCCCGACAGCACGACGAAGCGGGAGCTCGCAAGCGTGACCCCGGCTTCGAAATCCATACCCGCGTGCAGCGCGCCGAGATCGACATGATCACGCACCTCGAACGCGAACGTGCGTGGTTCGCCCCAGCGGCGCATTTCGAGATTGTCGTCCTCGCTCGTGCCGACGGGGACGGATTCGTGCGGAATATTCGGCAAGCCGAGCATGAATTCCTGCAAGCCGCCCTGCACCTCGTCGAGTTCCCCCTGGCGCGACTTCAGCTGATCGCCGAGATCGGCCACGGCATCGAGCAGCGGCTGGATGTCTTCGCCGGCAGCTTTCGCCTGCCCGATCGCCTTGCTGCGCGTATTACGTTCCGCCTGCAACTGTTCCGTTGCTACCTGCAGGTCGCGGCGGCGTTCCTCGAGCGCGGAGTACGGCGCGAAATCGATCGTCTGGTGGCGCCGCCCGACGGCGTCACGGACGCGGTCGAGGTCGTTTCGAAGTAGCGTTGGATCGAGCATAGCTAAGCGGTTTCTTCTGTTTGGGGCTGAATGTGCGGCGGTGCGCGCGGCCGATTATAGCGGCAGCCGTGCGTATCGGGGATGGCACGTTGCGGTCGGCGCCCGAATTAGCGCGCGAGGGTGAGCCCGCCCCAGCATGCCGCGAGACACACAATGACGTTGAGCAACACGTTGAGGCCGGCTTTCAGTGGCTCGCCGCCTTCGAGCAAATGGATCGTTTCGAGCGAAAACGCGGAAAACGTCGTGAATGCGCCGAGCAGGCCCACGATCAGGGGCGCGCGATAGTGCGTGAAACCGGCCGGGGATTCGATAATGACGACGTACAGCACCCCGATCAGGAACGACCCGAGCACGTTCACGAGCAACGTGCCGTACGGGAAGCCCGTGCCCGCGACCCCGTGGATCCCGAGCGAGGCGAGGTAACGCATGATCGCACCGACCGCGCCACCGAGTGCGATCGGAAGCAGAACTTTCAGTCCCGTGCCCACCGGTTCAGCTACCCCGGCCGCGCAGGCGCGCGAGCTTCTCGCCGATCCTGATTTCGAGACCGCGCGCGACCGGCTCGTAGAACACCTGTTCGCCGAGTTCTTCCGGAAAATACGTCTGGCCGGCCGCGAATCCGTCCGCCTCGTCGTGATCGTAGCGGTACGCCGCGCCGTGCCCCATCTGTTTCGCGAGTTTCGTCGGTGCGTTGCGGATATGCGCCGGCACGGGCAGCGATCCGTGCTCGCTGACCGTGCGTTGCGCGGCCGCGAACGCGCGGTACACCGCGTTGCTTTTCGCCGCGCTCGCGCAATACACCGCGGCCTGGGCCAAAGCGAGTTCGCCTTCCGGTGATCCCATGCGCTCGAATGCCTGCCACGCATCGAGCGCAATCGTCAGCGCGCGCGGATCCGCATTGCCGATGTCCTCGCTCGCGATGCGCAGAATGCGCCGCGCGATGTAGGCCGGATCTCCGCCGCCATCGATCATGCGGGCAAACCAGTACAGCGCGGCATCCGGATTCGAACCCCGCATCGATTTGTGAAACGCGGAGATCTGATCGTAGAAATCATCCCCGCCCTTGTCGAAACGGCGTTGCGCACCGCCTTCGAGCACGGACTCGATCAGTGCCGTGTCGATCGTGCCGTCGTCGGCCAGGGCCTGGGCGATCTCGAGCAGATTCAGGGCGCGCCGGGCATCGCCGTCGGCGAAGCGCGCGAGCATGTCACGCGCCGGTTCGGCCATCGTCACGGGTTGATCCGCGTTCAGCAAGGCCAGCGCGCGATCGATGACGTCACGCACGGCGGCTTGCGGCAGCGACTTCAGCACGTACACGCGCAAGCGCGATAACAGCGCGTTGTTCAGCTCGAACGCCGGATTCTCCGTCGTCGCGCCGATAAATGTAATCGTGCCGTCCTCGATATGCGGCAGGAACGCGTCCTGCTGCGCCTTGTTGAAGCGGTGGACCTCGTCGACGAATACGATCGTATGCCGCCCGCCGTGCTGTTTCGCCGTGCGCGCGTTCGCGACCGCCGCCCGGATCTCCTTGACCCCGTCGAGCACCGCCGATATCGCTTCGAGGTTCGCATCGGCGTTTGTTGCGATCATGCGCGCGATCGTCGTCTTGCCGGTGCCGGGAGGACCCCACAACACCATTGAATGCAGCGTTTCACCGAGCAGTGCGCGACGCAGGGGCTTACCGCTGGCCAGCAAGTCGCTCTGGCCAACGAGTTCCTCGAGCGACGCCGGACGCAGTCGATCGGCCAGCGGGCGATCGACGACCCTATCCATGCGCGGGCCCCGGTCTCACGGCGCGGCTGCGGCTTGCGCGCCCGTATTCGTCAGTACGTCCACCCCGGGCGGCGGGCTGAACGCGAAGCGCTCGGGCGCGATCTCGACATTGCGCGCGATGTCGCTGAACGTAATGGCGGTGAGCTGACGCAGGTTGTCGCTCAGACGCATGCCGTGCAGCCCCTGCGCGTCGAAGCCGATTTCGACGCCGCGGTACTGGGCCTGCTCGGCCCGCGGGGTCAGCGAGATCCAGACGATACCGTCGACGGCCGGCGATTCCGCAACGACATAATGGCGGTCGATATCGATGTCGCCGACGAGCAGTGAGGCGGGCGATTCCGGACTGTCGTTCGCGAGCGGATTCACGCTCACCTGCTCGAGATCGACGTCGTACACCCACAGCGTGGCGCCGTCGCTGACGATGATCTGTTCGTACGGATCGCGGTATTCCCAGCGAAATTTCCCCGGCTTCGCGATCGCGACGTCGCCGGTCGAGGTTTCGAGCAGTTCCCCGTATTCATCGAACAACTGCTGCTCGAACGTGGCGGTGAAACTCGTGAGTTCGGCAAGAAAGCGGTCGAGACGCGCGCGTCCGCCGTCGAGCGCCACCGCGCTGTGGCTACACAATACGAGGGCGAGGAAAGTGAGAACAAGTCGTGGCAATGGCCTGGAGTCCGTCGAAGCTATCAGTGCGGTAAATGACGCGCGCCGCTTCGGGGACACCGCGACAGCGGCTCAGTCCTTCGGCGGTGGCGGTGCCAGCACCTCGCGCGAGCCGTTTGATTGTAACTCACCGACGACCCCGGCGCGCTCCATCTCTTCGACCATGCGCGCGGCGCGGTTGTAGCCAATCTTGAGCCGGCGCTGGATCCCCGAAATCGACGCCCGGCGCGATTCCGTGACGATGCGCACGGCGTGGTCGTAGAGTTCGTCCATCTCTTCGCCGCCGGCGCCGTCATCAAGCCCCGGGATCGCGGCATCGGCCGGGTCGCTCGGGCCGTTGAGCACATCGTCGATATATTCCGGCTCGCCCGTCGCCTTCAGTTGTTCCACCACCTTGTGCACTTCCTGATCGGACACGAACGCGCCATGCACACGCAGCGGCAAGGCCGTGCCCGGCGGCAGGTACAGCATGTCACCATGGCCGAGCAGGGTCTCGGCGCCCATCTGGTCGAGGATCGTGCGTGAATCGACGCGCGACGACACCTGGAACGCGATCCGCGACGGAATATTCGCCTTGATCAGGCCCGTGATCACATCGACGGACGGACGCTGCGTCGCGAGGATCAGATGGACCCCGGCCGCGCGCGCTTTCTGCGCGAGACGGGCGATCAATTCTTCGACCTTCTTGCCCACCGTCATCATCATGTCGGCGAGTTCGTCGACGATGACGACGATGTAGGGTAGCGGCACGAGCGTCGGGATCTCGTCGTCCTCGAGCACCCGGGTAAACAGCGGATCCGGGATCGGCTGTTTCGCCTTGATCGCATCCTCGACCTTGCGGTTATAGCCACTGATATTGCGCACGCCGAGCGCGGCCATGAGGCGGTAGCGGCGCTCCATTTCCGCGACACACCAGCGCAGCGCGTTCGCGGCCTCCTTCATATCCGTGACGACCGGTGCGAGCAGCGCGGGGATCCCTTCATACACCGACAATTCGAGCATCTTCGGATCGATCATGATCAGACGCACGTCCGCGGGGGTCGATTTATACAGCAGGCTCAGGATCATCGCGTTCAGCGCCACGGATTTGCCCGCACCGGTAGTACCGGCGACGAGCAGATGCGGCATGCGTGCGAGGTCGACGACGGCCGGTTTGCCGCCAATATCCTTGCCGAGCGACAGGGTCAGTTTCGACTGGCTCGCGTCGTATTCCTTCGAGTTGAGGATTTCACTGAGGCTTACGATCTCGCGACGCTCGTTCGGAATTTCGAGGCCAATGACGGATTTACCCGGAATCACCTCGACCACCCGTACACTGATCGTCGACAGTGAGCGGGCCAGGTCTTTCGACAAATTCGTGATTCGGCTCGCCTTGACCCCGGGCGCCGGCATCAGTTCGAAACGCGTGATCACGGGACCGGGATGGACGGCGACGACTTCTACTTCGATCCCGAAGTCCTTCAGCTTCAGTTCGACCTGGCGCGACATCGCCTCGAGCGCTTCGGTCGAATACCCGCCCGCCGACGCCACCGGCGCGTCGAGCAGGTTCAGCGCGGGTAATGAGGTCTCCGCGGAGCGCTCGAACAGGACGGTCTGCTTTTCCTTTTCGACCCGGTCGCCGATCGGCACGTCCTTGACCACGGGTTCGATAAACACCGGCGGCCGGCGTTCCTGTTTAATTGCCTCTTCTTTCATCACCGCGGTACGTTCACGTCGCGCGCGCTGGCCCTGGACATAGTCGACGAGTTGATCGAAGCGTTCGCGTCCGCGCTCGATGCCACGCAGCGTGTAGTGACCGACATTGTCCATGACCCATAACCACGACAGCCCGGTGAACAGGGTCACGCCGGTGAGGAACAGGGCGAGCATGAGCAGCGAACCGCCCAGATGCCCGAAGATCGTGAATGACACGCCGCCAACGACATCGCCGAGGATGCCACCGGCGTTGTGCGGCATTTCGCCGACGAGATCGTGCGAGCGCACCCAGATGAGGCCGCAACCCATGGCCAGGGTCAGGACAAAGCCGATGCCGCGCACGCTCAGGTAGAAGTAGTCCCAGCCGTTGTCCTCGGCGCGCTCGCGGAATACGACCCAGCCGGCGAACGCGATCATGAGCGGAAATACGTACGCGAAGCCGCCAAACAGGTACAGCGCGATATCGGCGATCCAGGCGCCGACGATGCCGCACTGGTTGCGGATCGGGTCGGACGTCCCCGTGTGTGACCAGCCCGGATCGGACGGATGGTGCGACCACAACGCGATCAGCAGGAATAGCGCGATCCCGCCCAGCGCGATTAGGATGCCCTCTTTGACCCGCTGCACCACTAGGGATGAAACCGGGTCCGCCACACTGGGCCGCTTGCGAACCGCCTGCGCCATGGCTTAATCCAAGATCTCCAAAGTTGAATTAAATATATGTTACTTATAGATTTTTATGATAACGCATGAGTAAGTTTTTGGCTAGCCACAATGCGCCCCGCAAGCGCTTCAGGTGACCCGCGCGGAACATGTTGAAAACCCTGCTCATTTCCGCGACCTGCGGCTGGCTCGCGCTCGCCGCCTACGTGTACGTCTGGCAGGCCCGGCTCGTGTTCCATCCGGCACGCGGCCTGGCGACGAATCCGGGCGAACTCGGTTACGCCTACGAGGACGTCATGCTGACCACCGCGGACGGGGTGCGGATCCACGGCTGGCACGTCATCCAGGCCGGCGCTCGTTTCACGGTACTGTTCTTCCACGGCAATGCCGGCACGATCGCTGACCGCCCGCGTACGCTCGCGCGCCTGCACGAACTCGGTGCAAACGTGCTCGCGATCGACTATCGCGGCTACGGCAACAGCGAGGGTTCACCGGATGAAAGCGGGACGTACGCGGATGCCAGCGCGGCCTGGAACTACCTGACCGACACGCTTGGCATCGCGCCCGCGGATATCGTCATTTACGGCCGCTCGCTCGGTGGTGCGGTGGCCCTCGAACTCGCCACCCGGGTCGTGCCGCGCGCGCTCATCGTCGAATCGACGTTCAGTTCGCTCGCCGACATGGCGCGCGAACATTACCCTTACCTGCCAACGGGCCTGCTGTTGCGGTTCAAATACCCGAACCTGGACCACATTCGACGCGTCCGCGCGCCGATCCTTGTCGCGCACAGTGACGCCGATGCGCTCATACCGATCGCCCAGGCCGAGCGGCTGTTCACGGCCGCCCCGGAGCCGAAGCAGTTCTACCGTCTGCGCGGCGGTCACAGCGAGGGCTTCGTGCTCGCCGGTCAGGCGTATTACGACGCACTCGGAGAATTCATCACGCGCGCCGCGCGATTGACCCCTGCGGCGCGCTCAACCACAATGCGGAAGCTGCCCGTCAATAACAATTAACAGAACCTTACGTCTTTGAAAATCCAGTTTTTTTCTGACATTCACCTCGAGTTTGGCGAGTTCGATATCCCGGCGACGGACGCCGACGTGATCGTCGCCGCCGGTGATATTGGCGTCGGTCTGCAGGGCACCGAGTGGTTGAAGCGATTTAATCGTCCGACGATCTACGTTGCCGGCAACCACGAATACTACGGCGGCGATCTCGTGCACACGCGCGCGGCGATTGCCGAGGCGACCGCTGCGTCGGATGTGCATTTTCTCGAGAATGCGGCGGCGGAAATCGACGGCGTGCGCTTCCTCGGCGCGACGTTGTGGACGGACTATCGCGACGGCGATCCCGCGGTGATGCGACATGCGCGCACCCAAATGAACGATTACCTGCAAATTCGCTGCGCCTCGCGCGAACTGACCCCCGAACAAATCTACGACATCAACTGGGAATCGCGATTCTGGCTCGCGCGTGAACTCGACCGACCGTTCGCGGGCAAAACCATCGTCGTGACGCATCACGCACCGAGCATGCGCAGTTGGCCCTACGCCGACGGCTCGGACTACCGCGAAACGTACTGCAATAATCTCGACGACTATTTCGAGCGCTATGCGATCGACGCGTGGTTTCATGGCCATGTCCACTTCGTCGCCGACTACCGGCAGGAACGCACCCGGGTCCTGTGTAATCCGCGCGGCTATCACGGCTATCAGGTGATCACCGATTTTTCGCCGCTGAAAACGGTCGATATCTAGCAACGGTCGCAACGATACCGATGGCGAACCTTCTCGACCGCATCGAACGGATCGGCAATCGCCTGCCGCACCCGGCGGTACTGTTCGCCGTGTTGACCGTGCTCGTCATCGTGCTCTCGGCAATCGCGGCGGGGTCCGGCTGGGCCGTCGACAAACCGCCGACCGGCGCCGACGAAGCGACACTTGCGGGCACGACGATCGCGGCGCAGAGCGTCCTCGATGCGGACGGGATCTGGTGGTTGATCAGCCACCTCGTGGCGAACTTCCTCGGCTTTCCGCCACTCGGTATCGTACTCGTCGGGATGCTGGGCATCGGGGTCGCGGAGCGCAGCGGATTCATTCCCGCGCTGCTGGCGGCGATCGCGAATGCCGTCAGCCCGCGGCTGCTCACGCCGACGGTCGTGTTCCTCGGCATCATTTCCTCCGTCGGACTCGACGCCGGCTACGTCGTGCTGCCGCCCATCGCGGCATTGCTGTTCGTACTGAACGATCGTTCGCCCGTGGTCGGGATCGCCGCCGCGTTCGCCGGCATCTCCGCCGGCTTCAGCGCGAACCTCGTGATCACGGCCGTCGACCCGCTCATGGCGGGCTTCACGGAGGCCGCGGCGCAGTTCGCCGATCCGGGGTACCGGGTCGCCGTCACCGCGAACTGGTGGTTCATGGCCGCATCGACGGTCGTGCTGACCGGCGTGGGTTGGGCGGTCACCGCGTGGGTCGTCGAACCGCGCAATCGCACGAGCGGATCACGCGAGCACACCGGCCACCCCGTCAACCCGGCGAACACGCGTGCGATGCGCTACGCGGTCGCGGCACTCATCGTCACCGCCCTCCTCGTCGCGGCCCTGATTGCGCTCCCCGACGCGCCGCTGTACGGCACGGGCAAACGTTTTCCGCGCTGGGTCGAAGCGACGGTTCCGCTGTTGTTCATCGGCTTTGTCGTGCCGGGGATCGTCTATGGTTTCGTCAGCGGTGCGTTTACGAGCGAGCGCGATGTTGCCGATGCGATGGGGCGTACCCTCGCGGAACTCGGTCCGTATATCGTGCTTGCGTTCTTCGCCGCGCAATTCATCGAAACGTTCAAATACACCCGGCTCGGGGAGATGCTCGCGATTACCGGCGGCCAGGCGCTGACGGAACTCGCGGTACCGGTGTGGGCGCTGCTGACGATCTTCATCATCGTCGTCATGTGCGGCAATCTGCTCGTCGGCTCGGCTTCGGCGAAATACGCTTTTTTCGCGCCGGTGTTCGTGCCGATGTTCATGTATGTCGGCATCAGCCCGGAACTGACCCAGGTGGCCTATCGGGTCGGCGACTCGATCACGAATGTCGTGACACCGCTGAATCCCTACATGGTGATCATCGTCGCGCTCGTGCAGCGCTATGTGCCGACGGCCGGCCTTGGTACCGTCGTGGCGCTGATGCTGCCGTACGCCGTGGTGTTCGCGGTCGTGTGGATCGCGTTGCTGTTGCTGTGGCTCGCACTCGGCATACCGCTGGGTCCCGGCGGCCCGCTGACGGTCGGTTGAGCGTTCGGCCGATATGCTATTCTCGGCCCTTCGGCCGAGTGTTGGACGCGCATGACGAAGAAAAAACGAACCTACCGGGTAACTTTCCACAACCAGGGCAAAGTGTACGAAGTGTATGCGCGCGACGTACACCAGAGCGGATTGTTTGGCTTCATCGAGATCGAGGATCTCGTGTTCGGCGAGAAAACCTCGCTCGTCGTCGACCCGTCCGAAGAGAACCTGAAATCCGAATTCGAGGGCGTCGAGCGCACCTACGTTCCGATGCATTCGGTGATCAGGATTGACGAGGTGGAAAAAAGCGGGCCCGCCAAGATCACCGACGCGGACGGCACTACCGGCAATATCGCTCCGTTCCCGGTCTATAGCGGCGGCCCCGACACATCGAAGAAATAGCCTCCGGTGCAAACTCACCGCCGCGCGAACGGGCTCCGTTCAGCGTTCCCGACCCGGCCGGTGTGGTAGGATTTTCCCGTCGTTGCCGAACCATCCCGCAAGCGTGAAAAACCACTGGCTGCCAATCCTCCTGATCCTGTCGAGCACCGCGATGCCGGGCGCCGATGCCGCGTGGCACACGACGACCGCGGGCGATCGCGACGTCGCTTCGATCGACAACGAACACGGACAGACCCTCGAACTGTTCGTCGATGAGCGCAATACGATACGGCTGCGCCTGACGCTGGGTCAGGGCTTCGAAACATTCGCGGCCGCGAGCTGTCCGACGTTTCAAATCGACGATCGCACGCCCATGCATCATTTCAACCCGGGTCCGGACTGCGTGGTGGCGAGCAAGCAGGTAACGTTTTCGCTCGGCGAAATCGTCGACCGCGGAATTCGCTCGCTCGTCGTCCATCGACTGCTCAACGGCAACGCGGCGAACTTCCGCTACACCGTGAGCAGCGGTCAGTATCGCCAGGCGACGTTCTCGCTCAGCCGTTCGAAGCAGGCCGTGCGCAGGCTGCTTGGCTATGGGTTGAAAGTCGAAATCGATCAGGCCGAACAATGAAGCTGACAGCGATCAGCTCGCTCAGCGAGGTCGAACCCGTCGCATGGAACGCGCTGAACCGTGACGGCGATCCGTTTCTGACCCACGAGTTTCTGTTCGGACTCGAACTGCACGACTGTCTCGAACCACAGGGCTGGTACGGCTCGCATATTCTGCTGCACGATGACGCCGATGAGCTCATCGCCGCGATGCCGCTGTACCTGCGTACGAACTCCTACGGGGAGTTCGTGTTCGACTGGGCGTGGGCCGATGCGTTTGAACGCGCCGGCGGCCGCTACTATCCGAAATTCGTTTCCGCGATCCCGTTCACCCCGGCGTCGGGCAAGCGGCTGCTCGTGGCCGACCCGACGAAGCTCGCCATCGCCGCGCCCGCGTTGATCAGCGCCGCGATCGAAATTACCGGCAAAAACGACGCGTCCTCGCTGCATATCCTGTTCCCCGATGCGGATCAGGCAGCAGAACTCGGCGGCCACGATCTGCTGCTGCGCGCCGGTTGCCAGTATCACTGGTTCAACCGCGATTACGCGACGTTCGACGATTTTCTCGGCGCGCTGAATTCAAAGCGGCGCAAGCAGATCCGCCGTGAACGGCGCGATGCGAACCAGCCGGAAATGGAAATCGAAGTCCTCTACGGCGATCGGATCACGCCCGAGCACTGGTCCGTGTTCCACAAATTCTACTGTTCCACGTTCTTCCGCAAATGGGGCGAACCGCGCCTGACTGAGCCGTTTTTCCGCTACCTGTCCGAAGCGCTGCCCGCTGCGCCGCTGCTCGTGCTTGGCCGACACGACGGTGACTACGTCGCCGGTTCGTTTTCGATGCGCGGCAGCGACACGCTGTACGGACGCCACTGGGGCTGCTCCCAGCATTTCAAACAACTGCATTTCGAGCTGTGTTACTACCGGACGATCGAGTTCTGCATCGAACACGGCCTTGCGCGCTTCGATGCCGGCGCACAGGGCGAACACAAGATCATGCGCGGCTTCGATCCGGTCAAGACGTGGTCCGCGCACTGGATTTCGGATGCGAATTTCCGCAGCGCGATCGCGGACTTCCTCGTGCGCGAAACGCACCATATCGATCAGTACATCGATGAGTTGGGCGGCCACCGTGCTTACCGCCAGCCGCCGGAATTCGACGATGCGATCCACCTGGGTGGCGCGTGACGGATTCGCTGTACTGGGTGCGGTCGAATCGTCTCGCCGACGATTTTCCCGACACCGACGAAGCCCTGACCGAACCGGACGGCCTGCTCGCGGCCGGCGGCGATTTGTCCCCCGACCGGCTGCTGGACGCTTATCGCCGTGGCATCTTTCCGTGGTTTTCCGACGGTCAGCCAATCCTCTGGTGGGCACCGGATCCGCGTTCCGTGCTGTTTCCGGAGCGGCTGAAAATTTCGCGTTCGCTTGCGAAAACGCTGCGTCGGCGACCGTTCCATGTCACGTTCGATACCGCGTTTACGGACGTCATGCGCGGGTGCGCCGCCCCCCGGCGCGGCGAACCCGGCACCTGGATTACGCAGGCGATGCTCGATGCCTATACGAACCTGCACCGCGCGGGTTACGCACACTCGGTCGAGTGCTGGCGCGCCGGGCACCTCGTTGGCGGCCTCTATGGCGTGGCCATCGGTCGCGTGTTCTTCGGTGAATCGATGTTCAGCACGGCGACCGACGCCTCGAAAGTCGCGCTTGCGAACCTCGTCGAACGCCTGCTTGCATGGGGCTACCACTTGATCGATTGCCAGATCCACAACCCGCACCTCGAATCGCTCGGCGCCGAGCGCATTCCACGCGCGGTGTTCAACGCGCTGGTCCGTGACCACTGCTCATACCCCGCGCATACCGAAGCCTGGCAGCATGGAGTCACCGCGTGACGAAGCCTCCCCGCGCGCAATCCCTCGGCTTTTTTACGACGCCGCCGCACGACTGTGGCTACCTCGCGGATCGGCAGGCGGTCACCCTGTTCGTCGATCCCCGGATGCGGCCGGACGTGGCGACGTACACGCTGCTGTCGGAACACGGATTCCGTCGCAGTGGCGGCCATATCTACCGGCCGAAATGTCCGGCGTGCGAAGCCTGCATACCGATCCGGGTGCCGGTTGCCGCGTTTCGGCCACGCCGCGTGCACCGCCGAAACCTGCGCGCGAATGCGGATGTGTCGCTGCATGCCCGCAGCGCAACGTTCGACGCCGAGCATTTCGCGCTGTATGAACGCTATATCGCGGCACGGCACAGCGGCGGCGGGATGGAAAATCCCGACCCCGACACCTACCTGGATTTCCTGACCGCGAACTGGGCCACGACGACATTCTACGAATTCCGTTGCGACGAACGCCTGCTCGCCGTCGCCGTCGTCGATGCACTCGACGACGGCCTGTCGGCGGTGTACACGTTCTACGACCCCGCCGAGACCCGGCGCAGTCTCGGTCGCTTCGCCGTGCTCAAGGAAATCGAACTCGCGCGCGAGCGGGGTCTCGAGTGGTTATACCTCGGATACTGGATCGGAGAGTGTCGCAAGATGGCCTATAAAACCGAGTTTCTGCCCCACGAGTTCTATTTGCGCGGTGCCTGGCACGACTCGGATGCGCCGGAAACCGCGACCTTGCTCGGGCTCCTGCGCGGCCGCAGCTGAGCCGTCCGCGCGGATAGCGGCGCGCACCGCCACTTTACGCTGCTCGTTCGATTGAGGCACAATGCCCGGCTAAACCGCGCAACCAGCGCAAATAAAGAGGTCGAATGGCGAAAGAGGATCACATTGAGATGCAGGGGACTGTCATCGACACCCTGCCGAACACGATGTTTCGGGTTGAACTCGAAAACGGGCATGTCGTCACGGCACACATTTCCGGCAAGATGCGCAAACATTACATCCGCATACTCACCGGTGACACCGTCACGGTCGAGCTCACCCCCTACGACCTGAGCAAGGGCCGAATTACCTACCGCGAACGCTGAGTCCGGGCCCGGGCGGCCACGGCACCCACGCGATATTCACGCAAACAGGCGCGCGAACAAGTCGTTCACGCCGACGTCGATCAGGCGCGTCGCAAAATCGAAGGCGTCGCGATCCTGCTGGTACGGATCCGGCACTTCCAGTCGTTTGAATTCCCCGACATCCTCGAGCAGCAGGCGCACGATCGCAGTGCTGTGTGACGGTCGCGTGGCGGTCAAAAAATCCAGGTGACCGAGATCCATCGCGATCACGTGGTCGAAGCGCGCGAAATCGCCGTTCTCGAACTGGCGCGCCCGCTGAGCCGCGATATTCGCGCCGAATGCCGCCGCCGCCGCAATCGCGAACGGCTCCGGCGGAGCGCCGTCGCGCGCATGGATCCCCGCAGAATCGACCCGGACATCCCTGCGCCCGGATTCCGCCAGCCGCATGCGCAGCAGGCCTTCGGCAATCGGTGAACGACACAGATTGCCCGTACACACAAACAGCACATCCTGACTCATAGACGCTTCACCCCGGCTACCCGTTCCATCGCGCACGCAAGCGTTCGAAGTCCGCCGGCGTGTCCACCCCGATGCCGCAGTCCGCGACTGCATCGCCGGCCACGACGACGGCGTTGTGCGCGAGCGCGCGCAACTGTTCGAGTCGTTCAGTCTGCTCGAGCGCGGACGGTGGCAGCGCGACGAAGCGCCGCAGGTAGCCCGCGCGATAGGCGTAAATGCCGACGTGGCGGCGATAGTGCACAACATCGATGTCACCGTCACGCGTGAACGGAATCGGGGCGCGACTGAAATACAGCGCGCGGTCACCGACCGCCCGCACAACCTTGACGATGTTCGGATCGATAACCGCCGCGGGGTCGTCGACGGGCTCGCAGATCGTGGCGACGTCGATAGCGTCGTCGGCGTCGATGAGCGCCGCGACCTGGCCGATCACGGCCGCCGGCAGCAACGGCTCGTCACCCTGCACGTTGACGATGATCGTGCTGTCCGCCTCGCCACGCGCGGCAACCGCCTCGGCGATCCGATCCGTGCCGGACGGATGCGCGCTCGAGGTCAATGCTACCGCCCCGCCGAACGCGGCGGCCGCGGCCGCGATTCGGTCGTCGTCCGTCGCAATCACGACTTCGGCCGCGCCGCTCGCACACGCGTTGTCGTACACGTGCCGCAGAATCGATTTGCCGCCAACTTCCAGCAGCAGCTTGCCGGGCAGACGGGTCGACGCATAACGCGCCGGGATGTACACCTTGAACGTCATGCCGGCTCAGTCCGACAAACGCTCGACTTCCTCGCTCGTCAGTTCACGCGCCTCATCCTCGAGCATCACCGGGATGTCGTCGCGGATGGGATACGCGAGACGCGCGCTTTTCGACAGCAGTTCCTGTTTGTCCTTATCGTAGATCAACGGCCCCTTCGTTACCGGGCATACGAGCAGGTCGAGAAGTTTTCTATCCATCGTGGGCTCCACTGAATACGGTCGCGAGACGCCGGCTGAAAACCTCCGGCAAGCGCGCAGTGACGGGAATATACCAGCAGCCGGTCGCGCCTACGTGCTCGCACTTCACCGCATCCTTTTCCGTCATGATCACCGGCAGGTCGTCATCGAACTCGAAATCGGCCCGACGGAACCGTGCGTGGTCGCGGAAACGGTGCTGCCGCACACGTAATCCCTTCGCGCGCAGCATCGAGAAAAAACGATCCGGATTGCCGATCCCGGCGACGGCATGCACGTCGCGCGGCGCGAATTCCGCGATCGGGATCGCCTGCCCTCCGCCGACCGGATGCACATGCGTGGCGTCAAACTTCATGCTGAATTCCCCGCGCCCGGCGATCCCGTTCGTCACGATCATATCGACATGCTCGAGTCGGCTCAGCGGTTCGCGCAGCGGCCCGGCGGGCAGGCAGCGACCGTTGCCGAAGCGACGCACACCATCGATCACGACGATTTCGAAATGCCGTTCGAGCGCGTAGTGCTGCAGGCCGTCGTCACTGATCACGACGTCACAATCGGCGTGTTGCAGCAGGGCATCGACGGCATCGCCGCGCCGTGGCCCCACCGCAACCGGGCACCGCGCACGGCGCGCGATCACGATCGCCTCGTCGCCAACCACCGCCGGATCGCTGTCCGCGCGCACCTGCTGCGGCCAGGTCTTCGCCGCACCACGGTATCCACGTGACACGACCCCGGGGGTATAGCCGAGCGAGCGCAGATAATGCACGAGCCAGATCACGAGTGGCGTTTTCCCGGTGCCGCCGGCGGTGATGTTACCGACCACGATAACCGGCACGTCCGTCGCGTACGACGACAACAGGCCGCTCGAGTACGCCGCCCTGCGGGCCGCGATCACGCCGCGGTACAGCCATCCGAGCGGCGCCAGCGCCAGTGCGGCCGGGTGGCGTGTATACCAGATGGATTCAAGCAGTTCGCTCGGCGATTTCACTCGGTAAACCTGAGCCCGCTGATGGCGGGCGGATCATTCTTCGTGGATTTTTGTCGGAAACGTTATGCGGTTCAGGCCGGCCTGGCGGGCAGCATCCATCACGGTCACAACGGATTGATGGGTCGCCGCGGCATCGGCACTGATGATGACGATGGGATCGCCTTCGTCCGGTTTCGCGTCGTTGAGGGCCTGTCGTATCGTCGCGAGCTGCGTGTTGATCAAGGCATTGCCGTTAACGAAAAACCGCCCGCTCTTGTCGATCGCGATGTCGATCTTGTCGGTGGGATCATTGCGCGCTTCGGCACTGGCTTCCGGCAGCGTCAGTTCGATTTCCGATTCGCGAATGAACGTCGTCGAGACCATGAAAAAAATCAGTAACAGAAAGACGACGTCGATCAGCGGGGTCAGATTGACGTCGACTTCCTCTTCCCCGCGCGGACGGAAATTCATGCCTGTGGAGACCCGGTTTCGTTGCCTTCGAGTTCGCGCGCGCCGTGCAGCGCCTCGACGAGTTTCAGCGCTTCCTGCTCCATCGTCACGACGAAACCTTCGACGCGTCCGCGAAAATAGCGGTAAAACATCAGGGTCGGGATGGCAACGGACAGGCCGGCGGCGGTCGTGATCAGTGCTTCGGAAATGCCGCCGGCAAGCACCGAGGCATCACCGATACCCTGGGTCGTGATCGCGGCGAACACCTTGATCATGCCGATCACGGTGCCGAGCAGCCCGAGCAAGGGGCTCACCGCGGCGACGGTTCCGAGCGTATTGAGGTAACGCGCGAGTTCGTAGACGACGTGGCGACCCACTTCCTCGATGCTTTCTTTCATCACCTCGCGTTCGTAATCGCGATTGACGAGGCCGGCGGCGAGAACCCGCCCGAGGGGCGATCCGGCGCGCAGGGTTTCGATCCGGCGGTCGTCGAGCACCCCGGTTTTCGCCCATTGCCAGACCTGGCCGACGAGATTACCCGGCGTGATCCTGCGGGATTGCAGCGACCAGAAACGCTCGATGACTATCGCCATCGAGACGACGGAGCAGATGAGTATCGGCAGCATCATCCAGCCACCGGCTTTGACAAATTCAAACACGGGTAACGCAAATCCTCCCAAGTCGCCGGCGGCGCCATCCCTGTTGGCTGACAAAATCCGCCGTGCGGTCCGGTGAGCAACCGGAACCGGACCATATCAGACGCGCAGTATGCCGGAAAGACCGCCACAACGCGCTCGCCGCGACATGCGACGAACGCGTTGCGCGGCGTTATCTGAGCGCCGTGTCGTCCGCCGGCAAGTGCCAGTAGCGCGCGTGCGTGGCGCGGTATGAGCGCGGCCGCGCTACCCGCTCGCGGAATGTGACCGTAACCGCCCCGGCACGGCCCGTCGTCCACGTCGCGATACCGGCGGCACGATAGGCCGCGGCGATGTCGGGGTGTGGAAACCCGAAGCGATTGCGATAGCCGGCGGCGAAAATCGCGAAGCGGGGCGCGACGGCCGCGAGGAAACCGGCCGACGACGACGTGGCACTGCCGTGGTGTGGCGCGATCAGCACATCGGCGCGCAATTGGCCGCCCAGGGTTTGCACGAGTGCGGTTTCCGCCCGGTTCTCGATATCGCCGGACAGCAGCACCCGCCCCGCGGGCGCGATGACCTGCACGACACAGGAGCGATCGTTCTCCGAACCGGTGTAGTCCGCGGCGGGGTGCAGCACGCGGAACATCACGTTATCCCAACGCCACCGTGCCCCGCGCCGGCAGCGTACCTCCGCGTGGTTCCCGGGGTGGCCGGGACTCAGCATGACGCGGGTAATCGGTACTGCCGCGGCGAGTCCGGGCCAGCCACCGGCATGATCCATGTCCCCGTGACTGACGATAAGTTGATCGATCTGCCGGCGACCGCGCGACCGCAGGTAGGGTGCGATCACGGCGGCACCCGCGGAATATCCGTCACGCCCGGGACCGGTATCGTAGACGAGCACATGCGCCTCGGTTTCGACGACGGCGGCAAGGCCCTGGCCGACATCGAGAACCGTGAGCCGCAGTTCACCGGGCGCAAGATCCGGCGCCGGCGGTATCAACAACACGCTACACAGCGCCACACCGGATGCCCGCGCCCACGGCAGCACGGGTACGAACGCGATCAGCACGCCGACGATGGCCAGCGCGATCGCGGCCGGCGACGGCGTTGCCGGCAACGCGAGGGCCGGCACGACGCTGTCGAGCCAGCACAACCACGCCCACAACCACGACCACACGTGCACACCGGCGTGCCACAGCAAGTCGGCACCGGTCGCGGTGAACGGCGCCAGCGCCGCGCCCGCCAGCGCGCACGGCGCGAGCACGAACGACACGACAGGCACCGCCACGAGGTTCGCGATCGGGGATGCCAGCGGGACGCTTGCATACAGCAAGCCGAGCAACGGGGTCATGCCGAGCGCGAGCGCGACATGCAGGCGCACGAGACGTGCGAGCGTGCTGCCGGTCTGACGGGTCAGGTCGATCAATAACAGGCAGCCTACCGCCGTGAACGACAGCCAGAACCCCATGCCGAGCAAGGCGAGTGGATCGGCGATGGCGACGCATGCCATCGCGAGCGCGTAATTATCCAGCGTTACCGCCGGTCGCCGCGCCACGACCGCGAGCATCGCGACGACGAGCATGATGAGCGCCCGCTCGGCGGAGACCGGAAATCCCGCAAGTGCCGCGTACCCGGTTGCCACGACGACCGCGATAATGGCGGCCGGTCGCTGCGCCGGCCAGCGGCGACCGGGCGGCGCCAGCAAGCCGATCAGTACACGGACGACGAGAAACGTGGCGCCGGCAATGAGTGAAATATGCAGCCCGGAGATCGCAAGCAGATGCGCGGTCCCGGTATCGCGCAGGACCGACCACGTCGCATCATCGAGACCGCTGCGGTCCGCGATCGCGAGTGCCGCGATGACCCCGCGCCCGGCGACATCGCCCGGGTGCACGGCGAGCCGTTCACGGATCACGGCACGCATGCGCCCGGTCGCCGATCCCGCGCCCGCAACGCACGTATTCTCCGGATGCGGGATCACACTGGCGGTGGCGCCAAAGCGCTGCCTGAACAACCACGTTTCGCGATCGAAACTGCCCGGGTTGCGCGTACCATGCGGTTGGGCGAGGCGCACCTTCAGCACGCACCGTGCATCCGCCGCGGGAGGCCCGGCGGGCGCGTACCAGCTCACGAGGACGCGCCGCGGCGGCAGCGCTCGCGAGTCGAGGGTTTGCAGGTCGGTGACGGCAATCGGGAAGCGAATACCAACCCCGAAATCCGTCGGCGACGCGGCGATGCGCCCCGACAGGGTTGCGACCCGCCCGGCATCGGGTGGCGCAATCCGTTGCGCGAGTACCCGATCGGCGTGCCACGTTGCCCACAGAAAGCCCGCGATAAAAAAGCCGAGCACGCGCGCGCCGCGCGGGCGTACGAGCAGCATGGCCGCGGGCACGCCGGCGCCGTAGACCGCCGGGTGTGGCAGCTGAGCCATGCAGTGAAGTGTCGCCATACCGGCGACGAGTGCGAACGCGCAGAATCGCATGAACGTCATCCTTGACCTTCATCAATTGCATTGTGAACAGCGGCTCAGAATTCCCTGCCGCGGATCGTTGAACGGCGTATCATAGCGCAAGTGCCTCGCTGTCGGAGGCCTTTGTCAGCCGGTTATAAGGAACGCCGTGGGTCCGAAGACACTGCTCAGAAACTTCTTCGCGAAGCGTCGCCACACGGTCTCTCTGGAAAAATACGGCTGGTTCGGAAGGCATCTGCACAGCCCCGACCTGTGGCACTTCGGGCGCCGCTCGGTTGCCGGCGGGGTTGGCCTCGGTTTGTTCCTGTGCTTTATCCCGATCCCGATCCAGATGATGCTCGCAATCCCGTGCGCGATCGTGCTGCGGGTGAACTTGCCGGTGACGTTCACCGCGATTTGGGCGACGAACCCGATCACGTTCGCGCCGATGTTCATCTTCGCGTTCAAAGTTGGGTCGTGGCTCACCGGTTACGAGAGCGCAGTCGGTGGAATTCCGTTCGAACCGACGTTCAACGGGGTCGGCGCCATGCTGCACGAAATCTGGTACCCGCTGCTCGTCGGTTGTTTCGTGTGCGGGATCAGCGCCGGCGCCATCGGCAGCGTGTTCGTGCGCTGGTTATGGCGCGCCTATCTCGTCGTGCTGCGCCGCCGCCGGCTGGCGCGCGCGCTGAGCCGCCGCCTGACCGGGGATCGCTGACTACACTCTCGTCTAATCCAGGCGCACCCTGCCGTCTTCCAGCACCACGACGCGGTCCGCGGCTGCCGCTACCGTGTCATCGTGAGTCACGATCACGAGCGCGGCGCCGTTATCGTCGCTCAGCGCGGTCATCGCGGAGAGTGCCATTGCCGCGCTCGCGCGATCGAGATTCCCGGTCGGTTCATCCGCGAGCACGCATTTCGGATTGCCGACGAGCGCGCGCGCGATCGCCGTGCGCTGGCGTTCGCCGCCGGACAACTCCGCCGGCCGGTGTTGCAAGCGGTGTTCGAGGCCAACCTGGGCGAGCCTGCGGGTCGCGCGTTCGCGGCTTTCGGCCACGCTCGCGCCGCCGATCAGCAGCGGCATCGCGACGTTTTCGAGCGCCGTGAACTCGGGCAGCAGATGGTGGAACTGGTAGACGAATCCGAGTGTCCGGTTGCGCAACCGTCCGCGCTCGGCATCGTTGAGCCCGGCGACCGCCTGGCCGTCGATCGTGACGGTCCCGCTCGTGGGGTCATCGAGTCCCCCAAGCAGGTGCAGCAAGGTACTCTTGCCGGAGCCTGACGCGCCGAGTATCGCGACCGTTTCGCCCGCGGCGATCCGCATCGATACGCCTTTGAGCACATCGACGGACAAATCCCCGTCGACAAACGATTTCGTCAGCGCATTCGTTTCGAGCACGAATTCAGTCATAACGCAGTGCCCGGGCTGGTGCGGTCCGGCTCGCGAGCCATGCCGGGTAGAGCGGCGCGCACAGACACAGGACCGCGGCGACCCCGACCGCCAGCGCGACGTCCTGGATTTCGAGTTCCGCCGGTATCTCGCTGATGTAATAAACCTCCGGCGATAAAAATTTCATGTTCAGCGTCCGTTCGATTGTCGCCACGATGACATCGACATTGAGTGCCAGCGTAACGCCGACGAGTGTACCAATGACGATGCCGGCGACACCGATGAAACCTCCGTGAATGAAAAACGTCGCGAGTATGCGGCGACGGTTCAGCCCCAGCGTCTGCAGCACGGCGATTTCCGCGTTCTTTTCCGCCACGACCATGACGAGGGTCGACACGAGGTTGAATGCGGCGACGCCGATCGTGAGCGCAAGTATGATCGACATGACGATCTTCTCGGTCTTCAGCGCCTTGAACAGATTCACGTTCGTCTCGGTCCAGTCCGTCGCGATGACACCGTCCACGGCCGCCGCGTGCATGCGGGCTACGAGGTCCGCACCGAGTTGTGGCGCCGCATACGGTTCAGCCACTTTCACCCGTACACCGCTGACCGCATCGCGGAAGCGGAATAATTTCGCCGCGTCCCCGATATGCACGAGCGCCATCGACGTGTCGTATTCGTGCACGCCCGCTTCGAACACCCCGACGACAGTGAACTGCTTCAGGCGTGGCACCATGCCGGCCGGCGTGCGCACGGGGTCCGGGGCCACGAGCGTAACCCGGCTGCCCACCCGCGCCTGCAGCGACTGCGCGAGGCCGGCGCCGAGCACCACGTTGAATGCACCGGCGCGCAGCTCGTCTAAATCGCCGCCGAGCATTTTTTCAGCGATCACGCTGACCCGGGCTTCCGCCGCCGGTTCGATCCCGCGCACGACCACACCCTGAACGTTCGCGTAATGCGTGAGCATCGCTTCGCGGCGAATGTAGGGTGCGGCAAACATGACGCCGGGTGTTTGCCGCGCAACCGCCGTCACCGCGGGCGCCGATCGCAGAGTTCCTTGTTCAGCCGTAATAACGATATGCGCGGCCATGCCGAGGATTCGATCGCGCAATTCGCTTTCGAACCCGTTCATGATCGATAAAATGGTGATCAGCGCCGCGACCCCGAGGGCGACACCGAACATGGCAATCGCCGAGATAAACGACACGAAATGATTACGTCGTTTTGCGCGTGTGTATCGCCACCCGAGATAGGCTTCGACAGGGGTGAACATATCGGGCGATTATAGCGGAAAGCGCCGGGCGCCCGATAACGGTCACGCCGGCATCATTACAGGAATCGATATGGCAAGCTTGTTAGCACTGGAAACAGCAACCGACGCCTGTTCCGTCGCGCTGTTGCACGCCGGTGAAACGCTCGAGCGTTATGAAGTCGCGCCGCGGCGCCATACCGATCTGATCCTGCCGATGGTGGATTCCCTGCTCGCGCAAGCGGGGCTCGACTGCAGCCGCCTCGACGCGATTGCGTTTGGCGCGGGGCCGGGCTCGTTTACCGGGGTGCGCATTGCCACGTCCGTGGCCCAGGGACTCGCACTCGCCCACGATCTTCCGGTCGTGCCCGTTTCATGTCTCGCGCTGCTCGCGATCGGCGGCGCACGTGAGCACGATGCCGAAATCGTCGTGCCGGTCATGGATGCGCGCAAGCAGGAAGTCTACGGTGCCGCCTACCGCGTCGATCGGGAGCGTTCCCTCGTTAGCGTGCTGATCGACGACTGGCTCGGCGCGGCGGCCGCTTTACCGCTGCCGCCGCAGCCCGAACTGATCGTCGTCGGGCGCGGCGCGGACGTATACCGCGACGCAATTCAGGCGCGGGTACCGGCCGGCACCCGCGTGTACGGCGAGCCCGCGTTTCCGCACGCGCGCGACGCACTGGCGAGCGCCGCGGCTGCACTCGCCGCGGACACGGCGATCGCGCCGGAATTTGCCCGGCCGCTGTATCTGCGTCACGCCGTCTGAGCGGCGATGCTTCCGGCAGCGCTCGACGCTCCCGGCAGACACTTTAAACCCGCTCGACTTGCGTCGTGATCGTGCCGTCACGGTGGAGTTGCAGGCGACGAAACCCCGCGCCGAGGCAATCGCGCGCGAACTCGCGCGACCGCGGCGCGAATTGCACGCACGTCGACGGCGTCGCGAGCAGGCGCACGGCACCGCGAAACCGATCGTAGTTCTGGTGGACGTGGCCCCACAGCACGCCGCGCACCTGGGTATGACGCTCGACGAGCGTCCAGAACGCCGGCGCATCACGCAGCACCATCGTATCCATCCAGCGGCTGTCGAGTCGCACGGGATGATGATGCAGCACGATCAGGGTCGGCGTTTCCGGGTATTGCGCGAGCCGGTGTGCCAGGTTCGCGAGTGCTGCGTCGCCGAGCGCGCCGTATTCCTCGCCCGGCACAGCGGAATTCAGCAACACGAAATGCCAGTCCCCGAGCCGGTATGAACCGCAGCCCCGCCAACCGGCCGCGGCGACGATGGCGGCCAGCGTATCGGGGTTGTCGTGATTGCCCGGCACATACCAGATTGGCGTGTCCCAGGTGCTGAAGGCGTCGACGAGCCAGCGATAGGCATCACCCTCCTCCGCGGCCGCGAGATCACCGGTGAGCAGCACGAGGTCGACGGGCGCGGCATCCGTCTGCGCCCGGTCGATGACCGCGCGCAGACTCGCGCGTGTGTCCATCCCGCCGAGCGTCGTCGTCGGGTCCGCGAAAATATGCGTATCGGTGAACTGCAGTACCCGCAGCGGCGCGTGAATCATACGGCGAGTGTACCAGCGCGGCGGTGGCGGGAAAGCTCACCGGTGGCGGCGCGCCGGCGGTTTTCCGCCACAGGCAATCACGGTTTCCCTAAGACGCTGATTCGTTCAGAAAAACTCGATTTATCCCCAATTTTTACCCAGTTTGCGCGCACCTTGTGGTATCACTCCCACACAGGGAGTGCACACTATCTTGTGGTATAAATACGCCTTGACCACATTTTATTGTGGTGCTATACAACCGCTTACGACGCAAACATAAATAATTTCGCTAGCGCCTGTCACAGGTCTGTCACGAAATAAAACAACAAAACCAGGAGGGAGTATGGAGTTGGAGAACGCCGCTGTTTCAGCAGGCAATGCGGGGCGTGAAACCCCGGTTGCACCGACAGAATCGCCCGTCACCGCAGACCTTGCGGCGACGACACCAGGTGAATATCGGGTCATCAGACGCAACGGCAAAGTAACGGCTTTTGACGGCAACAAAATCAAGGTTGCGGTGACGAAGGCGTTCCTCGCGGTCGAGGGCGGGAACGCAGCAGCCTCGAAGCGCATTCACGAAACTGTCGATCGGATCACAGAATCGGTCGTCTATGCGATCACGCGCCGCATGCCCACGGGCGGCTCCGTGCACATCGAAGATATCCAGGACCAGGTCGAACTCGGACTCATGCGCAGCGAGGCGCATAAAGTCGCTCGCGCCTATGTGCTGTACCGCGAAGAACGTGCCCGCGAGCGCGAACTCAAGGCGCAGAGCGCCCCCACCGCGCGCCCGCACTCCGGCCTCACGGTAACCCGAGGCGACGGAACGAACGTCGCGCTGGACGAGGAACGCATGCAGCGCCTCGTGGCCGAAGCGTGCACCGGCATTACCGACATGGACGCGCAGGCGGTCATCGAGGAAACGAAACGCTCGCTGTTCGATGGCGTCGCCGAAGAAGACGTCTCGAAAGCCCTGATCATGAGCGCGCGCACGTTCATCGAGCGCGAACCGAATTACACGTTCGTCGCCGCGCGCCTGCTGCTCGACGCCCTGCGTCACGAAGCACTCACGTTCGTCACGAAAATCGAACAGACGGCGACGCAGGAGGAAATGACCGAGCGTTATCCCGCGTACTTCGAAGCCTACGTCAAGCAGGCGATAGAACTCGAACTGATGGATCCGCGTCTCGGCAATTTCGATCTCGCACGCCTCGGCGCCGCGATCAAGCCCGAGCGCGACTTCCAGTTCACCTACCTCGGTCTGCAGACGCTGTACGACCGCTACTTCCTGCAGTCACATGGCACCCGCTTCGAACTCCCGCAGGTGTTTTTCATGCGCGTCGCGATGGGTCTTGCGATCAACGAAATCGAACCCGAGAGCTGGGCGATACAATTCTACGACCTGCTGTCCTCGTTCGACTTCATGAGCAGCACCCCGACGCTGTTCAATTCCGGCACGTTACGACCGCAGTTGTCGTCGTGCTATCTCACGTCCGTGCCTGATGATCTCGACGGCATCTTCAGCGCCATGAAAGACAACGCGCTGTTGTCGAAATTCGCCGGCGGTCTCGGCAACGACTGGACCCCGGTGCGCGGCATGGGCGCGCACATCAAGGGCACGAACGGCAAGTCGCAGGGCGTGGTGCCGTTCCTCAAGGTTGCGAACGACACCGCGGTCGCGGTCAACCAGGGCGGAAAGCGCAAGGGCGCGATGTGCGCTTATCTCGAATCCTGGCATATGGATTCCGAAGAGTTTTTCGAATTGCGCAAGAACACCGGTGACGACCGGCGCCGTACGCACGATATGAACACGGCAAACTGGATCCCCGATCTGTTCATGAAGCGCGTGTGCGAAGACCAGCAATGGACCCTGTTCTCACCCGACGAAGTACCGGAGCTGCACGATGCCGTCGGTCAGGAGTTTGAACGCCTCTACGTCGCCTATGAAGAGAAAGCCGCGCGTGGCGAGATCAAGAACTCGAAGAAGATTCGGGCGCTCGATCACTGGCGCAAGATGCTTGGCATGCTCTACGAGACCGGGCATCCGTGGATCACGTTCAAGGATCCGTGCAACCTCCGCTCGCCGCAGCAACATGCCGGGGTCGTCCACAGTTCGAACCTGTGCACCGAGATCACGCTGAATACGGCGCCGGGTCACGAAATCGCCGTGTGCAACCTCGGTTCGATCAACCTCGCGCAACACGTCACCTCCGCGGGGGTCGACATGAACAAGCTCGAACACACCGTCAACATCGCGATGCGCATGCTCGACAATGTGATCGACTACAACTACTACAGCGTGCCGACCGCGCGCGCGTCGAATCTGCGCCACCGTCCGGTCGGCATGGGCATCATGGGTTTTCAGGACAGCCTGTATAAACTCGAGATCTCCTATGCCTCGAACGAGGCGGTCGAATTCGCCGACCGCTCGATGGAAGCCGTCAGCTACTTCGCCATCCAGGCGTCTTCGAACCTCGCCGCCGAACGCGGCACCTACCAGAGCTTCGAAGGCTCACTGTGGAGCCAGGGCATTCTGCCGATCGATTCGATCGCGCTGCTCGAGCAGGGTCGTGGCGGATACCTCGATATGGATCGCTCCTCGACGCTCGACTGGGACAGCCTGCGTGAACGGGTCGTCACTGTCGGCATGCGCAACTCGAACTGCATGGCGATCGCACCGACCGCGACGATTTCAAATATTTGCGGCGTCAGCCAGTCGATCGAACCGACCTATCAAAACCTGTTCGTGAAAGCGAACCTGTCCGGAGATTTCACCGTCATCAACATGGCGCTCGTCGAGAAACTGAAATCACTCGGTTTGTGGGACGAAGTCATGGTTAACGACATGAAGTACTACGACGGCAGTATCGCGAACATCGACCGGGTACCGGACGACATCAAACAGGTCTTTGCAACCGCGTTCGAAATCGACCCGCGCTGGCTCGTCGAAGCGGGCTCACGTCGGCAGAAATGGCTCGACCAGGCGCAATCGCTGAACCTGTACCTGTCGGAACCTAACGGTTCGAAGCTGGACAACCTGTACAAACTTGCGTGGGTACGCGGTCTCAAGACGACGTATTACCTGCGCACGCTCGGCGCAACCCATGTCGAGAAGAGCACGCTCGCCGACGGCAAATTAAACGCGGTCCAGGGGGAAACCACCGCGCCGGAACCGTCGCCGGTCTGCTCGATACTCGACCCGGATTGCGAGGCTTGCCAATAAACAGGCACTGGCCGGCCTGCCGCGAGCTGGGAGTCAGTGCGCGGGGTTATTGGGTCGGAAATAGAAAAAAGGTGAGGGAGAACACATGTTGAATTGGGAAGACCCGATCGAAAAATTCAAGTCGTCGAATACATCAACGGGTACGACCGCGATGATGGCGACAGAAGCGCTGGCCGCCGTCGAACGGGTCGAACAGGCCCGCGCGAACGTCGAACCTGTCGCACCCGCCGCCAACGCACCGGCGGCAAAACCGCGGGTAGCACCCGCACCGCCGCCGGCAGCCGGGATTCCTGAAGAAACCGGCGTTACCGGGCTGGAACAGGTCGAGTTCGGCGCGAAACGTCTCGCGGTAGACGACAAACAGATGATTAACTGCCGCGCGGACGTCAACCAGCTCGTACCGTTCAAGTACAAGTGGGCATGGCAAAAATATCTCGACGGCTGCGCGAATCACTGGATGCCGCAGGAAATCAACATGAATGCGGACATCGCGCTGTGGAAAAGCAAAGATGGCCTGACCGACGATGAACGCACGGTAATCAAGCGCAACCTCGGTTTCTTCTCGACGGCGGATTCGCTCGTCGCGAACAACCTCGTACTCGCGGTTTACCGCCACATCACAAACCCCGAATGCCGGCAGTACCTGTTGCGCCAGGCATTCGAAGAGGCACTGCATACGCATGCCTACCAGTACTGTGTGGAAAGCCTCGGTCTCGATGAAGCCGAGATCTTCAACATGTACCGTGAACTGCCGGTCGTGCACAAGAAAGCACAATGGGCGATGCAGTTCACCGACAGCCTCGGCGATCCGAATTTCCACACCGGCACGCTGGAGACGAACCAGCGACTGCTGCGTGATCTGATCGCGTTCTATGTCGTGTTCGAAGGCATCTTCTTTTACGTCGGTTTCGTGCAGATCCTGTCGATGGGACGGCGTAACAAAATGACCGGGGTCGCGGAACAATTCCAGTACATCCTGCGCGATGAATCGATGCACATGAATTTCGGTATCGACGTCATCAACCAGATCAAACTGGAAAACCCGGAGATCTGGACGGACGCGTTTCAGCGCGAAATCATCGAACTGCTGAAAGAAGCCGTCGACCTCGAGATCGAATACGCGCACGACACGATGCCGCGCGGTGTGCTCGGTCTCAATGCCGCGATGTTCGAACAATACCTGCAATTCATCGCGAACCGACGCTGTTCGCAAATCGGCCTGCCGGAGCAGTATCCGGGGGCAACGAATCCGTTTCCGTGGATGAGTGAAGTGATCGACCTGAAAAAGGAAAAGAACTTCTTCGAAACCCGGGTTACGGAATATCAGACTGGCGGCGCGCTTAGCTGGGACTAATTGGGCATTAGACCAGGCCTCCTCGCATGGAGCTATGACGCGCTGCATTGGCCGGTGCCCGGTTTACCCGGGCACCGGCTTTTTTTATTCTGCCGGCTGAAACTTGCGCGCAAGCGCCACCGGGCATGACAGACCGCTCACCCCGGCTGTCGCATCGAACCCGTAATCGCACGTTGCGGTAACGCAGCACCCGCCACGAGCTGCACGAACTCCTGTGTCGCCGATCGCTCGATCCACCACAACGGCTGCTCGCCACCACGCAGCAGCACCGGCAGCCACGTGTCGATGAATGCCTCGGCCGCGAGCGCCGACGCCAGGCCGCCGGTACTCGCAGCGTGGCGGGATTTCACGAGTACCGTGCCGGTGGCGCCAATGTGCCGGCCCAACCAGGCCGCGATGCTGTCCGACGTTGCCGACCAGTCCGCGGGGATCGCGCTCGTCGCGAGCACCGGATCGGACGGATCCCACACGATGAGCCCGGTGTCGTCACAACGCTCACCGAGCGCGTCGAGCGTAAGCAGTCCCGGGACCGTGCCCGGTACGAGCGCGGCGATCGCGAGCGCAAACTGACGCATGCCGAGTATTGCCATCGCGTGCGCGGTGGCATCGTCGATGCCCAGAGCTGTTTGCGCATCGCGCACCGAATCGGCGAACGGCCCGCCGCCCGCGACGATCACGATCCGGGCACGCCCGGACACTTCACTCAAGGTCGCGAGCCAGTCCGCCAGCGCGGCACCGCCGACGAGACTGCCGCCGAGCTTAACGACCCAGGTCGGGAACTTCGGCATGGGCAAACACGTTCAGCATCGCGGCGGCCTTGTCGAGACATTCGCGGTATTCCGCGTCGAGTTCCGAGTCGGCGACGATTCCGCCACCGGCCCAGCAGTACATCCGCCCGTGATGGTGCACGAGCGTGCGGATGGCGATATTCGTATCCATCGCACCGTCGGCCGACAGGTATCCGATTGCGCCGCAGTACACGGTGCGGCGACAGGGCTCGAGTTCTTCGATGATCTCCATTGCGCGCAATTTCGGCGCGCCCGTAATCGATCCGCCGGGAAAACAACCGCGCAGCAATTCACACTCACGAACGCCGGCGGCGAGCGTACCGCGCACCGTACTGACGAGATGATGGACCGTGGCGTAACTCTCGATCGCGAACAGTTCCGGCACGACGACGCTGCCGACCGCGCACGACTTGCCGAGATCATTCCTCAACAGGTCGACGATCATGACGTTCTCCGCGCGGTCTTTCGTACTCACACGCAGTTCCTCGGCGAGTTGCCGGTCGATCGACACGTCGGTGGCGCGCGGCCGTGTTCCCTTGATCGGTTTTGTCTCGACCTGCCGGTTCCTGACGCTGAGAAACCGCTCCGGTGACGAACTGAGGATGGCGCCGTGTTCGAGCCGCAGGTAGGCCGAAAACGGCGCGGGGTTCAGATTGCGCAAACGCAGGTACGCATCCCACGATGCGCCGCGAACGTCGGCGGAAAACCGCTGCGCGAGATTCACCTGATAACAATCCCCGTCGATGATGTAGCGCTTGATGCGCGCGAATTTTTCCGCGTACTCGGCAAACGTAATTTCCGGCATGACCGACGACGTCACCTCGAACGAAGTGCCGTACGCCGCCGGCGTGACGGGATCCGGCGCCGCCATAAGGTCGCGCCAGTGATCGAGATCGGCGGCCGCGTCCGCGTGCGCGACGATCCACGCGCGCCGCGTTTCGTGGTCGACGACGATCGCCCAGTCGTAGATCCCGACGACCATGTCGGGAACATCGATGTCGGCCGCGGCATGCTCGGGCAGGTGTTCGATTCGGCGCCCGAGGTCGTAGGCAAAGTAGCCGATCGCACCGCCACAAAATGGCAGTTCCGTCGGCTCGCAGTGCAGCGAGCTCAGGGCCTCACTGACGAGTTCGAACGGATCGGCCGCACTCGTGACGCAGCGATTGCGCGAGCGTATCTCCGTTGTGTTGCCGCGCGTGGACAGTACCGTGGTCGGTGCGCTGGAGATAATGTCGTAACGCCCGCCAGGCGTGCGTCCGGCGCAGCTGTCGAGATAGACAAAACCCGGCGAACTCCCGTGCATGGCCAGCCGTGAGGCCGGATCGCGCTGATAGGTGATCGGAATGATGCGCGGCGAACCGCTCATGCCGGGTCGCCCCGTAACGCCGCGACGGCCACGGCGGGCGCACACGTCGCCACGAGGTGCGGATCGGCACCCGTGACGTCGAACAGGGACGCGAAATCAATGCACTCGATGGCATTGAACGCGGCGAGCCGTTCGACCAGGAAGTGCCCCGCCCCGGCGGCGACGAGCGTTGCGCAATCCCCGCTCATGCCGCTTGTTACACGCAGCAACGCGCGTTGCAGCAAGTCGAACTGACGGTAGGCGAAATAATCGGCGACCCGGCGCACGCGGTCGGTATCGCCGGCGTAATCACGTCCGAGCATGCGCATGACCCGACGCCCGCTCGATGCGAGCGAGCGGTCCGCGCCGTCCGCGGTGTCATGCAGGTCGGCGCCTTCCGGCAATTCTCCACGCAGCCGGTAGACGTCGGCCGTGTTCGCGAAATATTCCGCTGCGAGCCCGTGCATTTCGCCGTCGCAGGGCGCCGTGTCGGCGAGCGCCATCAACGGCGTGCGTACAACCCCCGTATACACGAGTTCCGCGCAACGCAGGCGACTCGCGTCGTCGAAGCCGCGACAGGCAACCCGCCCCGCTGTGATCGGAACGAGGTCCGTCGTGGTGCTGCCAATATCGATCAACAGCGCATCCGGGCATCGCCGGGCGACGGCCTCGGCCATCGCATGCCAGTTGGCGGATGCGCAAGTGAGCGCGTTGTCCTTGTCCAGCATCTCCGGCGCCAGCCAGCCGGCCGGTCCGGCATAAAAGCGGGTCCGGTCGCTGCCGAGCACGCGCGCGGCGGTTTCGGCGATCGCGACAACCCCGGCTTCGCGCGAACCAAAATTGTCACACAATTCGCCGGTCATCGTAACGGCGTGGACAAGCGCCCCGGCGGGTTCGTTCGCCGATGCGAGTGCCGCGGCCAAATGCTCCAGCCCGCGCCACAGCGGGCACGCGAGTTGGCGCGCCGCCATCACGCGGCCATGTTCATCGAGAACCACGCGCTTCACGTGAGCGCCGCCGAGGTCCCAGCCAACTGTTGTCGCCGTTGCCGTCAAATGTCCCTGCCCTCCGGCCCAATGCGCCCGGTTTCCGGCGCCGCGCCATTATAAAATTGATCGCCGCAGCGGGATCGATTGGGCGAATCGCATCGATGCGCTAGACTGCGGCGCCTCGATGAATGTGATCCCCGTACTCGATTTAAAACACGGCATGGTCGTGCTCGCAGCCGGTGGCCGGCGCGACGACTACCGGCCTGTCGACACACCGCTATGTCGCGATCCCGCGCCGACGGCCGTGATCGCGGCATTGAGTACACTGTACCCTTTTACGACGTTCTACATCGCTGATCTGGATCGCATCACGGACCGCGGCACGAACGATGCCGTCGTTATCGAGCTGGCGCGACGATTACCGGCGGTGGAATTCTGGCTCGACGGCGGTTTTACCGCGGGTTCCGACGTGCTGCCCTTCGCGGACATTCCCAACATCCGCTTCGTCATCGGCTCCGAAACGCTGAACTCGCTCGCGCATTACACACAACTGCGCGCGGCACCGGAGTTCGCGCGTCACGTGCTGTCGCTCGATCGCAAAAACGGCGAAGAACTCGGTCCGCCTGAGCTGATCACGCGCCCGGAACTGTGGCCGGACACGGTGATTTCGATGGATCTGAACCGGGTGGGCGAGAACCGTGGCCCGAACCGCATGCGCCTGAACGCGCTGCGTCGGCGCCGCACGGATATCGAATTCGCCGCGGCGGGCGGTGTGCGCGGGATCGAGGATTTGCGGCAACTCCGTGATGACGGGGTGGCTCATGCGCTGATTGCAACCGCCCTGCACCACAAGACGCTCGGGTCGACCGAACTCGCCGCGCTCGCGGCCCAATAAAAAAAAACGCCCCGTAAACGGGGCGTTTCTCTACAGTACCGCGGATGCGGTTGTGCTTAGCTGTGTGCGGCGAACGGATGCGCGGCGCTGCCTTTCTGCGCAACAACGTCGGACGCTTTCGGTTCACGGGCGACCGCACGCTGGATCGATTCTTTCACCGCCTGGTAGTTGTAGTCCTGGATCTTCGCATCATCCTCGGCCAACCAGTGGATAAACACACCGACGCAGATAAAAATGTCGTCGGCTTCATCCGCGGGAATCGTGCCGTCTTCAACACAGTCGGCAACCGCCATCGCGACACCACGCTGTGCCGGACCGAACATCTGCACGGCCTGCTTCGAGCCCTTGATCGTCACCTTGTTGAACATGACGGTGCTCGGCTTTGCGGCGAGGTTCGGCGCGACCACCGCGAGCAAGCTGCTGAACCCGTCCTTGTTGTTCGTCAGGCAGTTGCAGAATGCGACTTCGGCGCTGCTTCCGCGCGGCCCCATGATGAGGTCGATGTGTGCAACCTCGTTACCGTCACCAACGAGTGACTCACCTACTAATACGCGATCAACAACCGCCATGATTTTTTCTCCTTCTGTCGTCGCCGTCTGACTCGACTGCGTTCCGAATAGCGCCTTAAAGATGGACATTGGCTCTCACCACCTTTGTGCAAGCTTATTGATTGGTTGATTCAGTCGTGCCGCGGATAACGCAGCCAGACGAACCGTGTTCCATTAGGCATGTTCCAACAGCAATGCGATGAGACACGCTACCGTCAGATCCGCGCTCGTCCCGGGATTCACGCCGTTTTGTTTTAACTCGCGATCGAATTTCTTCAACTCCGGCGCGAATGTCGCCGGATTCTCGCACGCTTTGAAACCGCTTTCCAGCGCCCTCGCGGCGGCAGACACCGAGTGTGCCCGATCAGCGCCGAACTTGCGCATGATGTGCGTATCGGGAATCCGCCCGAGCAGCGCGAGGTAAACGCCGACGGCGGCCCACGCGAGTGATTGCCAGCGTTGTCGATAAGCGCGCAACAACGGTAATCCGAACTCGAACACATCGACGAACTCGTGCGTATATTCGTACGCAATACGGTCCCGTACGGACGCGAACTGCATCGCCTCGAGCAACGTAACCGCGGGCACGTCATCGACGTCGTGTTCGGCGCTGTGCCCGAGACCGGCGGGTTGCGCGATCCGAATCGCGGCAAAAACCTGCACGGCGTCATCAATCGTGAGCCCGTTGAGCACCCGACCGAGGCTCGTGCGCAACGATTCGCCTTCGCGTTGCCATAGCGCAGCGTGGGCCAGCGGCGCGCCGAGCAGAACGATACCGAGGTTCGTGTTGCAGCCGGTCGCGCGGACACTTGCCGTGACCGCGTTGCGAACGGCCCGGCCGAGCGTCGTGCCGTCATCCGCGAGGGCGCGCGCGGTATAGGCCGCGGCGACAAGAAAGTCCGTCGCCCGCATGTCATGGCCGGGGGAGTCGAAACTCACGTTTCCCGGCTTGAACGCCATCACGTCGAGCCGGCACGCACACCGCAGCGCATCGCAAACGATGGCAACACGTTCGCTCGACACGCCTAGCCGGCCGCCGCCAGCGTAGTCTGCCTGTGGATCTTGCCGGTGAATGCGCTGACGAGTTGTTGCGTGATATCGACCCCCGATGCGCGTTGCAGCCCCTGCCATGCCGGGATGCCGTTGACTTCGCTCACATACCAGTGGCCCGTGCTGTCGCGCAGCAGATCGATGCCGGCGTAATCGACGTCCAGGGCCGCGGCCGCGGCTTCGGCCAACTGCGCGAGTTGTCCGTCGTGGATCGAGGCGGGTTCGCACACGGCGCCCTGCGCGCGGTTCGTCACCCAATGTGATGATCGCCGTTGCATCGCGGCAACCGCATGGCCGTCGATCACAAATACACGCCAGTCGCGGAAGTCGCCCTCGCCCGCATCGATGTATTCCTGCAGGTAGTACATCCCGCCCGGCGGCACGAGTCGATCAAACTCGTCGAGTGACCCGAGCTTCGCTACCCCGTTGCCCTGCGAGCCGAACAGCGGTTTCACGACGAGCTTCCTCGCCGCGCGGAACTCGCACTCGGCGACCGCGCGCGCGGCGGCGGCAGATTCGAGCACCCACGTCCGCGGCGTGGGAATACCGTCGCGGCTCAGCAGAAAACTCGTCAGTCCCTTGTCGACCGTACGCTCGATCGCGCGACCGTCGTTGAACACCGGCACGCCGACCATGCGCAGGGTATGCAATATGTTCAGCCGGGTAATGATCTGCTCGAGCGAGCCACCCGCAACCCCGCGGACGAACGCCGCCTGCGGCAGGCTCGCGAAAGTCGGGATCGCGATACGCGGTGCGTTACCGGACAGATCGATCGAGCAATCGCACAAACTCGTGAAGCGCGCCACGTAACGTTCCGCGGCCAGCGCCGCGCGCAGGCGCCTGCCGTGCCAGCCCGGTTCGTCGGTGAAAATGACGACGGCACCGCGTTCGGTCAGCGCTTCGGGGTCACGCACCAAACGATTCATCGAGTAAATCTTCACGGAACTCGCCGGCGTGGAACGTGCGTCCGCTCCTGATCGAGGTTACCGCGCACACCGCGGGCGAGAACAACATCGGGTCGATCTTGTAGAAATCGTAACCGCAGTCCTTGAAGATCGTGCCGAATGGCTTACCGAAATCACGCGACGAAGAACTCGGTAAACCCGTCGCGAGTTCCTCGGCCGCCGCATCGTCGCTATCGACATACAGATGGACGCGTCCACCGAACAGTATCGCGTCGTTCGTGCGTCCCATCGCGGTCATGAAATCGGCGCTCGGCGGCGGTACCGGCGCATTGCCGCCGCCATCGACGAGTTGCCCGAGCGGGAACTTCAGTTCATGCACCTTGTGCAAGGCCACCTCGAGTACGCGCGAGACAATTTGCACACCGCCGGCGAGGCTCGTCGTCGGCGTGAGGATCAGGGTCAGTTGCGCCGGTTCTATCTGGCAGTAACTGATGATTTTCTCGATGACTTCCGGCGGCGGCTTGCGATCGACTTCGAGTACGAGCGCCGTCGTCCCCGGCGGATTACGGAAACCGAGTTCCTCGAACAAGGGTTCACGGCTGCCAATCGCCCGCGCCGGACCGGACCCCAGCGCATAGAACGCGTCCTTGCCCTTGCCGTGATTCAGACTCCAGCCCGCGTACTGCGACCCAAGACACGCGATCACCGGATTACTCGCATGGACGTCGACGCTCCACGACCAGTGTTTGAACGCCGTGCCCGTCGCGAGATTCACGCGACCGAGTCCGCCGAGACAGATCTCGCCGATCATCCTGCCTGCTTCCAGCCCGCCGGCGACGTCGATGCCCGCATCGACAATCGTAACGCCGCTGGCTTCCGTCGACACCTGCACCCGGTACCGGTCGGGCTGAGTGATCAACGCCTCAACCCCGGGTCTGGCCAGTTCGCTCACGTTCACAGTCGTCTCACCCATGCAGAAATTCTCCCTAGATTCCATGTGTTGATGTTTCGAGTTATCGCGCACCGCAGTCGCGCGCGCTCAATGCGCGGCGTCCGCAACGCCAGCCGCGGGCGTTTCACCGGCGAACAGTCGGCCGAGACTTGCGAGACGCTCCTGCAGTACGTGGCGCGTTGCCGGTACGGTGCCCGCGCGCGCAACGTACGCCGAACAGACCGGCATGCCGGCGGTGATCCGCGTGCCGGCCTGTGGACGATCCGTGCACCACGACGGCAAGTCTAACCCGTCGCTTACGGTAAACGATCGCTTTGCAACGCACACGCCCGATGCCCGTACGTCGCCGTATGTCCGAATTGCGGTCTCGCGTGCGTTCATGTGAGCGGCGAACACATCTCCCGGATCCGCGAGCAGATCGAACGTTGCAACCGGACGCGGGTTGATCTCGATCAGGGTCAGCGTACCGCCCTCGCCGGCAATAAAATCGATCCCGCACAAACCGCGCAACGAAAAGTAATCCGTCACTGCGGCGGCAATGTGACGAACTTCGTCGGCATAGTGCGCGAACGTATCCGGAATCGTGACCGCGCCGGCGTAGTGATAGGCCGCCGCGCCGTCGGGTCCGACACCCGGCAATGCCGCGCACATGCCGAGCACGCTGACCCCTGCCGGCCTGGCGACGAACGCCGCCGACACGGGCGCACCGGTGATGTGTGCCGCGAAATAGTCGCGCTGCCCGGGAATCGATTCCGCGCGGGCCGCGCGTATGTGATCACCACCGCAACCGCCGCGCCGTTTCAACAGCCAGCGCTTCGCGCCGGGCACCAGGGTCCAGGCCGTTCGCGGGCTCGCAATGCCGAGTTCATCGAGGCCGCGCCGAAACCGGACGGGATCGTTGCACGCAGCGACCGCCGCGGTGCGGCAACCGTGCAACTTCGCGCGCGCTTCGAGCGCCGCGAGCAGATGGATCTGATCTTCGAACCCGCTGCCACAAACGATCGGCAGCGGGCCATGAGTCGCCGTGATTCCGCGTACGAGGTCGAGCAGTCTGGCGCCGGGAAATGCGAGCCCGTGCGCTGGCGGGATGACGAAATTCACCGCGCACCGGGCCTGCGTGTCGGCATCTCCGAACAGGTCGATGACAACCGGCGTATACCCGGCACGCCGTGCCGCGGCTGCGAGTTGCCGCCCGGAGCGGGCGATGATCAGAACGTCCGGACGCATCGCTTGCGGGACGCGTGGCTTACAGGCGATCGGCGACGATCGCGCGGGCCATCTCGAATGCCTCCGGATAGGACAGGTATACCGGCTTGTCCGTCGCATGCATGCGCCCCAGGAGTCCGGTGTGCACGCGGTACTTGATGTCGCCGATCGCGAGCGCACCGATCCCGAGTGCGCGTGCGCCGGGAACGTCGAGCGGGACCTGGCGCGCGTCCGGTGCGACGCCGGCGATACCGCTCGGTGGTACGGCATTCGCATCCGCGGCGACGAGCAGGCGATCGGCGTTCGCGAGCATCGCTTCGTCGATCACCTCGATACCCGCTTTCGCCGTATTAAACACGACTTCCGCTTCGGTCATGATCGCGGCGACCGCTTCCGTACTGCTGCCGTCCACGCCGTTGAACGCGAGCCCGTAGCGTCGCGCGCAACGATCCGCGGCAAACTGCGCGGCGCCGAGGCCCTGATGCGAAACCACCGAGACTTCGGCCCCGGCGAGCGCCGACAACAGCGCGACACAGGTTCCAACCGGACCCGTCCCACCGAATATAAACACGCGCGCTCGTTCGAGCGTGCGCGAGAATTTTTGCTGCAATGTGCGTTCGACGATCGCCGCCATCGCCGATGCCGTCGTAATGGCACCGCTCGGATCGGCCATCACGGAGATTTCAAATGGCGGCACCATGGCGCCGCGACACGCCTCGAGCATATCGAGCGCGGCATCGAGTTCGCGCCCACCGATAAAAATACCCGTACGCTTAACGCCTTCGGGACGGCGCGAGAAAATCGTGTCCTGCGTCAGTGAATGGACTTCATCGAGTTGGACGTCGCAGTACGGGATCACGGCATCGAAATTCGCTTCGTAAGCCATGTTGATGTCGAACGGACTGACGTATTTCGTCGGACTGAAAATATGCAGCAGGTAAGGATCGCTCACGCTCGCTCCCGATAATGTTGTGGTCGCCCGCCGTCGTCAGTGCGCGCCGATACGCGAGCGCTCATCATGCCGTGGCGTTCGATCGCTGTTTCGCGGCCGCCGAGCGTTGTATCGACGCGCCCGTGTTACGCGCCGCGTGTACGGAGAAGCCCACATGCGGCTGATCCGCGAAGCGGGCCGCGGCGGCCCTGACCGCGGCGGCGGCAACGGCAGCGGACGGGGCGAAAGCAAATCCGGTGGGTCCCCAGGATGTCTGCCCGATACCCTGTAAGCCGTGCGCGTCGCGCAGATAAGCGACGGCGGCGGCGACATCGGGACTCGTAAACCGCCCGCCCTGATACGGGCTGAAGTAATCACCGATGATTGCCTGAATCTGCGCTATGGACGTGGCAAACGTCGCGAAATCGCGCTCGACGAGCGCCGGAAATACGCCCATCAGGGTCAGGCGACAGAGCCGCTCCGCGAGCGCTACGCGCATCGGCGGCGCGTCGCGAAACGCCGCGTTCTCCGCCGAACCGCTGAGCCCCTCGTGCGCCTCGTCGTGCACGAGTATGACGCGCCAGTCCGCGGGAAAGTCGAAACGTGCGAGCACCGGCGGTACACTCGATTTGTCCGAGCGCCCGCCATCGACGACGAACCCGCCGCTCGCGAACACGCCGATCCCGATCCCCGAGCGCGCGCCGCGCCCGGTCAGCTCGGCGAGTTCGGGGACGCTGCGTTCGAAATCGCACGCGGTCGTAATCGCCGAGGCGACCGCGAGCGCGAGCTGGGTACCGGAACCGAGGCCGGCGTGTGCGGGAATTGCCGTGTGCACGTCGAGCGCGACGCACGGATCGAGCTGCAGCGATGCAAGCACATCGCGAGCGTACCCGAGCGTTCTCGCGCTCTCGAGGCCGGTCGCCGTGAGAGACTGCGACCGGGTCGCGCTGACGATCGTCGACAGGCCTTCGATGGCGAGGCCGAGAGAACCGAATTTGCGGCCGAGATCGCCACTCAGATCAACAAACCCGAGATGCAGGCGAGCCGGCGATTCGACGGTGATGCAACGCGGCGCAGCACTCATGGCTAACGGAAGTCCTCGATCGCATCGGCCTTGTCGGAGACAGTGACAGGCTGATGGAATTGCTTAGTAGCGTTATAGTTTAACGGATGAGCAGCGGATAGATAGTGTACGGCTCCGCACGTTGTGATAACGTTAGTTGCTCTGTTGCGGCGGCCGGGAGCGCAACGGATGTTTGAATTTTTATCCAACATTTTCGTGTAACGCAGACTGTGCCGAAACGATCCCATTCCGGTTCCGCCCCCGCTCAGCGCATCGACGACGTTGCGTGCCCGTTCTGTCCCCTGTTGTGTGACGACCTCGTGATCGAGAAACGCGGTGACGAACTCGCGGCGCGCAAGCACGCCTGTGCGCGGGCGGTGTCCGCTTTCGCACGGCCCCGACCGGCAGGCACAGCGCTCGTCAACGGCGAACGCGCAAACCATACGGCAGCGATCGGTGCGGCCGTGAAGATCCTGAAAGCTGCGCAGGCGCCGCTGATCAGCGGACTGGGTACGGATGTCGATGGCGTGCGTGCGGCGGTTGCGCTCGCCGAGCGTGCGCGCGCAATGCTGGACCACGCGAACACGGCTGGCCTCGACAGCGGTATGCGCGTGCTCCAGTCGCGCGGCTGGTACACGACAACACTCGCGGAAGTCCGCAACCGCGCCGATCTGATTATTCTCGTCGGCGCCGATGTCGTGACGAATTACGCGAATTTCATGCGCCGCGTCGTCGAACCGAGGCAGACGCTGCACAACGATCGACGTGAACACCGACGCGTCGTGCATATCGGTCCGCAGGCAAGCGCGCCGGCGGCGACGCCATCCTGCACGGTCGAGACGATTCGCACGCGCCCTGCCGATCTCGCCGCGACGATGTCGCAATTGCGCGCGGCGCTCGGCGGCCATGCACTTGCCCGCGGTACCCGCACGCGTCGCATCGCAGCACTCGCGGCAGCCATCAGGCAGGCTGCCTACCCCGTATTCGTGTGGGCACCCGGGCAGCTTCCGCGTGGCGATGCGGACGTGACGATCGCGACGACCACGCGCCTGATTGATGATTTGAACCGGCATCAGCGGGCCGCCGGCCTCGTCCTTGGCGGCGACAATGGTGCGATCGGTGCGGTCAATGTCTGCGCCTGGCTGACCGGGTTCCCGTTACACGTTTCGTTTGCCGGCAAGACGCTCGAGTACGACCCCGTACGCTACCGCACGGAACGTCTGCTCGGCGATCGTGCGATCGACACGCTCGTGTGGATAGACGCGTTCGGCGATGCACCGATGCCGGCACTCGACGACGCCATCAAGTGCATCGCGATTGGTGATCCGGCAGCCGCGGCGAATACGCGCGCGAACGTTTTCATCCCCGTCGGCACACCGGGGGTCGATCATGCCGGCCGCCTCGTGCGCACGGACTCCGTCATAACGCTGCACGTCGATCAACTGCGGCCACGGGGTTTCCGGAGTGCCGCGGACGTGCTGCAGGAGTTACTCGCGCAATGGTGATTTCACGGGCGGAGCCGACGTCATGCTGACACGACTGAAAGGCGCGCGTATTTACGACCCGGCAAACGGGATCGACGGACGGCGCCAGGATCTGTTTTTCGAAAACGGCAAAATCGTCGCGGCGCCGGACAACACACGCCGCGCCGACGTCACGATCGACGCGCGCGGCTGCGCGATCATGGCCGGCGGGATCGACATTCACACCCATATCGGCGGCGGCAAGGTCAATATCGCACGCATGATGCTGCCCGAAGATCATGCCGACAGCCTCGTCACGCGCGGCGCGCAGCCACGCATGGGGTGTGGGCATGCCGCGCCGTCCACCCTCACGGCCGGCTACCGCTACGCGGAAATGGGTTATACCGCGTGTTTCGAACCCGCGATGCTGCCCGTCAATGCGCGCCAGGCGCATATGGAAATGGCCGATACGCCGATCGTCGACAAGGGTGCCTACGCGCTCCTCGGCAACGATGACTTCCTGCTGCGCCTGTTGCGCAAGAAGGCCGATCCGGAAGTCATCCGTAACTACATTGCCTGGACCCTGCACTCCGCTCAGGCGCTCGCGATCAAGGTCGTGAATCCGGGCGGCATCAATGCGTTCAAATTCAACCAGCGCAAACTCGATGTCGATGAGAAAAACTCGCACTACGACGTAACCCCGCGCGCAATCCTGCAGGCACTCGCGAGCGGCGTACAGGCGCTCGGCCTGGCCCACCCGCTGCATATTCACGGCTGCAACCTCGGCGTGCCCGGCAACATGGACACAACGCTCGACACGATTGCGGCGCTCGACGGCATTCCGGCACATCTCACGCACCTGCAGTTCCACAGTTACGGCACCGAGGGCGATCACAAATTTTCCTCCGGTGCGGCAGCGATTGCGGAACGCATCAATGCAAGTCCGAATATCTCGCTCGACGTGGGTCAGATCATGTTCGGGCAGACGGTGACGGAATCGGGCGACAGCATGCGTCAGCACGCCGGCAGCGCCTACGCTCACCCGAAGAAGTGGGTTGGCATGGATATCGAGTGCGACGCCGGTTGCGGGGTCGTACCGTTCCGCTACAAGGATCAGAATTTCGTCAACGCGCTGCAATGGGCGATTGGACTCGAACTGTTTCTCAGCATCGACGACCCGTGGCGGATCTTCCTGACCACCGATCATCCAAACGGCGCCCCGTTCACGACGTATCCGCATCTGATCCGGCTGCTCATGGATCGGAGTTTCCGTAACGACATGCTCGCCACGATCAACCCCGACGCGGCCGCCGCGAGCCACCTCGGTGCGATGAAACGCGAGTACAGCCTGTACGAGATCGCGATCATGACCCGCGCGGGCCCGGCACGATCGCTCGGACTGAAATCCAAGGGTCATCTTGGCCCCGGCGCGGATGCGGATATCACCGTCTACCGCGAACATGCGAACCGCGAGCGCATGTTCACGAACCCGGATTATGTGTTTAAAGCGGGCGAACTCGTCGCGCGCAAGGGACGGATCCGGAGCGTTCCCGTCGGTACGACACACGTCTCGCGCGCCGAGTATGACGACGGCATCGATGCGGACCTCGACACCTATTTCGAACGCTATATGACCATGCGCAAAAACCGTATCCGGGTATCCGACGACGAAATCCGGGATCACGGCCGCGGCAAACTGAAAATCCACAAAGCGCAGCGTCGAACATGAAAATAAACGGCGTAGCGATAGAGAACACGTTTGCCGAGGCGTTCCCGATGAAGGCGACCCGCCTGATCGTGACCGCGGCTAACGATACCTGGGCGGGACACGCCGGTACCGCGATGACCGGCTTCGCGACGTCCGTGATCGCCTGCGGTTGTGAAGCCGGAATCGAACGCGTACTGAAACCGCGCGAGACGCCGGACGGACGACCCGGCGTCTCCGTGCTGCTGTTCACGATGAGCAAGAAGGAACTCGGCAAACAAATCCAGAACCGGGTCGGCCAGTGCGTGCTCACGTGCCCGACTACGGCGTGCTACGCCGGACTCGATGAAGGCGATCCGATCGAACTCGGGAAAAACCTGCGGTTTTTCGGCGACGGCTACCAGATTGCGAAGAAATTCGGCAACACGCGCTACTGGCGGGTGCCGGTCATGGATGGCGAGTTCGTATGCGAGGAAACTACCCGGATCGCTCCGGCGATCGGCGGGGGTAATTTTCTGATCCTCGCGGAAACCCAGGCCCAGGCACTCGAAGCAAGCGAGCGCGCAATCACGGCCATGCGCCGGGTGCCAAACGTCATCATGCCGTTCCCGGGGGGCGTTGTGCGTTCCGGCTCGAAGGTCGGTTCGAAATACAAGGCACTGCCCGCCTCGACGAATGATCGTTATTGCCCGACCCTGAAAGGGCTCGTCGATTCCGCGCTCGGCGCCGAGGTCGGCGCGGTCCTCGAAATCGTCATCGACGGGCTCGATACGGCCTCGATCGACGCAGCGACCCGGGTCGGCATCGAAGCGGCATGTCGCATGGGGCGCAAGCGCGGCATCATCGCGATCAGCGCGGGTAACTATGGCGGCAGCCTCGGTCCTTACCACTTCAAATTGCGCGAGATACTGCGGTGAGCGGGATCAACCTGAAACTGATGCAGGCGGGCGGATTCGACATCGACGCGAGCGAACTGTTGCCGGAAACCTTGCGTGACCGCAAGGTCGAGGAGATCAGGTCGATGCGACTCGCGCAGGGACGGCGCCAGGTGGCACTCGGCGATCTGTTCGACGTCGCGTCCCGCGACGACGATGTGCTCGGTATCGAAGCCGCAACCCCGCGCCTGCGCCACCTCGGCCGCAATATGTCGGGCGGACGTTTGCACATCAGCGGCACGGCGGGCGATGGCCTTGGTGCCGGCATGCGCGCGGGTACGATCACCGTCGACGGCGACGCCGGCGACTTTGTCGGCAGCGGCATGCGCAATGGCTTGATCGAGATCAGCGGCGACGCCGGCGATTTCCTCGGCGGTGCGCTGCCGAACGAGTCGCTCGGCTTGCGCAACGGCGTCGTCCGCGTTGGCGGCAGCGTCGGCGCACGGGCCGGTGAACGCATGCGCCGCGGCCTGCTGATCGTCAATGGCGATGCCGGCGCGTGCTGCGGCTCCGGCATGATCGCCGGAACAATCGTCGTCACCGGACACTGTGCCGACGGGATCGGCCTCGGCATGCGCCGCGGCACGATTTTGCTCACACACGCGCCGGCCTCGATCCCCGTGACGTTCAATCCCTGCGGTACCTACGCGCTCGCGGTGATCGAACTGCTGCGCCGATACGTAGCAACCTTTGATCAACGCGTGGCGCGGAGAATCGGCCGCGGCGCGCACGTTCAACGTTACGCCGGCGACCGTGGCGCGAACGGTCAGGGCGAACTGCTCATCACCGCGCCCTGAGTCGATGCACATGAGACGACACCAGTGAACAAACGCGTAAAAGGCCAGCAACGCGGCCGTCGGGTAGAACCGGCCGCCATCGAGGAAGTGCGCGCACTGACGGGTCCCGGAACCCTGCGTCGTGATCTGCTGATCGAGTATCTGCACCTGATCCAGGACGCCTACGGGTGTATCAGCAGCGCGCATTGCGTCGCGCTCGCGAACGAGATGCGGCTGTCGACGACGGAAGTCTATGAAGTCGCAACGTTCTATCACCACTTCGACGTCCCGCGGGACGGCGAGGCACCACCGCCGGAACTCACCGTGCGCGTGTGCGAATCGGTGACCTGTGCGATGTACGGTGCCGCCGGCTTGATCGAGGAACTGCGTGAACAATGTGGCGCTGACGTGCGCATCCAGCCCGTCCCCTGTGTCGGTCGCTGCGCGACCGCGCCGGTTGCGGTAGTCGGCAACAACCCGATCGAACACGCGTGCGCGGCAGATGTCATGACGGCCGTGCAACAACGCGCCACCGAGCCCGCGTCCGTGGATCACGCGGACTACGCGGCGTACCGCGCGCACGGCGGCTACACGCTGCTCGCTGCCTGCCACGCGGGCCAACACACACGCGACGACATCGTTCAGGCGATGCAGGACTCGAAGCTGCGCGGGCTCGGTGGGGCGGGATTTCCGGCCGGCCAGAAATGGTCCATCCTGCGTGAACAGGCGGCGCCGCGCCTCGTGGCGGTGAATATCGATGAGGGCGAACCCGGTACGTTCAAGGATCGCTATTACCTCGAACGCGATCCGCACCGGTTTATCGAAGGCATGCTGATCGCGGCCTGGGCCATCGAAGCACAAGCGTGTTATGTCTACATTCGTGACGAATATACCGGCTGCCGGCGCATCCTCGAGGCCGAACTCGCGGCGCTGCGCGCGGACCCGCCCGTAAACCTGCCGCGGATCGAATTGCGCCGCGGCGCCGGTGCCTACATCTGCGGTGAGGAGTCGGCGATGATCGAATCCATCGAGGGCAAGCGCGGACTGCCGCGCCTGCGGCCGCCGTACGTCGCCCAGGTCGGCCTGTTCGGGCGGCCCACGCTCGAGCACAACCTCGAAACACTGCACTGGGTTCGCGACATCATCGAACAGGGCCCGCCCGCGTTTGCCGCGCACGGGCGCCGTGGACGAACGGGATTACGCTCGTTCTCCGTCAGCGGACGGGTCAAAAAGCCCGGCGTCCATGTCGCGCCGGCGGGCATCTCTGTAACCGAACTGATCGACGAATATTGTGGCGGCATGACGGATGGTCATGCGTTTTATGCTTATTTTCCCGGCGGCGCGTCCGGCGGGATCCTGCCGGCCTCGCTCGGTGACGAGCCGCTGGATTTCGATACGCTGCAGGAGCACGGCTGTTTTATCGGCTCCGCCGCCGTCATCGTGCTGTCCGATCAGGACAGTGCGCGCGACGCAGCACTGAATGCGATGCGCTTTTTCGAACACGAATCGTGCGGTCAATGCACCCCCTGCCGCGTCGGCACGGCTAAAGCCGCGGCCCTGATGCAGGCCGAGCACTGGGACACGCCGTTGCTCGAAGAGCTTGCCCGGGCGATGGAAGATGCATCGATTTGCGGACTCGGCCAGGCGGCGCCGAACCCGCTACGCTGTGCGCTGCGGTATTTCCCGCAGGAATTCGTCTAGCGGCAATGGACGGAAAAATGGAAACGATCACGTTTACGCTGGACGGCAAGACAGTCGAGGCCCTCCCGGGCGAAACGATTTTGCAGGCGGCAAGCCGAACCGGCACGGACATCCCGCACCTGTGCTACAAGGATGGCTACCGTGCCGACGGAAACTGCCGCGCCTGCGTCGTGGAGATCGACGGCGAACGCACACTCGCGCCCTCGTGCTGCCGTACACCGCGCGACGGTATGTCCGTAGCCTCGGGCAGCGAACGTGCACGGCATTCACAGCGGATCGTGCTCGAGCTGCTGAAAGCCGATATGCCGCGCGGCGACCGCTCACCGTATACGCCGCGTTCCGAATTCGACCACTGGGCGGAATTTCTCGGCGTCGGCGAAGCGCGCTTTCCGGCGCGGGCGCAGCCAGACGCGGACCTGTCGAATCCGGCGATCGCGGTCAATCTCGACGCGTGTATCCAGTGTACGCGCTGCGTGCGTGCGTGCCGCGAAGAGCAGGTAAACGATGTCATCGGCTACGCCTATCGCGGCGCACACGCGAAGATTGTGTTCGATCTCGACGATTCGATGGGCGACAGCACCTGTGTCAGTTGCGGTGAATGCGCGCAGGCGTGCCCGACCGGTGCGCTGATGCCGGCGGCGGATGCCGGCAACACGGTGGCCGACCGGATCGTCGAATCGGCGTGCCCGTACTGCGGCGTCGGCTGTTTGCTGAACTACCACGTGAAGGACGACCGGATCCAGTTCGTCGAAGGCCGCGATGGACCTGCGAACCACAGCCGCCTGTGCGTGAAGGGACGCTACGGATTCGATTACGTGCATAACCCGGCGCGCCTGACGAATCCGCTTATCCGTCGGGAAGGGGTCGCGAAGACGACGGCGCTGTTGTCATATGACGATATCGACGCGACATTCCGCGAGGCCACGTGGGACGAGGCGCTCGATTTCGCCGCCTCAGGCCTCGCCGCGATTCGTCGCGAATCCGGCCCGAACGCGCTCGCGGGTTTTGGCTCGGCCAAGGGCTCGAATGAAGAAGCCTACCTGTTCCAGAAACTCGTCCGTGCCGGCTTCGGCACGAACAATGTCGATCACTGTACCCGCCTGTGTCACGCGTCCTCCGTCGCGGCGATGCTCGAGACGATCGGTTCAGGGTCGGTGTCGAACCAGGTAGCCGACGTCGCCGAGGCCGAGGTGATCATGATCATCGGCGCGAAACCCACGGTGAATCACCCGGTCGCCGCGACGTTCATGAAGAACGCGGCGAAGAACGGCAAAATCCTGATCCTGCTTGATCCCTATCGCTCCGATCTCGCGCGACACGCGGATTATTACCTGCAGTTCCGCGCCGACACGGACGTGCCGTTGCTGAACGGCATCATGCACGCGATTATCGAGCAGGGCCTGCACAACGAAGCATACATCGAGCAATACACGGAAGGTTTCGCGGCCCTGCGCGAAGCCGTGCGCGACTACTCGCCGGAAAGGGTCGCGCCGATTTGCGGCATTCCGGCCGAGACCTTGCGCGAAGTCGCGCGCGTGTACGCGACGTCGCGCGGTTCGATGATTTTCTGGGGTATGGGCATCTCCCAGCACATCCATGGCACGGACAATGCGCGTTGCCTGATTTCGCTCGCGCTACTCACCGGACAGATCGGGCGACCCGGGACCGGACTGCATCCCCTGCGTGGACAAAACAACGTTCAGGGAGCCTCCGACGTCGGGCTCATCCCGATGGTATTCCCCGATTATCAGGCGGTGAGCGACGACGCGGCGCGCGGCCGCTTCGAGACCCTGTGGAACACGCCGCTCGATCCCGAGCCCGGACTCACGGTCGTCGAAATCATGGGCGCGGTGCATGCCGGCAAACTGCACGGTATGTACATCATGGGTGAAAACCCGGCGATGTCGGATCCGAATCTGAATCACGCGCGTGCCGCACTGGCGAAACTGAAACACCTCGTCGTGCAGGATATCTTCATGACCGAAACCGCCGGGTTCGCCGATGTGATCCTGCCCGCTTCCGCGTTCCCCGAAAAAACCGGGACGTTTACGAATACGGATCGGCGAGTCCAGCTAGGACGCAAAGCGATCCCCTGCCCCGGCGACGCGCGGGAAGATTTGTGGATTATCGAGCAGATGGCCAAACGCCTCGGCCTCGACTGGCATTACAGCGACGTCGCGGACGTTTTCGATGAAATGCGGCAGGCCGTGCCGAGCATCGCCGGGATCACCTGGGAGCGTCTGCAAAGCGAGCATTCCGTTACCTACCCGTGTAAGAACGTCGGCGACCCGGGCCAGGAGATCCTGTTCGAGAACGGCTTCCCGACCCCGAGTGGTCGCGGGAAATTCGTCGCGGCAGCGTACACGCATGCGGCGGAACTGCCGGATGACGAGTATCGTTTTATCCTGATGACGGGTCGCCAGCTGGAGCACTGGCACACCGGCAGTATGACGCGCCACGCGAGTGTGCTCGATGCCATTGAACCGGAACCCGTCGTCAGCCTCCACCCGGACGATATGCGCGCGTTGAAAATCGACGACGGCGAGTTCGTCCGCGTCGAATCGCGCCGTGGGGAACTCGTCGCTCGCGTGCGCATGGACGCCGGGCTGCAGACCGGATCGGTGTTCATGGCGTTTTGCTATGCGGAAGCCGCCGTTAATGTGCTGACCGTCGATGATCTCGATCCGCACGGAAAAATTCCGGAGTTCAAATTCTGCGCGGTGAAAGTCTCCGCCGCGACGGCGACGATCGCATAACCGGCTTCATCCGACAGCGCGCCAGCCGGGACGCAGCGGTTATTCACGCTGACGTGGCCGCTCGAGAAGGTAGAAGTCATGCGCGCGGGCTGACGGCCCTGGCGACTGGAGTATCGTCGCGCCGAAACCGCTGCCCGGGTCTGGCGGACGTGAATCCGATGCGGCTTACCGCGGATCGCATCATCGATCCCGCTCCGGGGCGTCAGGTTTGTCCGGTAGCGGCTCCAACCGGGTTTATCATGCGTTTTTTGCCGCGACGGGAACCGTCGATACGGCGCATCGGCGACGACAGCCCCGGAACCTGACCGGAGCGCGAACGGCAGGCGCCGCAACGCGAAAATACCGGACGGTCGTCGGATCCCGGTTGCGCGATCGCCGACGACGCGCGCGCCGGCGAAAGCGTTATTTCGTCAGCGCGGCGCTGTGAGCCGCGGTGCCCGGTTCAACGCTGACGAGTTGCAGGAATTCGCGAATCAGCGGCAAATCATCGGGCCCGGACCCGGGGATCACCGTCTCGATACTGTAAATGTAGCCGGGAATTTTATCCGACACGACAATGCGGTAGGACTTGTCCGCGAATTCCTCGAACAGGGCCCGCTTCGGATCATTTGCGTAGGGGCTGAAAGAGACCCGGACCGCTGGCAGCGCTTCGCCGTTAAAGTTGACCGTAACATTCTCGACACTCGCGGCATCGGCCATCGCGAACTTGATGCGACGCTGAAAATAACGCCAGCGTTCGCGCGATTTTCCGTCCGGATCGGTCAGGCGATTCATCTCGTAGACATCGCCCTGCAGGTAGATTTTCAGGATCGGGTTGACGTTCGTGCTTTCAACCGGCGGTACTTCGAACCGACGCTCACCGGTGAAAAAATCGACTGACGCCGCCTTCGTGCCGTCGTCCTTGACCGCGCGAATCGTAAACGTGACCTTATCCGAAAACCCCGGTTCGAACGTTCCGGTGCGCTCGAATGCATAATTCAGCTGCAGCGGTTGCTCGATCATCTTCAGTTGATCGGTCATCCAGAGCAGCGTTTCCGCCTGGGAAAACTCGGCTTCCCCGGCCACGGCCGTGAGTACGAACAGTTGCAGCAACGCGGCCGCCATGACGCACCGCACACCTGTTCTGAACCTGTTAATCGTCATCGTCGTCCACCTTTTTCGTGTACACGAGCTCGAGGCGCGGTATTCCGTAGTCGTCGAGAATTGCATTGATCTCGTCCTGATTTTCCTCGATCAATTTATCGATCGTCGCTTTCCATTTCGGTTCGCCGTAGCGTACGGCCATTGATATCTGGAAATCGAACAGCACGCGCAGTTCATTGCGCATGGGGATGACGACGATTTCATGATCCTTGATGCCTTTCGCGTAATAACCCGCAATCGGGCCCCACACGAGCGTCAGGTTGATCTTGTCCTCGACGAGATCTTCCTCGATGATCTTCCCCGGATTTCGTTCCGTATCCCCGGACATGATCTGATAAGGCGTGGATTGCTCCATCAGGCCGCGATGATAGAACCATTCCGGGGCCGGCCCCTTGTCCCAGACGCCGATCCTCAGTTTTGCTTTCTGCTCGGGCGGCAGATTCTTCAGATCGTCCTGCGACTTGATGAAATCGAGCCCGCGTCCCTTCACGTAGACGAGTGCCCACGCTGAATGCAGATACGGGCGGGTAGTCGCGGCGAGTTCGAAGTTTTCGATGACCCCCATTACGAGATCGCATTTGTACTGACCATCCTCGGTGTTGTCATCCCGCAGCGTGTTGCGAATGAAGCCGATACGTTGCGGAAACCACACATATTCGAGCGGTACGCCGAGTTTCTCCGCAAACAGTTCCGCGATCTTGTTCTCGTAACCCGCCCCGGCCCGGTCCGACATCGGCAGATTCGCCGGTGGCGCGCAGACTTTCAGGGAGCCGCGATCGAGCGGGTCGGCGTGAACCGGCGCCGCCAGCATCAGCGCTGCGAATAGTGCAATACCAATCCGATAAGTCATGTTCATGATTATACGATGCTACGCGGTTTTGAAGGTGAGCGGGTGATGCGGGGCCTGGGGAGAGAGGTTTCCGAAGCAGGGCGGGCGCCCTGTCGATGGCGCCCGCATGCTTTCGGCCTAGCCCTCGGCGCGCTTGGCAAGCGCCTTTTTCATCTTTCTGATCGTCCGGTTGACCATGTTGCGTCCGACCGAAACACCCGGCAGCGACGCTTCAATCGATTCGAGGTTTGCCGGGTCGCCGTCCCCGACGATGATGGCGCCGACCATGCCGGTCGAGATGTGCGGGGTGCACTTGTAGATGTAAGCGCCCTCCTTCTCCACCGTTATCGTGAACGCCTCTTCACCCAGCTTCGAATGCCAGCCTTCGGCGCCTTCCGGAATCATCCCCTCGAGCGATGCCGTGTCGTGCCCGGCCATGTTCGTAAACGTTACCGTATCGCCAGGTTGCGCGAACAACACGAGTGGTTGCCATTGCGTAATTACACCTTTCACTTTCAGTTGCTCGGCGTTCGCACCTTGCGCGACGACAGCCGCGAAAATCAGCCCGGCGAAATAGGTCATAGTTCCGAATCGCATCTAACATTCTCCAACAGTTGTACAAAATTTCCGGCGCGAGCGGCGCACATCGTTGATACGTACCGCGCACGTATTCCGGGTCACCGTGCTGTAACGATAGAGTCGTTTCGATGAATGAACCCTGAACGCATGAGCGGTCGTTTTTATACCAGACCCCAAAATTCAGTCAAGAAGGTCAATGACTTAAGTACTTGCGCGCGCATGCGCAGCGGTCCCGTTCAGGCGCCGTCGTGACTCTCCAGCGCCTGCTTCAGTTTGCGAATCGCGCGGCCAATCATGCCCTTGTTTTGCGGGTGCGCCTCGATCGCATCGAGGTTTGCGTACGGCGGGTCGCCGACCGCAATCGCGCCGATCATTCCGAGGCTCACATGCGGGTTGCACTTGTACATGTAGATTCCCGGGACATCCGGCGACACCGCGAATCCTTCCTGGCCAAGCTTCGATTTCCAGGTCGCGGCGCCCTCGGGGATCATGCCTTCGATGGTTTCGCTGTCGTGACCGGCCATCTGGCGAAATACGATCTGGTCACCGGGTTTGACGAATAACACGAGTGGCGCCCATTGCGTCACGACGCCTTTAACGATGTGCTGGGTGGGCGCTGCCGCCGGCATCGGATCGGCGGTATCCGGCGCCGGCTCCGCGCGCACCGGTTCCGATGCGGCGTCCGGTACTGGCGCCGGTTCCGCATTCGGCGCAGTTGTCACCGCCGGCGCGGGACTCTGCGGCATCGCGTGCATGCCACTGTCGTCCTCGCTCGTCACCGCTTGAGGCATCCCGGCCGATGGCTTCGGATCAGCGCTGCCGGGAGCGTCATCGTTCGAGCAGGCGGTCAGCGCGAACGCTACGATCAGTGCGGACACGAAGGCAGAATTCGGGACTCTGATTTTCATAGCAAAGGATTTCTCAGTTTTCTGTCGCCATGCGACGCAGGAAAAAAAAACCCGGCGCCTCTCGCGAAGCGCCGGGTTGATCACAGAATTACAAGAGTAATTCTACGCTTACGGCAGGCTGAAAACGCTCAGCACACCGCCGAGGCGGGTGTAGCTGTTCAAGCCCTTGTAAGCGCCGACGGCACCGAGACCGTCCGTGTCGTTGATCAAGCCAGCGGCCATGCCGATACCGGCCCAACCACCAACACCGGACAGAACACCAACATACTGTTTGCCACCATGGCCCCAGCTGTTGACGTTACCGATGATGCCGGAAGGCGTTTTGAATTTCCAAAGCAGCTTGCCGCTCTTCGCGTCGATGGCTTTCAGATAGCCACCCAAGGTGCCGTAGAAAACAACATCGCCGGCCGTCGCCAGTGCGCCACTCCAAACGGAGAAGCGTTCCGGAATCGACCAGACGATTTTGCCTTTGTCCGCATCCCAAGCGATGAAGTTACCCAGGTTGTTATTGTTCGCGTTGTTACCGAACTCGGGGCCCGGTGACACACGACCTGCAGGGAACATGCTCAGAACTGCGTTGACGTAAGGCTGACCCGCGACGTACTCACCACCGCTGACCGGCTCGTAGTTCATGCAGACGTGGTTCGTCGGCACATAGAACAAGCCAGTACGCGGGCTAAACGCTGCCGGTTGCTGGTCTTTCGAACCCAGCGCGGCAGGGCAAATGTTCGTCGAGTTGACGTCTTCGCCGTTAGCATGCGTGCTGTACTTCGCAACCACCTGGGGACGGCCCGTCTTCATATCGACGTGCGTTGCCCAGTTAACTGCGGGGTCAAATTTCTCGGCGACAAGCAGTGCACCGTTGGTGCGGTCCATGGTGTAACCAAAGCCGTTCCGGTCGAAATGGACCAACGCCTTCGTGTCTTTACCCTTGACCTTCATGTCGACGAGGATCATTTCGTTGATGCCGTCGTAATCCCACTCATCGTGAGGCGTCATCTGGTAAACCCAATGGGCCATACCAGTATCTACGTCACGCGAGAAAATCGACATCGACCACTTGTTGTCGCCAGGGCGAACAACCGGGTTCCATGTCGACGGATTACCGGTACCGTAGTAAAGGGCATTACGCTCTTTATCATACGGCCACCAACCCCAGGTCGAACCACCACCGATTTTCCACTGATCGCCTTTCCAGGTTTTCAGTGAAGAATCCTTGCCGATGGGTTGACCAAGCGACGTTGTCTTCATCGGATCGACGAGCATATCCTCGTCCGGTCCCATGCTGTAGGCGCGCCAGGCGCGCTTGCCATCGCTGAGGTTATAGGCATTGATCCAGCAACGAACACCGAATTCCGCGCCCGACATACCCGTGATGACTTTGTCTTTCATCACATGCGGAGCGTTTGTATTCGTTTGTCCGAGTTTCGGATCGCCGTTCTTGACAGACCAAACCAACTCACCAGTTTTCGCGTTCAACGCGACCAACGTGGTGTCGGCCTGCTGTAACAGGATCTTGCCATCACCGTAACCAAGACCACGGTTCACCGTATCGCAGCACATCACTGGGACGGTTTCGTCGTAATCCTGGACCGGGATGTATTCCCAAACGATTTCCAACGTATCGAGATTAATCGCGAACGTGTTGTTCGGGAATGCCGCATGAATGTACAACGTATCATGCGGAAGACCGGTTGCAGACCCGGGCAGTACCAGCGGACCACCTTCATGGCCACGCAGGACCCCCGTTGAGAATGTCCAGGCTGCTTGGAGCTTGTGCGCGTTCGTATTGTTGATTTGCTTCAACTCAGTATAACGCCAGTTCCAATAGTTACCGCCCGGAAAGGCCCAATAGTTGGGGTCTTGGTTTAGCTTCTCTACACCAGCGTTAGCCAGCACCCCATTGGATGCCAGAACCACTACGAGAGAGGCTACCGTTATGAGCCATCGTTTTAACGATGATTTTCTCATGACCTCCTCCTTCACACTTTTTTCACTATCACTGTTAACAGTCACGTGTTGACCTCTAAGGTGTTTAAACTCCTGGCCGGCCCGAGATCAAAAAACCGGTCGAGAGTATAGCTGTCTGTATTTTACGTTCGAACGCAATCGCCTCGGGTTCGCGATCGAACGTTTCCGGGAATGCACTGCATGCATGACGCAAATCCGTGCGTGGAACGATGCCTGGTCTGCCGCGAAAACTTTGTTATTTTTGTGCCGGTGAGACCAGCCGCCTGCCACGATGCCGCTACCGCCGCGAAGATCGGGTATCCCGGTGTTGCAACAACCGCCCGTAGAGTCGGCCTAAGGCCTGCGGTCGCGGGTGTCGAATCTGCGTGGGCTAGGATTTTTATGCTTGCTTTTCCGGTAATCGCAACGCGTCATTTTCTTCGACGCTTCAAAAGATTATAGAGATTTATTTGCCCCCAGCAACCGTTTTCGGGACGGGCAAAATGCCCGATTCACGGTTGCCGCGACAACGGAAAATGAAGCGTCAAGACGTGCGGCACCGTATGTTCAGCCGCTGCCCGGCGAAGCAAAAACAGCGCCGCTGCGATCCGACTAATCCGCCGCACTCGGCGCGTCTTTCGTTTTCTTGCGATTCGCTCCGATGAAGCATCGCTTCTTCGCGTCGGCACGTGCAGCTTCGAGTTTTGCCACGATTTCATCGGAACGATCGCTTTCGCGGAACAAACCGCCTTTCTCACCGGGCATACGCTTGTAAATTTCGTAAGTGCGCGCTTCGGTGAAATCCTCGAAATCGACCGCCTGAGCAATAACGTCGATTTCACACGAGCACGCGTACAGATTATCGACCGTCTGCCCGCCGGCCAGACGCATGCAGGTGAGCACGTGATCCACGCGTTCCAGGGTCGGGTAGTCATTCGCGCTCGCGAACGCAGCGGGTAAGATCAGAAAAAGACCGAGAAGTTTGGATTTCATGAATTCTCTACTCTCGCGCTTGGCGTTAATCTAAAGATTATATCAGAGGAATCCGCTAGCTTACTTAGGGCGCGGCCCCGGAAGGCCGCGACCGTTAGAAAAAGCGCAACGTTTAATCAAGTGTATTTTCCCCATGAGTAATATCCTCGTTACCGGCGGCGCCGGGTATATCGGCAGCCACACGGCCAAGTTGCTCGGCGCTGCCGGGCATACGCTCACCACGCTCGATGACCTGAGCAAGGGTTTCCGCGAAGCGGTTCTGTTCGGCGAACTCGTTGTTGGCGATGTCGGCGACATGGAGCTCGTGGATTCGATCCTGAGCAAGAACGGGATCGATTCCGTGATTCATTTCGCCGCGAAAACGATCGTACCGGAGTCGGTCGAGAATCCGCTGCTGTACTACGGCAACAACACGAGCAAAACCCGCAACCTGATTGAATGCTGCGTCCGAAACGGCGTACGCAACTTTATTTTTTCGTCGACCGCCGCGGTGTACGGTATCCCGGCCTCGGGCCGCTGCAGTGAGCAGTCGCCGCTCGCACCGATCAATCCGTACGGCACCTCGAAAATGATGTCGGAAATGATCCTCCGCGACACGGCCGCCGCGAGCGATCTGAATTACGTGATCCTGCGCTACTTCAACGTCGCCGGTTCCGATCCGGACGGCGAGATTGGCCAGTCGACTCCGAACGCAACGCTGTTGATCAAGGTTGCCTGCGAAGTCGCGATGGGTAAACGCGAAAAGCTGCTCGTCTACGGGACGGATTACGACACGCCCGATGGCACCGGCGTGCGCGACTACATACACGTAAGCGACCTCGCGCTCGCACACCTGAACGCGCTCGAGTACCTCGAACGCGGCGGGCAATCACAAACGCTGAACTGCGGCTACGGTCGCGGCATGAGCGTTAACGAGATCATCGAGATCGTCGAGGCGGCGCACGGCAGCCCGATCAACGTCGAACGGGTCGGGCGTCGCGCCGGCGATCCCCCGTCCCTCGTCGCCGAGGCCGACGCGATCCGGACCCTGCTCGGCTGGCATCCGCAACATGCTTCGGCCGACGAGATCGTACGCACCTCGCTCGCATGGGAGCAAAATCGCAAATGGTAGCGCCACACGGGCAACGTTGCCGCCATGCCCGGGTAGCCATCCGCGCCATCGCGGTCCTGCTGGCGGGCTTATTCGCAGCCTTGCCGGCGACGACGGTTGCGGCCGATCTCGTTGGTCTCATTTCCGCGATCAAGCCGAGCATAGTCGGGGTCGGCACGTCGCAGGCAACGCGGCGGCCGCCACATGAACTGCTCGGCACCGGCTTCGTCGTTGGCGACGGCAGCCTCGTACTGACAAACGCCCATGTCGTGCCGGATGATCTTGACGATTCAAAGTTCGAAAAGCTCGTCGTGTTCTTCGGCACCGGCAAGAAGGTCCGCGGGCGCGAAGCGAGCGTCGTCGCGACGGACCGGACCCACGACCTCGCGCTCCTGCGTCATGCCGGACCGAAAGCACCGGCGCTGCGCATTGCCGGCCGGGAAACGGTGCCGGAAGGGACGCAGATCGCGTTTACCGGATTTCCGATCGGCGCCGTGCTGGGCCTGTATCCCGTGACGCACACAGGGATCATCTCGGCGATCACGCCAACGGCGATTCCGGCACCGAACTCAACGAGTCTCAGCGCGAATCAGATCAGGGCCTTGCGCGCCCCCTATTCCGTGTACCAACTCGATGCAACGGCGTACCCGGGCAACAGCGGCAGCCCCCTCATCGATGTTGAATCCGGTACCGTGATCGGGATCATCAACAAGGTGCTGGTGAAGAAAACGAAGGAAAACCTGTTGCGGGATCCAAGCGATATCAGCTATGCGATCCCGGCGACGTTTCTGCTCGACTTGCTCGCGAAAGCCCGCTGAACGGCGGCGCGCCGCTTGGCTATCCGTCGCGCAAAGCCGCGGCGAGCGCCCGTTCGAGCGCGCGCCGTTCGGACGCCGACGTGAACGAGTGATCGGCGGCCGGGAAATCGGTCACGCTCACATTGTCCCTGCCCATCACGTCGGACCAGCGGCGCTGCATCTTCACGAGTTCACGAAACTCCTGGGCGACGAGGTCGTTGCCGGATAACGCGACGAGTACGCTGCCGTCGAAGCGGCGCAGTCCCACGAGCATCCGATACACGTATCCCGGTGCGCGGATCATCGTCGTTTCCGGGGTCAGCGCGGATTTCAGAAAATGCATGAGATATCCGCCGAGTGACAACAGGCTTTTCGGGATATTGATCTTGCCGGTGACGAGCTTCTTCCAGAATTCCTTGCCCCGCAAGCGCGAGATGTAATATCCCTCGATGCGCGCCCGTGCTTCGAGGTTGCTGGAATGCACCCACGGATTGATCAACAGCAGCGTGTCGACCTTGCTAATCTGATGCCCGGCCATGAGCGCCGCCGAGGCCCCGTCACACAGGCCACACAGTGCCAGGCTACGCAGCGCAGGCACGTTGTTCACGAGCGTTTCCACCGCGGCTTCTATGTCCGGGAACGTGTTTTCGAACCCGTCATAATTACCGCGATTGTCACCGATCCCGCGATGATCGAAGCGCAGCACAGCCACCCCCGCCTCGGCCAGGTTGCGTGCGAGTTGCACGAACAGACGGTGGCTGCTGACCCGGTACTGATCGCCACCCGCCACGAGCACGACGCCAACCTCGGCGCCACGGGGCCGGTTGATAATACCGACGAGTTCCGTGCCTTCGCAGCGAAACACGACCGGAAACTCGTCGCCGTAATCCGCGGCCCCGGTCTGCTGTGCCGCCGTCACGCTTGCGCTCCGGCGATGAAGTCGACCACGCACGCGATGGCGTCGGTCGGCAGGCTTGGGAGCTCCTGCGACCAGAACGGTTCCGTTGCAACGAATGCATACGTCGCGTCCGCCCCCTCCGCGCACCATGATTCAGCGAGGGCGCGCATCGCCGCATTACGCCGGGTTTCGGGCGAGCGTCCACAGCCGAGTACGAGGGCGTGTTGCAGCCGCGCGCCGAGATCTTCGATCGTGGCGTCGTTGAGGCTGGCGTACAGGCCGGACGACAGGTCGTAACCTCCGACTTCCATCGACGCGCCACCGGCCAGGGCCTCGGTGAGCATCGCAATCGATTCTTTCGTGCCCTCGAAAATTGAGCGCGCCACGCGTAACTGCAGGAACTCACGCACGGAATCGGCGCCGGTGACAAATGGTTCGACGAGGCAGATGCGGGCGAAGCGATCCGGTTCGGCGTCGAGCAGATCGCTCAGGAACAAGGCCCCGGCGCGCAACGCAACGAGATGCACCGGGCCCGCCTTGTCATGCAACCAGGCCGAAGCCAGACGCAATTCCTCGATCCAGCGGGACCACTCGGCGTTGCGAAACTCGCCGGTACTGTCGCCCGTACCGGACAGGTCCGGTTGCAGGACATGAAAGCCGGCTTCGCTGAGCCTGAACGAGATCCGGGATACGAACGAACGCGTGCGGTTCATTTCCTCGGCGAAGGCCGGCAACATGAGGACGCTGCCGCGTACTGGGACGTGGGCGACCGGTTCGCGATGGATGCAGAACAGCCGTTCGGCGCCGGACTCGATGAATAGTGGTTGTATCAATGAACCCCTCAACCACCGCGGACGTTCAGGCATCCGCATGTTGTTGTCATTGTTGAACGCGTTAGTCGCGGCGACCGCTTACCGCCGGACCCGGGGCAGTCTACCCGCGCCCGGATCCGAGTACAAACCGGGCCTGAGCCGGATTCGACGTGCGCCACAACGACATCAAAATTTGCAATCGGGCGCGCGATTCACGCGCGACATCGGGGATATCATTCGCCCCCACGGCACCCGTTGTAGGGCACCACCGTAGCTGGCGCAACGGGATCACGCCGGCAGTGCTGCTTCAGTTTTTGACGGCCAGTTCCGTTACAAAGTACACACACGCAGGTAGACTTCGAACGGCAAGCCGCCGCGCATGAAACAGACTGAACAAAGGTAAATCGAGTGGAAGCTGAAACGCACAATATCGACGCGCACGACAAATTTCTCGATTACACCTCCGATCGCATGGATGCACCCGCGGTGCAAAAGCGCTTCGCCGATCTGAAATCGAAAGTCGAGGCCGCGTTTCCGGCCTCGCGCGACCCCGCGGCGGTCGACGTGCTCGATGTCGGCTGCGGTATCGGAATCCAGTCGCGGTTGTGGGCGAAAGAAGGTTACAAGGTCACCGCACTCGACTACGACCCCGGCCTGATCGGCCTCGCCACGGAGCGCTCGCAAGCGGCCGGCCTCGATATCGACTTCAACTGCGGCAGCGCTGAGGACATTCCGTTCGAGGATCGACGCTTCGACGTCTGCCTCGCGATCGAATTGCTGGAACACGTGAACGACTGGCGCGCCTGTCTCGACGAATTTTGCCGGGTGCTCAAGCCGGGCGGATTCCTGTTGTTGACGACGAGCAACGTGATTTGCCCGAAACAAAACGAATACCGCCTGCCGCTGTACAGCTGGTGGCCAGGATTCATCAAAAAGTATGTGCCGGAACTCGTGCGGACGAAATATCCGGCGCTGGCCAACCATTCGCCGTGCCCGGCGCTGCACTGGTTTTCCATCTTCCAGTTGCGGCGGGAACTCGGCAACCGTGGCATGACCGTGAAGGATCGGGTCGACATGATCGATTTGGCCGGTAAACCCGCCGTCGTCGCGGCGCTCGTACGACTGGCCCGGAAGTTCGATCTCGTGCGACTCGGTTTCTACCTGTTCTACACGGGAACGATCGTGTACGCGTACAAGGACCCGGATCTCGCCTGAGGCACGGCTCGCTTAGTTCGCGATCTTTTCCGCGACGAAATTCGCCAGCGTCCCGACCGTCTCGAACAATTCCGCCGACACTTCGTCGTCTTCGAACGTAATGCCGAACTCGTCTTCGAGTTCCAGCATCAGGGCGACCACGGAGTGAGAATCAAAGCCCGGCAGATTCCCGACCAGCGCCGTGTGTCGATCCACGTTTCCGCCGGCGTCGTCGAGCACGAGCACGGTGTCGAGGACGGTGATTACATTGTTTACGAGCGTGTCGTCGGCGGTCCGGTTCATCGGTTGTTCGTTCTGCTGTTAAATATGGCCTGTCTCCGCGCGGTCCCGGCCGAAGGCCGCTGAACCGGGCGGGTTCAAGAGGTGTTGCTGGCGCTAGTGTTACTCAAGCGGCGTTTCCATGACAACAGCTTCCCCCACGGGGAACGCGTATTGATGCATTCGAAACCCCAGTGTTCGCCCTTCACGGACACCCAGTCGGCCTTGTAGGCATCGTCGCCGCTGAGGAAATCGATACACCGGGTATCGGGCATGCGCAGAAATTCCTCAATCATCGCGGCCGTCAACAGTGAGCCAACGGAGTATTTCGCGAAACGCGGGCGGTAGGACAATTTGAAAACGCCCCAGTGGTCACCGATCCGCAGCCAGATCTGCGCGGCCGCCGGCTCCTCATCGACGTACAGTATGCCGGCCCGGGCGCGATCCGCGGCAATCAGGTGTTTCATCACGGCGCGAATAAATTCCGGATGGGATTCTTCCGGTTTCCAGCTGTCCGCATACACGCGTTCGAAATCGGCAAGCGCGGTATCGAGGTCGCCTGCGGGGCCGGTAATGTCGATGCGCGCCTGCGTCTCCCGTTCGAGCAGGCGGGATTTGCGTTTCAGGGTGCTGCGCAGCTGTCCGGGCCGCTGCGCCAGGTAAGCGTCATAGCTCGGTGCTGCCGTGAACGGCTCGTGCCAGTTCGCGGTTTTTCCGAAACGCCGGGTCGCGTAGCCGTGTGCCGCGAACGCATCGATCATGGCGGCATACAATCGCGTCTCGCCGCGCAGGGGGCTCAGTTCGATCAACGCCGCGCGCGGAAATGAATCGACGAGATAATCCGTGAGCGTTTGCGCGATCGCGGCCGGGTCGTCCGCTTCGAAGCCGGCGTTCGTTACCGGCGCGTAGATGTTCGTGTAGAAGTTCGCCATGGAACGAACTTTCGCGACCCGCAGCCAGCGATGCGTTTCGATGATCAGCGGCAGTATGAGACGCGGTCGCTCGTCAGCGGCAACGACGACATAACACGCCTGTTCGTTCGTTTTGAGTAAGCGCGCTTCGAATTCACGCAGCCATGTCCCGCACATGAACGGGTTCGTGGCGCCAAAATTCTCGGCCATCTCGCGCACCGCCGGCGGCAGATCGGCGTAGCGCGCGAAACCCGTTGCGTTCATGCTCGCCATCGACGTTTCCGGTTGCCGGGCCGCAGGCCGGCTCGCGCTCCTTGCCTGCCGCTCACACGCCGGCCAGAATTTCCGCCGGCGGCGGGTGCCCGAGGAAGCCGAGCGGGCTCGCGGAACGGCCATACGCGCCGGATTGCAGCACGACGATCAGATCGCCGATATCGAGACGCGGCAACACGACGTTCTTCGCGACCATATCGAGTGGTGTGCACAGGGGGCCGACGATCGACACGGGTACACCGTCCGCGGCGGCGTTCAGCTTATTGCCGACGACAACGGGATAGTTCTTGCGCAGCACCTGGCCGAAATTGCCGGAATTCGCGAGGTGGTGATGCAGGCCGCCGTCGACGACGGCGAAGCGCTCGCCGCGAGATGTTTTAATATCCAGCACGCGGGTGACGTAGTAGCCGGCTTCACCCACGAGATAACGGCCGAGTTCGACGATGAGTTGCGTTCCGCGCAACGTCCCCGCGTGCGCGGCCATCGACTCGCCGAGCGCCGCGCCGACGGCCGCGATATCGAGGTCGCGTTCATTCTCGAAATACGGGATGCCGAAGCCTCCGCCGATGTTCAGCGACGCAAGCTCGAGCTCGCATTGCGCCGCAAGCTCACTCGCGAGTTGCAGGGACAGGCGGTTTGCTTCGCCGATCGCCCCGGCGTCGAGGTTTTGCGAACCCGCGTAGATGTGCAGACCGTCAACCGTGAGCCCCCCGGCACGCGCCGCGGCGACGACCGCGGGTACCTGTTCGACGTCGATGCCGAACTGGCTCGCATAACCGCCCATCTTCGCGCCGGAACGCTTCAGCTCGAAATCGGGATTCACCCGGAGACTCAGGCGCGGCACCGCCCCCGTTTCGGCGGCGATCGTCGCGATGCGGTGCATCTCGGTCAATGATTCGACCGACACACGCACCCCGGCCGCCACCGCCGCCCGCAGCTCTTCGATGCGCTTGCCCGGCCCCGCGAACCCGATCCGCGGCGCGGACATACCGCTGTCGAGCGCAATCCGCATCTCGCCGGCGGACGCCACATCGAAACCATCGACGAGCGCGGCGAGTTGCGCGACGAGTTCGGGCTGCGGGTTGGCCTTAATCGCGTAATGCAGTTGTACCGGCTCCGGCAAGGCTTTACGCAAGTCGTCGACCCGCTGCGCGACGAGGTCCCGGTCGTAGGCATAGAACGGCGTCGACCCGACCCGTCCGGCGAGTTCGCTCAGTCGCTGGCCGGCGATCAGCAGTTCACCCCGGTCGTGCTGTACCCGGGACAACCGCGCGTGTTGGCGTGCTTCGCTCACCTCAGGATCCGTCCGCCGCGGCATACCCGGGCGCATACGTGTGAGCCAGCGCGAGCCGGTCGACCTTGCCGTTCTGATTCAGCGGCATCGTGTCGAGCACGAAAATCTCCTTCGGTACCATGTAAGCGGGTAACGCGGCGCGACACGCGTCGAGCACCTGCACGGATGAAAACCCGCTCGCCGGCGCCCGCGGCACCACCGCGAGCCCGATCACCTGCCCCAGCGTTTCATCGGCGATCCCGAACGCACCGGCCATATCGACGAGCCCGCTCGTGTAGGCGGCCTCCTCGATCTCTTCCGGGCTCACCCGGTAGCCCGACGTTTTAATCTGCCCGTCACGGCGACCCACGAAGTACAGGAATCCATCGCTGTCCGTCCGCACGATATCGCCCGACCACACCCCAATCGCGGGCCTCCCGCTTGCATCGGTGACACCGGGAACGGCACGAAAACGTTCCGCGGTGGCGGCCGGGTTGTTCCAGTATCCCGCCGTCACGTGGCAGCCGCTGTGCACAAGTTCGCCCTCTTCGTCTGCTGCCGCCGGCTTCCCCGCCGCATTGATAACGACAATATCCGCGCCCGGGATCGGGATCCCGATCGAACCCGGACGTTCATCGATATATTTCGGCGGCAGGTAGGTGGACCTGAATGCTTCCGTGAGTCCGTACATGAGAAACGGCTCGGCGGCCGGGAACAACGCACGAATCCGGGCGAGTACGCTGCGCGGTAACGCGCCACCGGAATTCGTGAAATAACGCAGCGCGGGGAATGATGTGTCCGCCGGCTCGAGCGCGGCGAGTTGACTCCACAGCGTCGGCACCCCGGCGAGCCCGGTAATGTCGTGTTGAGCCAGCGCGGTGAGGATGTCCCGCGCCAGCAGGTATTCGAACATGACGCACGTACCGCCGACGGCGAGCGCCGTTGTCAACTGGTTCAGGCCGTAATCGAAGCTGAACGGCAATACCGCGAGCAGGCGATCGTCCGCCGACAGACGCAGGTACTCGGCGACGCTGTCGATCCCGGCGAGCAGGTTCGCGTGGGTCACGACGACGCCTTTCGGATTACCGGTGGAACCGGAGGTGTACAACAACGCGGCGATCCCGGCGCGCGCGCGAACGGCCACTGTGGCGGCATCGCGGTCGCGCGCACGGGTGATCCCGGCCCACGTCAGCGCGCGCCCGGCGAAGCCGTCCGGGTCCGCGAGCTCACCGTCCACGAGTACGCGTCCGGCCAGTGGTTCACTGGCAATCAGCGCCGCATGTCGCGCCGCCCGCTCCGCGCTCGTCACGAGCAGTTTCGCCTCGCTGTCGCGCAGAATATGGCCCAATTGCGCCGCTTTCAGCAGCGGATTCACGGGCACGAAGACGGCCCCAATCAATGACGCCGCATACGGCGCAAGCGCGCTCAGCAGCGTTTTCGGCAGGTATACGGCAATGCGATCACCGGCGCCGACCCCGGCTGCCTGAAACTGGCGCGCGAGCGTTTCGATGCTTGCCACGACCGATCCGTAGTCGACGGATGCCCCTTTGTGCACGATCAGCGCCGCGGCATCGGGGTTTGCTTCGGCGTTGGCGTACAGGGACTGGTGCAGCAGTTCGAAAGACATGAACGTTGCGGGCGAACGGCGTGTGGAGGACCCGGGGATTATACTGGATGCGTTACGGTGCGTCCCTTCGCCAAGGCACCGCTTGCCGGGTTATGCGACGCGCGTAATGCCGACCCGCAGACACTAGCGATACGCGCGACCTGACGCACGCCGCGAACGTGGCCGGTAGCGTAGAATTCACGTTCAGCGCTACATCACGACGCGGACGGACACCTTGCAGACAATCGATGAACTGAATATCGCCCACGTCGTCTTCGCGTTTGGCTACGGCGGCCTCGAACGCCGGATCCTGCGCCTGATCGACGGACTCGCCACCGATCGGGTCAACTTCCATATCATTTCCCTGCGCGATTCCGACGGCGCGTTCCTCGAGCCTGGCCCGCGGGTCACACACGAGGTATTGCACGCGCAACCGGGCATCGACGTGCGCGCGATCGCGGCGTTGCGCCGTTACCTGCGCGCGCATGACGTGCATATCGTGCATTCACATAACTGGGTATCCATGCTCGAAGGCATCGTTTGCGCGCGTCTCGCGCACGTGCCCGTGGCCGTGCATGGCGAGCACGGCGCAAGCCGCTTCCTGCCGGAGCAATTGCGCTGGCGCCGCACGCTTGTCCAGCGTCTGCTCGCGCGTGCGGCGGATCGGATCGTGCCGGTGAACGATCCGATCGCCAGGCGCGTACGCGAAGTCTGGGGGCTCGGTGACAACGCGATCACCGTGATCCAGAACGGGGTCGACGTCGCTAAGTTTGCCCCGACCGAGGCGCGGCGCGGTGAGGAAATCGTCATCGGCAGTATCAGCCGCCTCGAACCGATCAAGAACTTCCCGTGCCTCGTACGCGCCGTGGCGTTGCTGAATCGCGAGTACGGGACGCCGCGTTACCGGCTCGTCATCGTCGGCGCGGGGAGTGAGCTCGAACGCCTCGATGCGCTCGCGCGAGAACTCGGGGCGACGGATTTCATCGAGTTTCCCGGCGCTACCGACGCCCCGGAGGACTGGTACGGCAAGTTCGATATCTACGTGAACTGCTCGTTCTCCGAAGGCATGAGCAACACCGTGCTCGAAGCAATGGCCTGCGGGCTGCCGGTCGTGGCGTCCGACGTTGCGGGTCATCGCACGTGGCTCGACGAGGGCGAGAATGCCGTGTTTTTCCCGTCCGACGAACCCGCGGCGCTCGCCACGGCGCTCGCGTCACTGGATGAACCGGCGCGGCGCCGGATCGGGGCGACGAACCGCACGAAAGTTGTCGACCGCTACAGCCAGGCGACGTTTATCGCGGCCTATCGCCGCCTGTATACGGAATTGCTTGCGGCCCGGGGCTATCGCTACCACTTCGACGATTAACGACGCGCGCCACGTGCGGGAACGATCGCGCGGCGGACCCGGCGCCCGGTCCGTCCCGCTCTTGCCGTCCGGTCGAGACGAAGCGCAAGCTTCATCGCAGTACCGAATCGCTTCGTTGCGCACTATGATTTTTGCCCCGCCGCGGCGCTTCGGTGGCGGCGGGCGGCGAGCATCTCGAGGACGTCACGTTCGATCCCGCCCGGTTTACCGCACCCGAGCCACAAACCGAGCACCGCGAGCGCGTAAGTGATGGCTCCCGTCGTGATCTGGACGCCGAGTACGAGTCCGTCCGCGCCCGTTGCGACGAAGCCGGTGATCAGACGGACCGCGCCGGCCATGAGGGCGGCGGCAACGAGCGGACGCCAGACGACGTCGACGAGGCGCGCGCGGTTGATGTCGCGGGTAGTCGTGACCAGCCACGAAATGGCCCAGAAATTGAAGGCTACGAGCAACACTTTCGACCACGCAATCCCCTCGATGCCGGCAAGCCGGAATCCCGCGTACACCGCGAACGGCGTGAGCGCGGCACGTAAGAGCGCGATTTTTGCCACCGCATCGATATGCCCCGAAACCATGTTCAGCACGGCGCTCGCGGTCACGAGCGTACGCAACAGCGCATAGAAACACAGGATCTGCACGACCGGAACCGCGGCGTCCCAGTTCGGACCGAGCGCGATCGGAATGAACGCGGGCGCGACGAGCGCAAGACCAATCGAGCACGGCGCGCCAACGAGCGCCGCCGCGGCCAGCGATTTCAGGTACGCCTGATCGAGCCGCGCCGGTTCGTCGCGCAGTTTTGCAAACCCCGGGATCAGGGCGCGTGACACCGGCGCGGTAATTTCCGGACCCGCCATGTTCGCGATTTCGCCACCGATTGAATAATGCCCGACGACCTGCGGCCCGCCGAGCGCACCGACGAACACGCGATCGATACGGGTCGCGATATGGTTGCCAATATGGGTTGCGAGCATCCATTTCGAGAACGACCAAATCGCGGAAAACGCCGCGAGCGAGAAGCGCGGCCGGTACGGGTGCATCACGTAACTGAACACGACTTCGGCGGCGTAACTGACGACGATGCCGATGACGAGCGCCCAGTAATTGCGCAACCACAGCGCGAGCGCGAGGGTCGCGATCATCGCCGCCACCTTCGTCAGGAGTTCGTAAGTAAATTCACGACGGAATTCGAGTTCGCGGCGGAACAGGACGACTCCGATATTCGCACTGCCGCGCACCATCGACGCGACGGCGACGACGAGCAGGATCGGCACGACCCGCTCATCGTCGTAAATGAATCCGGCGAACGGGATCAGCGCGAGCATCGTGGCGCCCGCACCGAGCGCCTGCAACAGCCGCAGCGTCCAGCCCGTATCCAGCGTCGCGCGATCCGCCGAAGAACTCGTGATCACGGCGTAGTCGACCCCGAATTCGAACAGGATATTCACGCTCGCGACGAGCACCATCGTCATCGCCGCGAGCCCGAAGTCTTCCGGTTCGAGCAGGCGGGCGAGGATGAACGTGCTGATGATCCCGAGCAGGCGCACGCCCCACTTCGTCGCCACCATCCATGCGGCGCCGCGGATTAGCTGGCCGCGCAGGGGCGGCGGTGTGGCACTCGTCGGATCGTTCGGTGTCACCGATGGGCCGCTGTAGAAAGCGCGCGAGAGAAGAAACCCACGGCTTCGGGCACGAAAAATTCATGCCCTCGATCGGGCATGACTACAAGTTCGACGGCATCCCCCGCGCCCGCGGCTGACCATGCGGCCGCGACACCCAAGCGAAATGCCTCGGTCAACGGCCGATCCTCGCTACCGCGCAGTGCCAGCGTCGGCCGGGGCGCGAGCAGCAGAACGATGTCTTCCCGACGCATCAGCCGTATCAATCCGGGGATAATATGACAGTAGTGCGGTTGCGCTCCGCGGTCGCCTGAAGCGTAACCGAAAGGCCCAGCGGTTCCGCCGAACGCCGAAAAATATACGGCGCGCACGTCGTTCGACAAGGCGCCGAGCGTGACCGCGAGTTCACCACCTAGTGATGCCCCAGCGACACCTACACGCGCTGGATCGACAAAGTCGAACGACCGCAAAGCAGCAAGCGCATAGAGCGCGTCCGCAAGCACGATGCGCTTGTAGAACGATCCTTCGAGCAGTGCGTTGTAGGCGACGAGACGATGATCTGTATTATGCGGCGCGCCCAGCAAACCGAATCCGCGCAGTTCGAATGCGAGGGTCACGAATCCCGCGCGAGCAAGCGCCGTAGCGGCGGCGTGCTGATAGCTGTCTTCATCGTAGACAAGTTGCGCGAGGCCGGATTCATCGGGTTTTGTATGCCCCGGGATCAGAAGAACCGCCGGCATCGTGTCGCTCCCCCGCGGCCGGTGCAAAACCGCGGGAATGTGCGTTCCGTCGAGGCTCACGAACGTGAGCGTTTCGCGGATCAGGCCACCGCGCAGCGTTTCCGTTCGCACGACTGACGTCTGTACCTCACGCGGTTTTACCTGGCGAAAGTCGAAAACGTCTGTCAGGTGCGAGCGGAGATCCGTCTGCCATCGCAAAAACTGCTGTGCGTCACCGATGGGGGCCGGCGGCGGCACTGCACTGGTCATATTGACGTAGCCAACGTCGCCAACACTGAATTCGTCCGCGAGTTTTGCAACGGGATCCGGCCGTGTCAGCCCGATGATCACGCCAATAAAAATGGCGAACCCGGCTGCAATCAAAAAATTTCTCGCCACCCGTTCCGAGCCTCACATCACGAACCGTACCTGGGTCCCGGCCGGTGGGCCCGCCGCCGGCCAGAACGTTCGTCATACGTCTGGCGGGACACGCTTGATCGCTCGCGAACTTCCGGCAGATTCATCGTCGCTGCGATCATACCGATCATCCAGAACTGCACTTCGGCGAAGACGTAATTCGAAAACATTCCCGAGGCAAACACACTCGCGAGCACCGCGGCGAACATCGCGGCGAAAATACCGAGGTCGGTGTCGCGATCGAATTCAGCGATACTCTTCACACGAAACAGCTGTTTCGCGGACCACAGGTACAGCATAAGGTACAAGCCGCAACCGATGAATCCATAGGATACGAGCGCGGCCATGACCGAGTTGTGCGCAGCGCGACGGCCGTGACTGAGTAGGCGTGCGTCCATATAGCCGGGACTCAGCGCCCGCGTGCCCTTGTGACCAGCGCCAAGCGGATAATCTTTCGCCATTTCCCACCCAGCAGCAGCAATGTCGAAACGACTCGCCGCGCTATGGTCCATCGCCTCCTGTCCTTCCGTAACAAGAAATATCGAGGCAAGCCGGTCGAGAAACTGATCGTGTGCAAGCATGAGAAACAACACTAAAGCCAGCATCGACAGGAACCCGAACTGGCCGCGAAATCGGCGCGGGCAAAATACGGCAGCAGCGATGCCGCCAGATACCAACCCGAGGAACGCACCACGACTGCCGCTCAGAATCACGGTATTCAGGATCAGCGGAATGCACAAAAACGCGCCCCATTTGTAGCGTCCCCTGAACCCAAGAAGCATCATTGCACCGATCAAGACGCCCGTCACCATATGCATACCGAGGGTATTTGCGTCGGAGATCGCACCCGCTACGCCCTCAAGACGATCGCCAGACTTTCCGAACGCCTGCCAGCCGAACCACGTACAACCAACAATCATGACCAGCGAAATCGTTTTGAGCATTTCACGATCAATAGCGATCCGGTATATAGCGTAAGTGATCAACAGGTGCTTCGCGTACAGGATGCAACCTTCCCAGTGCTCCTCCGGATCGACCGCCCAGAAATACATCGGAAACAGCAACACGACGAACGCGATGAATATTTTGAAACCGCCGATCTCCGTCCACTTCAGGCCCGAAGACTTCGTACTCTGAACGAGCAATGCAATGAGGGTGACAGAGCCCGCGATCATCAAATAGCGGATATCCGGCACGAGGTCTTCCCACCACGTCTTGTCCGGCGACATGAAGAATGCGAGAAAATACGTATACAGGCCGTATTTCGGGTGCACGAAAAATGCCGCGACAATACCCAGCGCGAACAGGCCGAGAAAAATGAGCGGCGTTAAGGACACGTCGGCGCGCTGTTTCGGTTCGACTGGATCATGCTGCGTTCGGTTTCGGGCTCAGGCCGCACTGTCAACGAGGATGGTCCGCAGCCGCTCGCACGTCGTGTCCCAGCCGAACGTTTCAGCCCTCGCGTGCAGTTCGGCGGCGGCCGGCGGGTCATCGAGACAGGTGCGCAAAGCCTCGGCGAACGCCGTTGGCGTTCGCCCCTGAACGAGCAGGCGCAGACACGATGATGGTACGAGCTCCGGGATCGCGCCCACGGCCGTGGCGACGACCGGGGTTCCACACGCGATCGCTTCGAGCACGACATTCGGGCAGCCTTCGCTGCTCGAGGCCAGCGCGAAGACGTCGGCGGCATTGTAATAAGCGGGCAGCTCGGCGTTGTCCACCGCTCCGAGCAGGCGCACCCGATCGGCGACCCCCAGCTGTGTGATCAAGCGGTTCAGGTTTGTCTCCTCCTCGCCGGTTCCGATGATAATGAGCGATACCCCCGGCAATGTCGCGACGGCGCGGATCAGGATATCGTGCCCTTTCAGTTCCCGCAGATTACCCACGCTCAGCACGATCGGGCCAGCCGCGCCGAGGCGTTCGCGCAGCGCCGCTTCGGGGCGCGGGAAGAACCGGCCGCGATCGACCCCGTTCGGCAGCACGTGCACGACCGGGGGCGTATCGGTCAAGGCGCGTATTTTCGCCGCGAGTTCGCCGGAGACCGCGATCAGCGTTTTCGCGCGGCTCATCGCCCAACGGATCATGCGCCGCGGCAGCCAGTAGCGTGGCGAATCGTTGATGTCGGATCCGCGTGCCGTAATACACACGGGTACCCCACACAGGCCCCCGAGCATTTGCGCCGCGACCCCGTCGGGAAAAACGAAATGCGCGTCGATCAGGTCAAAGGCAAACCCCTGGCGGCGCAGGCCCCGAACCGTTCGCAGCGCCCCCAAGACGAGCATGAGCGGCGCGAAACGCCACGTCAACTTCGGCACCACGAGGTAACGCGGATGCGAAATCTCGACCCCTGAGCGCGTTTCGCGTCGCGGCACCCGTGCGAATGCCGCGTAGCGCCCACCGCCGAGCCAGCGCGGAAACCACGGGACCGGCGCCACCACGCGAACGTCGCAGGGGTAACGGCGGATCAACTCGAGCAGACGCTTTTCGACGAACAATCCATGATGCGGCTGCGCGGCGTTCGGGTACAGCGTCGTGAACACGAGTAGTTTCATCAGCATGAACCGGCAGGCGGTTTAAGCACCCGATGCGGTGCCGCCCGAGAGATATTGATCGAACCAGATCTGGAATGACAGGTTCGCGAGGATGAAGTCCGTGCGGTCCTCGCTTTTGCTCATATGCTCCGCGACCGCCGCGTTCAGGACCTCGGGATTGAACAGGCCCTGGCGCCGGATCCGATCTTCGCTCAGGTAGTCCTGCACCATCGTTTTCAGGCCGCCGCGGATCCAGCCCCCGAACGGGGCGCCGAACCCCTTCTTTTTACGCCCGAGAACGTAATCGGGGATGCGGCCGCGCAGGTACTGTTTCTGTAAATAACGCAACTGAAAACCGCGCACGCGAAACTTCGGCGGCGTCCGCGCGAGCAGTTCGACGAGACGATGATCGAGGTAGGGTACGCGCGCTTCCAGTGATTCCGCCATCGTCATCTTGTCCGTCAGCATCAGCAACTGCTCCGGCAACGAGTGCTTCAGATCGAAATACATCACCTTGTCGAGCACATGCTCGGCGTCGCTCGCATCGAACTCCGTACCCAGCCACTCGAAGCCGCCACCGGCGCCACCGACGAGGTAGTCGTCGATCCGCTCGTCCGTCAACAACGACAGGTAGCCGGTGTAGCGCTCGAGCGGCTCACCACCGGCATTCGACAGATAACTTTTCGCGAGACGGAGGTTGTTCAGCAGTGGATTGTTGCGGTCCGCCGGAATTCGCTCAGCGAGCGCCGGCAACATACGTTCGCGCACGATGCCCGGGAGAAAATTGTAGTAGCGGTCGAGACTCGAGAACAGGTAACGTCGGTAGCCGCCGAAGATCTCGTCGCCGCCGACCCCCGACAGGATCACCTTGACCGTTTCGGCCGCCAGCTGCGAGACGAGATACGTGACCACGAACGAGGAATCCGCGAGCGGTTCGTCGAGCATGCCGACGAGTCGCGGGATCAGCGATTCGACGTCCGGGGTCGCCAGGATCGCGTGATGATCCGTGTTGTAGTCGCGCGCGAATACGGCCGCGTCCGCGGATTCGTCGTGCATGCCGAATTCGTTCTCGAACCCGATCGAATACGTCTTGATCGGATCGGCGCCGTTCTCGCGCATCAGGTGCACGATGCCGCTCGAATCGAGGCCACCGCTCAGGAATGCGCCGAGCGGTACGTCCGCGATCATCTGCAGTTCGACCGCGTTCGACAGCAGTTCATCGAGTCGTTCGAGCAGCGCCGTTTCGCCGAGACGTAGTTTATCGGCGAATGAAACCTGCCAGTAGCGTTCGATCCGGACGTCATTGCCGTTCAGTTCCATCCGGTGTGCCGGCGGCAGTTTCGAGATCCCGGTAAACAGCGTGCGCGGCGCCGGGGTGAAGCCGTATTTGAAATACGCGGGCAGCGACGCCGTGTCGAGCGCGGCGTGCACCCCGGGATATTTCAGGATCGCCTTGATCTCGGACGCGAACACGATCTTGTCCGCATCGCGGTAGTAATAAAGCGGCTTGATCCCGATCCGGTCGCGGACGATATGCAACCGGTTCGTCGACTTGTCGTGGATCGCGAAACCAAACATGCCATTCAGGCGTTCGAGCGATTCGATGCCGAACTCGTTATAAAGGCCGAGCGTGACTTCCGTATCGGAGACGGTTGTGCGTACGTAGCCGCGCGCATCCAGTGTGCGTGCCTGCTCGCGGTAGTTGTAGACTTCGCCGTTGAAAACGATCGCTTTCGATTTGTCCGCGCTGAAAATCGGCTGATGGCCGCCCGCCAAATCGATAATACTGAGCCGGCGCATCGCGAGGCCGACATTGCCGCAAACGTAATAGCCGGCATCGTCCGGCCCGCGGTGCACGATCGCATCCGCCATGGCAACGAGATCCTGCTCGCGCACCGTAAAGTTACGATCGAAATGATAAACGCCGACGATGCCGCACATGTTTTCGCTGCCCTGCTGCGCTCAGGACCGTACGTGTTGCCACGTCACGTAACGGTTACCGCGCGCGTAGTCGATAATGCCGAGCAGTGCCGCCAGGTTCGACAGGTAGAAATAATACGGGATGCCGCAATACGCCGGCACTTCGGGACCGGCGATCGAGCGCCGCCAGCCTGTGAGCGCGAGGATGATCGACAACACGATCAAGCCGCACGTCAGCACATAGATCCCGGGCCCGCCGAGCAGAAGCACGGCCACATTGCACGCGAGCGCAATCATGGCCCACAGCAGGGTAAACCAGCGTACGAGCTTGTGGGCGACGAGCATAACAGTGTAGCGCGGATTCGCCCTGTACAGGCGCCCGATCCCGTAACGCAACAACGCTCCCCACGTGCGGCACACGATGCGCCGTTTACGGCGAAACTCCTTGGCGAAATCGTTCGCGGGATCCTCGAACGCGCGGGCATTCGCACTGAAAACGCCGCGATAGCCCGCGCCGATGATATGCAGCGGGTTCATGAAGTCGTTGATGTCCTCGGCCGCCAGCGGTTCGTAGTGACGCCGCCAAATACCGTAGATCGCGCCGTCCCCGCCGATGACGGATTCGAACGTGGACTCGAGCCGCTTGATCGCGAGTTCGTACTTCCAGTACAGCCCCTCGTTGCCACCCGCCGTGGAACCCGGTTCACTCGTATACAGGGCCGAGCCGACGACATAGCCGACGTTCTCGCCACCGAGTTCGCGCGCGATTTCGCGGACGGCATCGGCGGCGAAAATGGCATTTGCGTCCGTAAAGATCACGACATCGCTCGTGATTGTCTCCATCGCGATGTTCAGACCGGCAGTCTTGCCGCGGTGTTCGGTGATCTCGACGAGCCGCACGCGTGGATCTTCGGCCGCGAGCCGGCCCACGATCGCATTCGTCTCGTCCGTGCTGGCATCGGACACGATCACAACCGCGAGACTCTCAGCCGGATAGTCCAGTGCCAGGGTCGTGCGGATCTTCGTTTCGATCACCGCTTCTTCATTATGGGCCGAGACCACGACGGTGACGGACGGCCACGTTGCCGGCTCCGGGGTCGGCGCGGCTTTTCGTTTCAGGGCAACCGCAACGTACAACAGCGCCGGGTAGATGACATAGGGCAGAACCGTGAGTACGGACGCGGTCCAGAACAGGCATTCAAACACCGTGATCATGCGCGCGGCAGCCGGGCCGTTACAGCCATGACGTTACGTACGATGCCCATCGTGGCGCTCCGATTCGGCGGTTTCACGACAGATCTCGCCGAAGCGCGCGGCTACCGTGGCCCAGCCGAAATGCTCCACGACGAGCTCGCGCGCGGCTTCACCGATCGCATCTCGCCGCGCCGGGTCCCGCAGCAGTTCGCTCATCGCCGTGGCAAACTGCGCCGGATCGTCGACGAGCCGGATGTTCACGTTGTCGGTAACATCGAGACCTTCGGCGCCGACGGTCGTCGATATGACGGCCTTGCCCATCGCCATCGCCTCGTAGATCTTCATCCGCGTGCCGCCACCGATCCGCAACGGGACGATGCACACGGCCGCCTCGCGCAGGTAAGGTCTGACATCGTCGACCCAGCCCGTGAGCTCGACGTTGCCCAGTCTTGCGGCGTCGGCTTTCATCGCCTCGGACGGGTTGCGCCCGACCACGACGAGTTCCCAGTCGTCCTCCAGCGCCGACAGCGCCGGGGCAATTTCCGCGAGGAAGTACTTGATCCCGTCTTCATTCGGCAACCAGTCCATCGACCCGCAGAACACGATCCGGTTCGGCTTGATCGCGGCGCTCGTCCCCGGCTCGTAGAAGTCGACGTCAACCCCGGTCGGTATGCTGACGGCATTCCTGGCGCCGTATTCGGCGGCGAATATATCGGCATCGTTATCCGATACCGCGATCACCTTGTCGAACGCGCGCACGGATTCGGCCTCGAACGCGAACATCCGGCGATGCTGGCCCGACCACAGCGTACGCGTAAAAACGTTCGTGGCCGCATCGAGATGACGTAACGCGATCTTCGCTTCAACATTGTGCTGAAACAGCAGGGTCGGGATGCCGGTGACGTGTTTGAACATGAGTGCCGATTGCACGAAATCGCAGATGGCCAAATCGAAAGACTCCCCGGCGAGCGTGTCGAGGAGCGCGCGCTCGAGTTCACGGGAGTAATCGTTCAACGCGGTCACCGGGTATCGTGACAGCAGGTTTTTCGCCAGCCGCCAGTAAAACGCGACACTGCCGCGAGCCGGCTCTTTCCACGCCACGGGCACGTAGCGTCGGCAGAAGCGCTGCATTTCCTCGAGCCGCGGCCCGTCCGCGACCGGGTCGTAGTTGCCGACGATCACGATCTCGTGTTCGCGGCTCAACTGCTCGAGGATTTTTCCCGTGCGGATCTTGCCGCCCGTATCCATCGGCAGCAGGAAGCGCTGGGAAAGGAAGAGAATACGCACGGAACGTTCGATCGCTACCAGGCCAGGCCCTCGTAAGCGTAACCGCCGCGCAGGTCGTCCGCGATGCGGGCGAGGTCGACGACCGTCTTGTCCGCGGCAAGTTTCGCCAGGTGCGGACCGTAGGCGTCTTCGTAATTACACACGACGATGACCTCCCCGAACGCGACGACGCTTTCGAGGTCGTCGGAAATTACGCTGTCGATATGCGGCAGATGTTCCTTGATATAGGCCGCGTTCGCGCCGATCAGGCGCGAAACCGACACGTTCGTGTCGAACACCTGCAGTTCGAAACCCTTGCCGATCAACTCCTCGGCCAGCGTGACAAACGGCGATTCACGCAGGTCGTCGGTATCTTTCTTGAACGACAGCCCGAGCAGGCTCACCTTGCGTTTGCCGAGGTCGCGTACGCGCTGGGCGGTCCGTTCGATCAGCAGGCGGTTGCTCGGCAGCATGCTGTCGAGCAGCGGCAACTGGATATCCTCGTGGCGCGCGATGTAATTCAACGCGCGCAGGTCCTTCGGCAGGCACGAGCCGCCGAACGCGAACCCCGGGGTCAGGTATTTGCGCGAGATATTCAGCTTGTCGTCCATACACACGACGTTCATGACGTCATGGCTGTCGATCGACAACGACTTGCACAGCGAGCCGATTTCGTTCGCAAATGTCACTTTCAGCGCATGGAACGCATTGTTCACGTATTTGATCATTTCGGCGGCGCGCAGGTCGAGATGCACGACCGCGGCATCGATGAAGCCGTACAGGGATTCGATGATTTCGCCGGCTTTCTGATCCGATTCGCCGATGATCGTTACCGGCGGGTTCTCAAAATCGTCGATCGAACTGCCTTCGCGCAGAAACTCCGGATTCATACAAAAACCGAGGCGCCCCGCCGCCACGGCATCGGGAATGGCTGCGCCCGACCCGATCAGGCTGTCGGTCGTGCCGGGCGGCACCGTGCTGCGCACGACCACGACGTGGTAATCATCCTTCGCGGCGAGCATCTCGGCGATCGACTGAACGCAGCGCCGGACTCCGTCGAGGTTCACGTTCCCGGAGGCATCACTCGGTGTGCCGACGCAAATCATCGTGATATCGGAGTTCGCGATCGCCTCGGCGGCGTCGTTCGTCGCGCGGAATCCGCCGGCGGACTGACGCGCCGGGTTCGTGACCTCGGCGATAAGCTCCGGGAGCCCCGGTTCGACGATTGGGCATTCGCCATCGTTGATCAGTTTCACTTTCACCGGGTTCACGTCCACGCCAATCACATCGTGCCCGTGCTTCGCGAGGCAGGCCCCGCTTACGCAGCCGACATAGCCCAATCCGAATACCGAAACTTTCATGAATTTCCTTCGTCACTAAACAATCAAAAACGCCGGCATGATGCGCAATGGAAGATGAGAATTCCATTGATGCAACAATTGTTTTGGCCGTTTTCCTCGCGCGAGTCTACAACAACGCCGACTGGCCCACAGTTTGTATCGGCAGCGTCGCCGCAGTCCTTATCGGCGACCCGGGGGGGCGCTCAGGGTGTGCCTCCCGCGGCGCGCGGATCTTCGCTGCCGATGCGTACGTCGTCGAACAGGATCGAGCGTGGTTCGCGCGGATGATAGGAGCCGATTTTCAGGTAGACACCGCGCAGGTCGTTGTACGTATTCGGCCCGTCGCGATCGACGATCAACTCGCCGTCACGCCAAATCTGCATAATCCCGTCGTCTTCGTACGACCAGCGGGCGCGCACCGTCCATTCGACCCAGCGGCCGGTAATCACGGGCCCGTACCACAGTGTGTAGCGCGCGAGCGACTTTTTCGTGCTGCGGAAGTTCTTGTCCCAACCGAATGAAATGCGGAAATAGCCGTCGATCACGCGCAGCGCGAGCGGTGGCCCGCGACCCCGGGTGTCACCGACGAACTTGTCACGGGTGGAGTGCCATTGCGCCAGCACCTCGTTGCCCTCGGACCGTTTCCACGGCTCACCGAGAAACACGCGGAACGAATACCAGCGGTCGGTGCCGAACGGCTCGCGCTTCAGATCACCGAGAAACCCCGAGAACACCCGCGGCACGATTTCGCATCGCGCACCATTATCGGCCTGGAACCGTGCCGCCGGATTACCGTCCGGCGCCGCCGTGATATCGATCGTACAGTCGCCCTTCGCATCAACCTGCCAGCGCTCCAGATCGAGCGTAGGAGCAGCAAAATCGTCATGGAACTCCCCGGCTTGCGCCATCAGGACGGGCAGGAATTGACACAGGCAGACAACCAGGGTGCGGGCAAAATAATTCATGAATTCACAACTTCATCAAGCACCCCGGCGAGTTGCCGGGTGAGGGCAGCGTAACCGAACGCCGCGATCGTTTCGGTGGCCGGCGGAACAATCGACAATCGTCCGTCCACGAGCGCGGTGATCGCGGCGCACAGATCCTCGTGATTATCGGCACACACGTGACCGAGCTTGTGCTCGCGCACGAGCGACGCCGTCGCGCCCTCCCCGCCAACGAGAAACAGCGGACGACCGGTGGCGACATACTCGTAGATCTTGCCCGGGATCTGCAACGGAAAATCCTGCTGCAGGACGAGCAGGTGCTGCGCGGATCGGATCCGTTCGAGGTAGGCCGTGTGACTGACCGCGGCCTGTCGCCGGATCAGATCGCGGGCTTCGAGGCGCTCGGCGAGCGCGTTGCAGGCGGGATCGGATACGCCCCAGTTGCCGGTAAACGTAATGCGGAACTCCCCGGGCTGAATGCGCCCGCTGTCCGCGAGTGATGCGACCGCCTCGAGCAGGACCGTGGGTTTCCGCAATTCATACACCGACCCGTAGTATTCCAGTTCGATGCCCGAAGTTTGTACCTCCGGCGCGTGCTCGTTCATACCGGGAACGAGCAGGCTTTCGTGGTATCCATTCGTGATCGTTACGATTTTGTCCGCACTCGCGGGATACTGCGCCGCGAACGCGTCGTGCAGTGCCGGGGTATTCGCAATAACCCGGTCGGCGCGGGTGAGGATCCGCCGCTCACAGGCGGCGGCGGCCGCGACGAGTTCCGGCAGCGGCGGTTTCGGATTCTGCGTCCACGGATCACGAAAGTCCGCGACAAACGGCACTCCGAGCATTTTCGCGACGTCGAGACCGGCGACGAGCGAAGACCATGGATTGCCCGTCGCGAACACCACATCCGGGCGTTCGTCAGGCGCAAGCGCGCGTGCGGCGCGGCGCACCGCCGCGATCCAGCGGTTCTGGCGATCGGGGAACAACAGCAGGCGGTTCACGATGCGGTCACGCAGCTGCCGGATCGAGCCGCCGTGGGCACCGGCATCCGGCTCCCCCGCCTCGCCCGTTGATGTTGCCTGCACCGGCGCCGCCGTGTTGCCACGTACCCGCGCGCGCAGGTCCAGCAGGCTCTGCATCCAATCGGCGTGTGGGATCCGATCGATTCGCAGGTCGTCCGGTACGAGTCGCATCAGCGACGGATCGACGGGGATCGTGCCGCCTTCGGCCGGCGGTATCGCATTGGAAATGACGTGGGCCTCGTAGCCGTATTCGTGCAAATGGGAGCAAAACCCCGCGGGTCGCATCGAACCGCTCACCGCCATCGGCGGAAAGTAATAGGCGAGGATTAAAACGCGTTTCGTCACAAACCCACGCCCAACCTAAAAAATTCGCAAAATTCCGTAATCATTCCGTTATCACAATGCCGGTTTGGTATCCTGTCGCTCGTGGCTTCGATGCCTCGCGTCGCTCGCATGCGCTTATAAAATGCGGGGTTCCTGCCGATACCACACGTGCACGGGTCACGTGCCGGGTAAGCTTCGGTCCCGCGGGTTACCCAACCGGATTGAGCGACCAATCCGGACGAAACATTAACCATTGTGATAATCCACTGATGAGTAAGGACACAAAGCAACATGACGGCTGAGGCCGCTTCGCAACGTTCGGGCCCGGTGCTCGTACTCGGACGCGATATTCGCGCGTTTCTGTCGGTCATCCGCTCCCTCGGGCGCGCATCGCTCGATGTCCACGTCGGCATGTGCCCGAGCGACGATCTGGCGCTTAAGTCGCGTTACATCAAACACGTACATGACATTCCCAATTACGATGACGCGCCCGAAGCGTGGCTCGACACGGTGCTCGGGCTTGCCCGCCGGTATCGATTCGACCTGATCATTCCAACCCACGACGAATCGGCCATCCCGGTCCAGATCCACCAGGATCGCCTGCGCGAGGAAGCCCGGATCTATGCCCTCGAGGCGGAAGTGTTCGACGTCGCCTTCGACAAGATCAAATCGTCACTCCTCGTCGAATCACTCGGCATCAGGATTGCCCGGCAAATCTCCGTTGAACTGTCATCACTCGAGGCCGGTTTACCGGACGGGTTTGATTTTCCTGTCGTCATTAAACCATCGTCATCGTACGTGAGTGAAGACCTCGCGAATCGCCGTGAGGTTGTCGTCGCGTCCAATGCCGCGCAACTTCACGATATTTTACCGAAGCTCAAGGGCTGGGACGTTGCGTTACTGCAGGAACATTTCACCGGTGTCGGCGCCGGGGTTGAAGTACTCGTCGAGGATGGCCGCATTTTGTACGCGTTCCAGCACGTCCGCGTGCATGAACCGCGCGGTGGCGGCGCGAGTTCGTATCGCAAGAGCGTCTACCCGATCGACCCCGCGCTGTATGCCGCGACCGAAAAGCTCATGGCGAAAATTCGCTACACCGGGGTCGCGATGGTCGAGTACAAGATCAACCCGGTTACCGGCGACTGGATATTCATTGAGATCAACGGTCGCTTCTGGGGTTCTTTGCCGCTTGCGATCGCGAGCGGCGCCGATTTCCCCCGCATGCTTTACGAACTGCTCGTGGATGGCCACGTCAACCTGCCGCCACCGCCGCGCGGCGAGGTGTATTGCCGCAATATCAAGCGCGATTTGTACTGGGCCATCGACAATTTGAAGGATCGACTGTCGGATCGACCGTCGAAGTTTTCGATCCCGCTACCACAGGTATTGCGTGAATACTGGCGCCTCATCACCTGCCGCGAACATGTCGACAGCTTTGCCATCGACGATCCGTCGCCGGCGCTGCGGGAGTTTGGCAGCGTTATCGCGATGATGGTGGCCAAGGCGGTTTCCGTGACGCACCGGCGGGTCCGCTCGTTCGCGCCCGTCCACGCGTTACGTCGCCGCCGGATCCGACGGCGCACGCTCGCAGCCGGCAAGGTCATGTTTTTGTGCTCCGGTAATATTTGCCGCAGCCCGTTTGCGGCGGCTTACGCGCGGGAAATTTTTGGTCCCGGGGTGGACATACGATCGTCGGGTTTCCACGATATCGTGCGCCGCCACGCACCGACGCAGGCGGTGCAGTCAGCGCGTGAACTCGGCGTCGATCTCGCCGACCATGAATCCCACCGGATCGACGCGGCAACGCTCGACGAATTCGATGTCGTGTTCGTGTTCGAGGAAAAACACATGCACGCACTGCGGGCCGAATTCCCGCAGTACCGCGGCGATGTGTTCTATCTCGGCGACGTGCTGATCGGGAGCGATTTCGAGATCGCCGATCCGTACGGCGGCGGGAGTGAACGTTTTCGCGCTGCGTACCTGTCCATTGTTTACGCTATCGACTTCCTCGATTCGCGCTATGAATGAGATCCTGGATCCGACGGCCGCACCCGCACCGGAATCGTGCACGACGGTACTGAAGGAGAATGCATACAAACGGGTCGCCCTGACGACGGAAGCCGACGGCAGGAAATTGATCCGTAAACGTTACCGCGGACATCGCGCGGAACACCTCGCGGCGAATACGCGCTACGTCGCCGCTACGCTCGCGCTGTTCCGGGAGCACTTCAGCGATATCGTCCTGACCCCGGCCTGTTGCGGCATCGACCTCGCGGAGTATGAAGTGACGATCGAGTATCTCCCGTCGCTGCCCGGCGCCGCGCTACTGACGAAACACACGTTCGCGCGCGCCGCGGTGTTTTTTGAACGCTGCTACACGATCCGCGACGATCGCGGTTGCCTGCGCCCGATGTCGCTGTCCGTGTACTACACGCCACGGATGCAGGCACTGATCGAGGACGGAATACCGCTCGCGCTCGGTCTCAAGGGCGATCTGTGGCAGAACCTGTGCCTCGACGGTGATGCCCTCGTGCTCGCGGATATCGATTCCGCCGCACTCGAACCGCTCGGGCTCAGCGAACTGATCATGATCGCGGAAATCGCGGCGTCACTGCGCCGCGAGAATTTCGCCTTTGCCGGGGTCGCGCCCGAACCCGTGTGTTTTCGGCACCTGACACGCGATGAGGCCGATGCGATCATCGACGCCGCGCTCGAAATCTTCGACCTGCGCCTCGCCGCGGCCCTGCCCGGTTTGCGTTACGCGAAACGCCGGATCGCGCGCAGCGTCCTCGAGCGTGCCCGGGATCGCGCGTATACACCGCGGAGTAATCCGATATGACGGCAAAACTGATCGTGACGATCGATACGGAAGAAGAAGGCCTGTGGTCGGGAAAATTCTCCGGTTATGACAACCCGGTGGAGAATCTCGCCGGGATTCCCGCATTTCAGGCGATCTGTGACCGCCACGACATCCGCCCGACGTACCTCGTGAACTCACCCGTAGTCAGCAACGAGCAGGGTTGCGCGGTGCTCGACGACATTCTCCGCGACGGCCGCTGCGAGATCGGCTGTCATATCCACCCCTGGAACACGCCGCCGGAAGAAGACGATATTACGAGCGAACGTTCTTATCTGTGCAATCTTCCGCGCGAGCTTCAGCGCGCAAAACTCACGACCGTGACGGCGCAGATCGAACAGCGCTTTGGCATCCGGCCAACGTCGTTCCGCGCCGGACGTTACGGACTCGACGACGACGGCGCGGCGATCCTGAAGGAACTCGGTTACACGGTCGACTCGAGCGTGTGCCCCTACATGGATTACTCGGACGACGGGGGGCCGGATTTTCGCGGCGCGACGTGGCGGCCCTACTTTGTCGGCGAGAAATTACTCGAACCGGCACCCACGCGTACCGAACTCGTCGAAGTGCCGGTGTCATTCGGGTTCAACTGGACGAACTTCGAGGCCGCCCATCGTCTCGACGAGTTTCTAGCCGGCCCCCGCGTGCGCCGATTTCGGGTCAAGGGCATTCTCGAACGACTCGGCGCCCTGAGGAAGATCAAGTTCTCGCCGGAAAAAGCGGATTCCGGGCGTCTCAACGCACTCGCGGATGCGTACACCCGGCAGGCCGCACCGTGCATGGTCATGATGTTCCACAGTTCATCGCTGCAGCCCGGATATTCGCCGTACGTGCCGGATCCGGCCGCGCTCGACACGTTCCTGCGCACGATCGACGAAACGTTCACGTACTGCCTCGATACGCTCGGCATGCGCGGCGCAACGCTGAGCGAGTTCGCGGCTGAATTCGCCGCCACCCCCGTTCATGCCGGGGCGTGACATCGACCGCGCGATGACGCGCCGGCGGGAGCGCGGCGCGATCCGGTTCAGGCCGATGATCGCGCTGAACGTGCTCGCACTCGGCCTGCTCACGGTGGCGGTCATCACATTCGGGACGTCGAAGGAAAACGGCACCCGGGTACGCAACAGTTTTCTCGTGCAGACCGCGGGTGAACAGCTGTTGTCGCTGCCGCCCGCGGCCCTGCCCGCCGATTTTCAGCGCGAACGATTGCCCGCCCCGGAATATCTTGTCGTGAAGGTCGACGAGTTGATCCCGCCACACACGCGCGGCGAGATCCCGGAATTCGAGCAGAGTTTGATCCTCGCGCGCCACCTGATTGCGAACAAAGGCAAGGGCAAGGCGATCCAGGGCAGCGTGCAAGAAGCGTATCGCCTGATCCGCGATCAGGGGCGCGGTTATTGCGCGGATTACTCCCAGGTATTCACGGCGCTGGCACTCGCTGCCGGGATCCCGGTGCGCGAATGGGGGCTCGGCTTCGATGGTTTCGGTCGTGGTCATGCCTTCAACGACGTCTACGACACGCGGCTGCAACAGTGGGTGTTTATCGACAGCTACCACTCGTTGTTCGTCATCGATCCGGCCAGCGGCAGACCGTTATCGACGCTCGAGTTCCAGCGCCGCCTGCTCGACGACGGCAACATGCAGACGTACCGGTTCGTGCCGATCGTCGCGGAGAAATACCGTTTTCACACCGCCGCCGAGGCCAACGACTACTACGCGAAGACCGCGGCGAATTTCTACCTGTTCTGGGGTAATGACGTGTTCTCCTACGACGACGACCCCGTCGTCCGGCTGCTGGCCCCGCTGTCGCGGCCGCTCGAAGTGCTCGGCGCGATTGCAAGCGGCGCGCAGCCCGGGATCCGGGTGTTGGAACTACCGGGCAACGCGCGTTATATCGCGCGTCTGGAGACGATCCGGCAGGCACTCGTTACCGCCCTCATCGTCGCGTTGGCGCTACTGATAACATTGGGTTTACAACTTATGCGCTTAATGCGCCGGCGCCAGGCATGACCGGCGCGCCCCCAGGTCTCGCCGGTGCGCTCGCGTTTGCGAGCGTTGCCGCCATGTGTACCACTTTCATGCTTGCTAACACCACGCAAATCGGGCGCGAGAGCACGCCGGATTCGGCCGGAAGGACAACTATCGTCCCCGAGAACTCACGTTTCTGGGGTCGAGAGGCGTTCGTTCCGGACTGGCGTCGCGGTGACGAAATCGACGCAGTGGCCAGTGAATATTTTATCAAGCACTATTGGCCGAAACTTCGACCACCGCGCTACGCGAATTCCAACGCGTCACAGCCTCGACCGGCCGCCGATGGGGTGCGGATATTTCCCGCGAAATACTGGCATGCCATAGACCCCGATCATCAGGTCAGCGCCGAAGACCGATTCACCTCACCGATTGAGCTGTTCGCGGCCCGCGGCGAAAGCGAACCGGTTGCCATTGGCGTGCGCACCGGGGCATCTTCGCGCGTTGTCTCGCTGACAACAACGACCCTCGCCAGCGCAGCCAGCGCAATCGATGCGCAGGCCGTAACGAACCGACTCATGCTGAGTTACTCAGCGCGCCGCGATCCGGGGAGACGCCCAACCGAAACGGTGGAAAAACCGATGGTATTGCTGAAGCCGCCTGCTAACCGATGGAAATTTCCGCCCGCGACAGCAATGGCATATGTTGTCGATTTTCACGTACCTGTCGATCAGCCCGCCGGCGAATACCGGGGTGAAATCATCGTCTCCGTTGATGGCGAAGAACACGAACGACTTCCGGTGTTACTAACCGTGCTGCCGTTTTCGCTCAAGACGAACGGTTTCCACGCGGGGGCATTCGGCACAACGTACAACATCTGGACAGGCGGCTTCAGCGGCTATACAGAAGAGATGATCGAAATGGACAGCCGCTACGGCTACAACCTTGCCGGCGGTTTCTTCAACAAGGGCAACGAGGTGCCGTTCGTACGCGAAAAAGGCGGCCGCGTGCGGGTCGACGAGTCGGACGCCAAATTCGCCAAATTCAACGCCACAATGAAGTTGTTGCGGAACTATGGCATGGGTGATGTTGCGTTCTGGAACTGGGGCGCGAGCGGAAATGTCAAACAATTCAATAACGTGCTGGCAAAAGTCGGCTTTCCTCCTATCGACACGGACAGCGGCAAGCGCGGTTTCGCCTTGATCTGTGCGGCGCTGAAGCGCGCAGAAATCCGAAACGATTGGCCGGAGTTCGTACTGAACCCTTACGATGAGGCGCTCAAAGACCAGGATTCAACACTTGAAATCATCAAGTCTATCCCGGCTGTACGACAGATAAGTCCCAGTACGCGCCTTTACATGACCGAATGGCGCCGGGGTTACACACGGCTTTACCAAAGCACTGGACTGTCGCTCAGCGGTTCGAAACGGCCACGAAAGCGTGAAATGCGGATCCTCGCGTCGGCTCACGAGACCCCGAGAATGAACTTCCAAGTAATTGGCGCAAATACGCTCAGTCATGAAGCCGCAAACCTGCAACATCGACTTGGGGGAGAATACTGGCACTATGGCGGTGCTAGCCGGCTAGATGCGCAATCACGCCTCGCGTATGGATTTATTCCCTGGGTAGTCCGGGCCGACGCGAGTCTGATATGGGCCAATTACAAAGGCGATCTACTTGGTAACGGCTGGACACTGCACTATGCGATGCCAATCGACCCGGACGGGCGGCGCAATCGCGACACTCGCGGGCCAATTATTCCGAGCGTTCGCGCTATCGCTGTCAGAGAGGGTATTGACGATCGGAAATACATCGAAACACTGCGCTTTTATGCGACACAGTCCGGCTCGATGGCGGATTTACGGTACCTCGATTCACTTAGCACCGAAGTGCGTCGTTCCGTGTCCAATATAATTGCGGTCGGAGGGCTCGACAATATTGAGCCCCTTGTATCCGAACAACGGCAAATGGACGAGCTTCGCGCAGAACTACGCACCCGCATAGTCAAGTTAATGGAGATACCGCGTAAAAGTTACGAGAGCCCGACAGCGGTCCATTGATGCTGTCTTATCAAAAAGGTGCGGTTATTTTTCTCGCACAAGGTCTTCGTAGAATTCAAGAGTATCGCGCCACGTGACACGCGAATCGTACATTTCCAGCACACGTCTTCGAGCACTTTCACCCATCGTACGCCGTAGCTCTGGGTTTTCAACGAGTTCGAGAATAGAATCCGACAGAGCAAGAGTATCGCCACAATTCACGACACGCCCCTCAAACCCTTCACGGACTACTAGCGGCAAATCACCAGGATTTGTCACTACACTTGGCAAGCCGCACGACATGGCTTCGAGCGTTGCAAATGGAAATCCTTCGGTGTCGGAACAAAGGACATAGATATCACCGGATCGCAGGAAACTGGCAACGTCGTCGATGTGCCCAGCAAGTGTTACGCACTCGCCGAGGTTTAAAGACCGAATCTGGTTTTCAAGTTCCGGTCTATCGGCACCCTCCCCAGCAATTACGATTTCGAAACTCGTGCCGCGGTCACGAAGAAGAGCGCCAGCATCAATCAGCAAGTCAAATCGCTTTTGCTTTGTTAAACCGCCACAAGCGACGATTCGCGGCATGTCTTGAGATTCCAGCCGAGTTTCCTTCGGCGAGAACCGAATAATATCCACACCATTTGGCAAGAAGGTAAAAAACCGGGACGGCAAATTCAATAGCTTCGTGATCACGCCTGCGTGATAGTTACTCACGCTCATACCCGTATCGAACAACGATAAGAATTCGGTTCGTTCTTTTAGTGACTTGTTTTCTTCGGTCCATGGAATCAAACGACGATTTCGATGAAGGTTGCTATGATCAGTAACAATCGGTAGATGCATAGAGAATAGTTTCACTGCAGACGAGCTACGCAACGCACGGCAACCAAGCGCGGCGCTCCTGATACATTTGGATGCGGCTTGGAAGTCGATAAGATTAGGTTGAAGTTCGTCGATGAGATAGCCGAGTTCATCGGAAGATCTTTCGCTTGGCAGATTGTCAAAATCACTCACTACGATCTTTGCACCGAGGTCGGATGCGGTCTCGAGAAGGTCGACTAAATCTGGGCATTCGTTGATTGCGAGAGCTACCTCCCACTTGTTTTGACGTAAAACTTCAATCAAACCTAACAAATACTTGTGGGCACCGCCGAATCTGCCGAGCAAACGGTGAACAATCAATATTTTCATCGGTGTGGGCTTAAGAATGTTTCGGGTTTGACGGATGGCCGGCGCAGTTGAATTATAAGTCTCGCTGGCCGCGCGTGCGTACCTTCAGAGTCGCTGTTCGTGAACTGTCACTTACTTATCGGCCGCGGCACGCAGCGCCTTAACACTTAACACTGTAATGTGTTCTTCGATTACACATCCAACCAGGATAATTTATCTTAGGATTTCGGTACACAACATCAAATTGGGTAATCTTTCCCTAACGCTCGTATCGGATGACCATCTCCGGACTTTAGTTGTTTCCGGAACAAATGTGGACCTGCCTGAGATTGGCGGGCACCGGGCCTCGAGGTTCAGACTTGCCCTAGCATAACAACCATTTTCGCGCTGTGCCCGGAATGGTGCGTGTACAGTCAGCTTTCGCCCAAGTTCCCGAATTGTGTGATCGACCGGGAAACCACTATATTAGCGCTGGATTGACCGTCGGAAATCTGCGTGACCGTCACGGCAAGCGCCATCTACGACAGGATTGTTGAGCGTTGCAGCGAACTCGTTTCCCGATCCCATTGGACTAGTTGCATTCATCGGCGCTTTTATGGACGGGTCAATCTCACTAAACTAATTCTAACCCGGCGACTTCTTTCGGGATTGGCAATTCCAGCATAATGCGGGCCTTAGGCAACCATAGGAAGCCCAGTGGGAGGACGAATCAGAGACTCTGCGATGTTAGGGAACATAGCTATTTTACGTACTGCAAAACCGTGTCGCTTTTTGGCCGATATCTTGATGGCGTACTCGATTGTCCATAATGCCCGACGGACTACTTGCTACCCCCTGCTCACCGAGTGTCGCATGGGTTCTTTCTAATCGGCCGGTCCTTTGGCTCGCCTGTTTGGTATGTTTCAAAATGCAATGAACTTTCCGGATGCAAAGAAATTATGTGCGGCTTAATTGCAGTCATTAATCGGAATTCAAACCGGGTGGAAAAGAGGCGCTTATCCATAGCCCGCGACACAATGACACATCGCGGGCCTGATGACTCAGGTATGTTTGTAGAAAAAAACGTAGGCCTTGGGTTTCGGCGACTATCGATCCAGGACCTAAGTCCCCTCGGCCACCAACCGATGGAAAGTCGAGATGGCGAGCTTGTCATCGTATTCAACGGCGAGATTTTTAATTTCATCGAATTGCGGAGCGAATTATCGGGTCACGGCTACACATTTCGATCATCATCAGACACGGAAGTCTTGCTCGCTGCGTACCAACATTGGGGCGACGATTGCGTCAACCACCTTAATGGGATGTGGGCGTTTCTAATATTCCATCGCCGGTTGGGCCGCGTATTCGGCTCACGAGACCGATATGGAATAAAGCCGCTCTATTATTTCGAAAATGCCGACGAGTTTGTTTTTGCAAGCGAGATAAAGGCTATTCGAAACTACTGTGGAACGGCCTTTTCAGTAAACAGCGTCACCACTGGTCGTTTCATGGTCTCGAATCGCTTGGATGATTCACCGTCAACATTTTTCGATGGGATCTACCAGCTTCCGCCCGGCCACAGTTTCCGCATTGAACCGGGCGGGAGCTTTAGTCTGAAACGTTATTACAGTCTTCCACAAACGGTCGCAGACAGTACCGCAAACCCGGAGGAGTACGCAGAGCTATTTAACAATGCCGTAAAAATCCGACTAAGAAGCGATGTCGCGGTCGGCGTTACGTTGTCAGGCGGACTGGACTCCTCATCGATTATTTGCGCAATGGCCAAAAATCTACGTGACACTTCAACGCTGAACGCATTCTCTTTTACCGAACCCGGTTACGACGAATCGCGCTTCCTTAACGACACTATTGCGCAAACCGGAGCAAACATGTTTTCTGACAGGCTGCAGCCTCGAAAGTTGTGGGACACCCTTGACCATGTATTGCATATCCACGATGAACCCCTGCACTCCATGACCGCGCTTGTCGGATATGAGTTGATGGCCTTGGCACGCAGGAACGGAGTTACCGTTGTGCTCGGAGGACAAGGGGCTGACGAAACTCTCGGCGGTTACAATGTGTACTTTAGCGCGATGCGCCAGTCGCTATTACGGGATAGGAAAGCACGTCTGTTGTGGAAAGATCTGACTGACTTCGCAGAAAGCAATAGCAGCAACCCCATCCGACTTCTGCTTCAAGAGCTGTGGATCAAATTAAAGACCCAGATCCGACAACATAATGCGACAGGGCCTCTGTTAAGCGGTCCGGCGCCACAACCAGAAATGGCGAGTTGGCTCGCCCCAGAGATCGCCAGGTCCGAATTGGATCGCATCAAAGTTAAGGAGCAGCGCTACGGAGAGTGCTTGGAAGATTCTCTCCTACGCTCTGTTATGGAAAGCCCATTGCCTAAATACCTGCGAATTGAAGACAGGAATTCCATGGGTAATTCTGTTGAAGCTCGATTACCCTTTCTTGACTTTCGACTAGTCGATGCTGCGTTTCGAGCCCCCGCCGAATGGAAACTTCGAGGTCGATGGAATAAGTATCTGCTACGCGAAGCAATGAAAAATAAAATTCCCGAGTCTGTAGTATCGCGCGTCGACAAATTTGGATTTCCTACGCCAATCGATGAATGGGTTCGCAACGATCTAAAGGAACCCATCATGGACGTCTTGGCCAGCTCAGAATTCCGTGGTATGGGAGAATTCGAACATCGTAAAATCCTATCGCGCGCGCAGCAGCATATGGCGGGCGAGCACAACCACGGGGCTAATCTATTTAAAATAGCGCAATTCGTCCGCTGGAAATCGACTATTACCGCTCTCGGCGCGGTAGGCACGTAAGTTCCGCGCGCCAGGCCAACTTCCTCTGTGCGCCGTAGTCGTCATCGGAGAAGATGGGAAACCGTCGAGCAAAGGCGCGCAACTCCGCCTCTGGCCGCCGCTCTAAAGCTCGAAGGTTTTGTTCCCGTAGAAAACTTAACCGAGCCCGACGTTCCCCCGTTATTGAGTAGCACGAGTATCTGGAGTCCAATAACCTTGTTGAGGGAGATTGGACATGAAGAAGCGTTACAGCGACGAGCAAATCGTCGGCTTTCTGCGTGAAGCGGAATCGGGCATGTCGGTCAAAGAACTGTGCCGGCGACATGGGTTCTCCGAGGCCAGCTTCTACGCATGGAGGAACAAGTTCGCTGGTCTCGAGGTCTCCGATGTGAAGCGCCTCAAAGCCTTGGAGTCGGAGAATGCGCGGTTAAAAAAGCTGCTGGCCGAAGCGAAGCTGGAACAGGAAGTCACGCGCGAGGTGCTACGAAAAAAGTGGTGAGCGCGGCGTCGAGGCGGCGCGTAGTAGCGCACATGACGACGCGCGGAATAACGGAGCGTCACGCGCTACGCATCGTAAAGATGAGCGCAAGCGCCTTGCGTTATGTTCCGACGCCCGACGGGAACGGCCCGCTGCGCGACGCGATCCGAGACCTGGCGCATCGCCACCGCCGGTATGGCGCGCCGATGATCTATCTGAAACTTCGGCAATCCGGGTGGGCCATAAACCACAAGCGGGTCGAACGTCTTTACACAGATGTGGGTCTGCAGGTACGGAAACGGCGCCGCAAGAAGATCCCGGTATTCGAGCGCCAACCGCTCATCCGCCCCGCGGCTCCGAACACAGTATGGTCAGTGGATTTTGTATTCGATCGTACTGCGGACGGCCGTGTGTTGAAGATATTGACGGTCGTCGATGATGCCACGCACGATTCTGTAGCAGTCGAAGCGCGCCATTGGTTTGGCGGCGCACAAGTGGTTGAGGAGCTCAAACAGCTGGCACAGAAACGCGGGCTGCCAAAAGTTATTCGATCAGATAATGGGAAGGAGTTTATCGGAAAGGAGATGCTAACCTTTGCCCACAGGAGCGGCATTGAGTTGCGCCCCATCGAGCCAGGGAAACCGAACCAGAATGCTTACGTTGAATCGTTCAATGGGAGATTCCGTGACGAATGCCTAAATGAAAATTGGTTCTTGAATCTCGCCCACGCACGGCGGCTCATTGAGCGCTGGCGATGGGAATATAACAACGAACGTCCGAAGAAGGCACTGGGCGGTTTAACGCCTGCTGAGTATGCGAAGCAGCTGAAGCAGGGCAGAATATCCAAAGCGGACTCTAGAGAACCCTGCTACTCATAAAGGGGGAACGTCGGTAGCACGACGAGCTGATCTCATACTTCCGGCAAATCTCTTTCACCGGTTGACCTGCTTCCGCTTCTTTCAGGATCGACACGATCTGCGTGTCGCTGTATTTCGATTTCTTCATGGCGACCTCCTGGCCGTATTTTGCCAAGATTCTCCACAACGGAGTGGTCTACTATCTAGGGAAGCTTACGCTGTAGCGGGATGAAGAGTCACACGTGGTTCACTTTTAGATGCAAATACCCGGGTCTAGTGGGTCACTTTTGGGTGCAAAATCAGGGGGTGAACCGCGCCGGGTTTTCCGGAGGCTCCAAACTTTGAGAGGATGGAGTCATGAG
>CAXBJY010000013.1:0-89692 GCA_963976285.1 uncultured Gammaproteobacteria bacterium
CCGTAGCTCAGCTGGATAGAGTACCTGGCTACGAACTAGGGGGTCGGAGGTTCGACAAACTCGCGCAGCGAGTTTGGACGCGCGTAGCGCGCCCCGCAGGGGCGAACAAACGAAACTTCGTTTGTGAGTCCATCCTTCCGGGCAGGAACCGGGGGATCGGAAAGAGCAGAACCGGATTATTGTAAGATTGCTGTACGAAACATGCGCCCGTAGCTCAGCTGGATAGAGTACCTGGCTACGAACTAGGGGGTCGGAGGTTCGAATCCTTCCGGGCGCGCCAAATAAAAAAAAGGGTCCCATCGGGACCCTTTTTTTTGTTTGATGTGTCTGAGTTGGTGAGAACCTCAAGGTTCGCCAATCTTCCGGAGGAAGATTGGACGACCGCAGGTCGCCCCGTAGGGGTGGATAAAGCGAGCCTTCGCTTTATCCATCACGAATCTTCCAGAGGAAGATTGGACGACCGCAGGTCGCCCCGTAGGGGTGGATAAAGCGAGCCTTCGCTTTATCCATCAATCCTTCCGGGCGCGCCAAACAAAAAAAGGGTCCCATCGGGGCCCTTTTTTTTATTTGATGTGTCTGAGTTGGTGAGAACCTCAAGGTTCGCCAATCTTCCGCAGGAAGACGCACCCGACCCTCCGCACGTCAAGCGCGACCCGGACGTTCACAGGGCCTGCGGTCGCAGGTAACGGCTTCCGGTTCGCTTCGGTGCCAGTACGAGTTGCCACAGTTGCAGGCCGCGGGCGCGAAAGACCCCCGCGAACATCAGCAGGTAGTATTTCCACACGCGGTAGAAATCGTCCGGCATGCGCGCGCGGAATCGCGGCCATTCCCGGTTGAAATTCGCGAACCAGGACATCAGCGTGAGATCGTAGTCCGCGCCGAAGTTGTGCAGGTCTTCGACCACGAAGCAGCCGCTGACGGCCCTGCTCGTTCGCTGCAGCGACGGGACTTCGCTGTTCGGAAAGATATACCGGGTTACCCACGGATCGATGCCGGTGCCGCGCTCATTGCGGCCGATCGTCTGCATCACGAACAGGCCGTCGTCGACAAGGCTGCGCTTCACGCAATCCATGTAGGCAGCGTAGTTCTTGTGCCCGACATGCTCGAACATACCGAGTGATGCGATGCGATCGAAACGGCCCGATACTTCGCGGTAGTCCTCGAGGCGAATTTCGACCGGCAGACCGGCGCAGTACTGCCGGGCGAATTCGGCCTGTTCGGCGGAAATCGTCACCCCGACGACGCGAACTCCGTAGTTCTGCGCCGCATAGCGCGCGAAACTCCCCCACCCGCAGCCGATATCGAGTACGCGCATGCCGGGCTGCAGTTGCAGTTTGCGGCAGACGAGGTCGAGTTTTGCGGTTTGCGCGTCATCGAGATTGTCGGCGTTGGGCCAGTACGCGCACGTGTACACCAGCGTCGGCCCGAGCATGGCGCGGTAGAAATCGTTACCGATATCGTAATGGACTTCCCCGACCTTGCGCGCGCGACCGATGCTTTGCAGGTTGCGCATGCAGGCACTCAATACCGCGAGGATCCGGGGAATATTGACGACCTGTTCGTCGAGTTCGGCCGCCATGAGGCGGGCAAAGAATTCATCGAGTTCCGGCGCCTCCCACCAGCCTTCGACATAGCTCTCGCCAAGCCCGAGCGACCCGAACAGCGAGAGTCGGCGATACAGACGCCGGTCGAACACCCGGATGTCCCACGGACGGCCGCCGTCGACCTGAATGTCCGCGCGCGCGAAGATCCTGCGGTACACGCGCTCGAGCCAGGCCGGGCCCTGCGCCAGCGGTCGTCGCCAGGGCGGATCGCGCAATGGTCTCGAAGTGCGTATGTGATTGCGCATGTCGCGGCCTCCGTTCACAGCGGGCCGCGCGTTTGCGCTGCCCCGGGGAGAAACAGGTGATCTGCGCAGCCGGGGGGAGCGGGTCCCGAACGCGCTCACGAAACCGTTAGCGTATTTTAGCCCGCCGCCGAAGAAGTGTTAATTTCCGCGTGGATAAATGCTGCGCCCGCGACAATTTCGCTTGCCGCGCAAGCTATCTTCGGAACACGTTGACGAGCAGCGTGATGACAAGACTCACGATAATCATGGACGTGATCGGAACGAACACCTTGCCGCGTTCGCCGTCGATGCGAATGTCGCCCGGCAGCCGTCCAAACCAGTTGAACAACCACGGCGCGAACTGCATTGCCGCACCGCACGCTACCAGCACGACTCCGATCACCATGAACCACCGACCGATTGAATTCATAGCGTCATCCTGCGCACGGTTGATCGTGTATGCCGGGGACCCGCAGCGAAGCGCGCGCCTCGTCCCGGCGGATCGATTGTCTGTACGTCGCGGGAACGCGCAACGTTCCGGAGCGCATTGCGCCGGTTACGTAAAGCCGGGCGGTGCAGCTGAAATCCCGAACATGATGTTCCGCCTAATGTACGCCGAAACGAGCGCGGAAATCATTCAATTGATGGCATATGCATTTGTGCTCGCGCGCGGATCCGTCAGCGCCCCGTTTCCCTGCCCGTGCGTCCGGATAAAAGATGTATATTTGCGACATCGAATTGAATACACTGTGACGAACGAAAACGATAAGACCGAACCGGCCGGCGAGCGAACCGTGTGCCTGTTCCGCTTGCGGGAAAACGGATCAGTGGGGGCGCGTATGACTGTACGCCGGCGTGATTAATCGCGTCGCGACGATCAGCCTTAAACGGCTGCGGCGGCAATGACGGCCACGGGACTTGTGCCGACTGTTTTTGGGGGCCGTCAGTGCAACGCCGCTGTTCCGACGTCAAAAATCCGTGCCGTCATTGTCCGTACGGTCGTTACGATTGCGTCGTCGCCGGCTCGTTCGGTGAGCCCGCGGGATTTTGATCTATACTTTTTCCCACGACGATACCGGTTCCGGGCCAACCATTGACCAGCGCCCAGCGGGGCAAGGGAGCGTTTATGTCAGCACGTCTGTATGGACCATTGAAAATGCTGAGCTATGCCGTCCTGGCATTGATGCTCGGCGCTATCGTGTACGCGTTTACGATGTCGCTCCTGTATTGGAGCGGGATCGGCGTTTAAGACCACCTACGACGACTATCGACTACCCCACATCATGAATAATCGACAGGCCAGGAACTTCGCAATCGGCTCGACGGCAGTTGCGGCACTCGTATTCATAGCACTGACGATCGACAGCCACCGTCAGTTTCCCGAGTTGACGCAGTCGCAGAACATTACGCCCGAGGTCACCCGCGGCAAGGACGTCTGGCACAAATACAACTGTATCAATTGTCATACGCTGTTCGGCGAAGGTGCGTATTACGCACCGGACCTCACAAAGATCGCGCAGCATCGCGGCGAACCCTACCTGCGCGCGTACCTGAAAGACCCCTCTCAGTTCTACGATGAGAACAAGCATCGTCGTTTGATGCCGACGCAAAACCTCGCCGATGAGGAGATCAGCGATCTCATCGCGTTCCTCGATTGGGTGAGCAAGGTCGACAACCAGGGCTGGCCGCCACGACCCATCCTCGTCACCGGCAGCATGAATATCCCGGCAGCGCCGGATGCGGCAGTCAGCGCCGACGACACCGTGACGCAATCAGAGCCGGCCACGAACCCCGTGGCGCTCGGCGAACGGCTTTTCCGTACCGCAACGCCGGCCTGCAACGCGTGCCATTCGACGATCCCGGGCGCGAACATGGCCGGGCCGAGTCTTGCCGGCGTCGCGGCCCGCGCGGCCGACGTGATCGCTTCGCCCGATTACAGCGGCGAGGCGACGGATCCGGAAGCGTACATCCGCGAGTCGATCACGCACCCGAGTGCTTACCTCGTTCCGGGTGCCATGTATTCAGCCGGCGGCACGTCATTCATGCCCGCGACGTATGGCGAATCGCTGAGTGAAGCGCAGATCGCGCAACTCGCGGCCTATCTGGCATCGTTCAAGTAACGTGCGCAGCCTCGGGCCGCGTATCGGGTTTCACGCATTCGGAGAACAGCATGACATATAGATCCCAGTCAGTGGCTTACTGGTACTTTGCGATTGCGCTCGTTCTGTTCGGGCTGCAAATGATATTCGGCTTGTTGTCCGCGGCGAAGTACCTCGGGCCCGATCCGCTGCTGTACATTTTGCCGTTCGACGTCACGAAGATGATTCACACGAACCTGTTGATCGTGTGGGTACTGACGGGATTCATGGGCGCGACTTACTGGCTCGTACCCGAGGAGTCGCGCACGGAACTGTACAGCGTGAAGCTTGCCTATGTGCAACTGATCCTGTGGACCCTGATGGGGGTCACCGCGATCGTCGGTTACCTGTTCCGATTCGGCACCGGCAACAAACTGCTCGAACAGCCGCTGCCACACAAGATCGTGATCGTCATTTGCATGCTGATCTTCCTGTACAACATCGGCATGACGATCAAGAAATCAGGTCGCTTCACGACGACCGAAGGGGTCCTCGTGCTCGGCCTCGTTTGTTCCGCGGGCCTGTTTCTGCCGGCGCTGCTGCACTACGAAAACTATACCGTGTCGATCTACTATCGCTGGTGGACGATCCACCTGTGGGTGGAGGGCGTGTGGATGATGATCATGGCGTCGTTTCTCGCCTATCTGCTCATACGCCTGTCCGGCGCCGACCGCGAGATCATGGAGAAATGGCTGTACGTCATCGTCGGTCTCGTGTTCATCGCCGGCATCCTCGGCACCGCGCACCACTACTACTGGGTCGGGGTGCCGCAATACTGGTTGCCAATCGGCGGCTTTTTCAGTGCGCTCGAACCGCTCGCCCTTGTCGGCATGGCGATGTACGCCTACAGCGCAATCCGACGCTCCGGGCTCGCCCATCCGAACCGCCTCGCGCTGCACTGGGCCGTCGGCAGCGCTTTGTTCGCGCTGTTCGGCGCCGGTTTGCTCGGCCTCGCGCATACGTGGCCGGGGGTCAATAAGTGGACGCACGGGACGCTCGTCACGGCCATGCACGGGCACGCGGCGTTCTACGGCGCGTATGTCATGATCACGCTGGCAATGATCTCCTATGCCATGCCAACGATCACGCGCGGCAGACCCGAGGCCGGCACAACGCTCGGATACTGGGCATTCTGGCTGCAGATCGCCGGTATGTTCGGCATGACGCTGTCGTTCGCAACCGCCGGCATCGGCCAGGTCTATCTTGAGCGCATCATGGGCATGGGGTATCTCGATGCGCAGTTGAAGATCCAGGTCCATTTTCTCATGCTGATCGCGACGGCCTCGGTTTTCGTCACCGGGGTCGGGTTGTTTATCTACGATTTCTTCCGCTACGCACCGAATTTTTCCGCGGCAGCGGACGATGAACCCCAGGTTGCCGTGCCCGGGCGATGACGACGGCGAGGCAACCGCAAACGGACCTCGCGGAGCAACCCTACTATCTCGCCACGCATGATGAAGTACGCCTGTTCGAGGAATGCCACGCGCGCAAGCTCGCGGTGCTCCTCAAAGGTCCGACCGGTTGCGGCAAGACCCGCTTCGTCGAGTACATGGCGTGGCGCCTTGGCCGCCCGCTCGTCACGATTCCGTGTCACGATGATCTGACGGCGAACGATCTGATCGGGCGGTTTCTGATCCGCCATGACGGCACCGTGTGGCAGGACGGGCCGTTATCGCGCGCGGTTCGCGAAGGCGCGATCTGTTACCTCGATGAAGTTGTCGAAGCGCGCCAGGACACTATCGTCGTGCTGCATTCGCTGACCGACCACCGGCGCATACTGCCGATCGACAAGACCGGCGAACTGCTGCAGGCGGCGCCCGGTTTCCAGCTCGTCGTATCCTACAATCCCGGCTACCAGCGCATGCTGAAAGACCTGAAGCCGAGCACGCGGCAACGTTTTGTGGCGATGGATTTTACTTATCCGCCGGCCGCGGCCGAAGCGGAAATCGTCGTACGCGAAAGCGGGGTCGACCTCCCGAGCGCACGCACGCTCGTAACGCTGGCGCACCGCCTGCGCGAGTTGCACGATCGTGGACTCGTTGAAGTGCCGAGTACGCGCCTGCTGATCGCGGCCGGCGCGTTGATCGCAAACGGCATACCCGCTGCCGATGCGTGTGCCGCGGCGATCGTATCGCCGTTGTCCGACGACACCGCATTACTCGAGGCAATGGGTGAGCTCGTTGATCTGACGCTCGCCTAGGTTCGGGGGAGCGCGCGCATGGCTGAGGCGGAAGATGTCATCGTCGATGCGGCGCGGCACGCAACCGTGTTCGCGCAACGCTGGTGGCGCCGCCGCCGGCCGTTGCCAACGGCGCCACGAACCGTCGTCCTCGATGATGTCGCGCACCGCCTCGATGTGCTGAACATCGCGCTGTTCGGCGCTTCGTTTCCCTTACGCAAGGCGCAGCCACCGGCGCGACCGACGCTGCTCGCGCAGTTGGCGCGTCGCCGCGCCGGGCCGATCCCGACGCTCCCGTTACCGGCCACGGATGGTCTGTCGATCTGGTTGCCGGCCGATTCGATGATCACCGATCGCGCATTCGCGGATGCGTGTTACCGCGCCATGGCCCTGTTGCAGGCGAGCCGGATCCGTCGTCGCAGCGCGCGTGTATGGCAAGCTCATCCCGACCTCAGTCCGCTGCATCGCGCCGTCTACCTGTTGTTCGAAGCGCTCAGCGCCGAAGGCGAACTGGCGGATCGGGTACCCGGGGTCGAGCCCTGTTTGCGCGCGTTACGCGATCACGCGGTGACGCAACGGCCGTCGCTCGACACGTTTCCACCGGCGTGCCGGCATCTCGAAACGTTCGTCGTCGACCTGCTCCGCCGCGAGCGCGAGCAATTGCCCGCGGGGTTCAGCTATACCCGCAGCCCCGATGAATCGCTCGAACTCGCGCGCCGGGCGCTGCGGCAGTTCGCGCCTGACCCGCGCAGCGAACACGCGCTCGGCGCCGCGCCGCTGTGGCAGGACTGGTGGACCGGCGCACTCGTGCGTGCCGACCGCTTTGGCGACACGTTGACGGCAAACGATGAAATGCCTGACGGCGACGTACCACAGACGCCCGCGCGCAGCGTCCATCTCGAGCGGCGACCGGAACGCCGTGAGGCGGCGCCGGACGAGGACGACGAGCGCGAACGCCCCGGTCCATGGATGGTTCAGGTCGAACAACCGCACCCGGCGGCGGAAGATCCGATGGGGCTGCAACGACCCGTCGATCGCGACGATGAAACGAGCGCGCAGGAACTCGGCGAAATGTTGTCGGAACTGACCGAAGCCCGTCTCGTGACGACACCGGGGCGACCGCGCGAGGTCCTGTTGTCCGATGATCCGCCGCCCGGCACAGGTAGCAAGGGGCTACCCGGTACGGGATCAACGGCAGCGGGCATCGTCTATCCGGAATGGGATTATCGTATCGCGGCCTATCGCGAGCCCGGTGCGACGGTCAGATTGCTGACCCCGCGGGATGGACCGCGGGGCTGGGTGGATACCGTGCTGGACGAACATGCCACCCTGATCGCGACGGTACAGCGACGTTTTGAAATGCTGCGGCCGGAGCGTGAAACGCTGCGTCGCCGTGATGACGGCGAAGAACTCGATCTCGATGCCTGGCTCGACAGCGACACGGACTACCGGGTTGGCCTGCCGCGCTCGGAAGCGATTTACCAAACGCGCCGGCCGGCGCGACAGAATCTCGCGATCAGCTTACTGATCGACGTGAGCGGTTCGACGGACAGCTGGGTGGCGGCGCACCGGCGCGTCATCGACGTCGAGCGCGAGGCACTGTTAATCGTCTGCATGGCGCTCGATGCACTGGGCGAGCCGTACGCGGTGCAGGCGTTTTCCGGTGAGGGGCCGGCGGACGTGCAGGTGTGGGACGTGAAGCGATTCGACGAGCCGTACGCCGATCCGGTGGCGCTGCGCATCGCGGCGCTCGAGCCGGAACATTACACCCGCACCGGCGCGGCACTGCGCCATGCCAGCGCGGGGCTCGCGCGCCAGCCGGCCGCGCACCGCCTGTTGTTGTTGCTGTCCGACGGGAAGCCGCACGACCGTGACGAGTATGAGGGTCGTTACGGGGTCGAGGACATGCGCCAGGCGGTTGCCGAGGCGCGGCAGCAGGGGATTACGCCGTTTTGTCTGACGATTGACCGCCAGGCCGCGAGCTATCTGCCGCGTGTATTCGGCTTGCATCACTATGCCTTGCTGACCACGCCGCGGGCGCTGCCACAGGCATTACTGACGTGGGTTAAACGCCTGCTCGTCGGCTGAACCCGGGCCGGCGGCCGATGACGCGCGCGGGGTCGTCCGGGGCGCCAAAGTACGCCAGTTTCGCGGCCGGGCCGGGCATTTTCCGGGAGACAACGGATTCATCGCACGGACTACCGCGGGCGGTGCATGCCTCACGGGCGGCGGCGAGCGGTTGCGTGGTTGCTTCAGCATCGTTCATCGGGGTTCCGCTCCGCAAGCAGCCGTGTCGATCGGTTGTGTGCATGCAGGATGATCGACCGCGCGGATGATCGACCGCGCGATTGTAAAATTTATTGACAACGGGAGAATTCCCGAACCGGTTTATTTAGAAGCGGTCTCAAAAATAGAGGGTGTCGCGTTGCACCCGGAAATCGGTGATGACAAGGCGCCGTGCGCAGGGAATGGTGGTTCCATTTCCAAGTACGGTAACGCCGTCAGCGCCGATTTCAGGGTGCAACCCTTCGGGCCGGGGCCATTTTTGCGCACTCCGGCGTTACTCATCGCTCATTTAGCCCGGCTAAACTACGCTCTTCGTGCCTTGGATTGCGCAACAATGACTCCCGGCGAGACATCCTCTATTTTTGAGACCGCTTCTTTAACCGTTTATCCGGGAATTCCGGCAAGTGCGCCGATTTCGCGACGCGTTTCGTGTCAACCGGTTTTACACGACTGATCTGGCGCGACGGATTTTCCGTTGTCCGCGCCGTGTTATTGTTCCTGGCATAAGGCTTGCTACATAATTACCCCACCGAACCGCGGGGCTCTCGATGAGGGGTCGGCGGTAACCCACATCCGGCCGGGAGTCCAATGGCTAAAAGACGCGGAGACGATAGCAGTCAGACGCTGATCGGCACCTCTGCGGCTGATGTTCTGTTTGGCCTCGGCGGCAATGATCGTCTCCACGGGTTTGCCGGGCGGGACGCGTTGTACGGCGGCACCGGTAACGATCGAATTGCGGGCGGCGCGGGCAACGACCGGCTCTACGGGCACGGCGGCTCGGATACTCTCCACGGCGAACGCGACCACGACATGCTGCGCGGCGGCGCCGGCAATGATCGGCTGTTCGGCCAGCACGGTAACGATCAGTTATTCGGTGAAGCGCACAACGATATCCTGAGAGGTGGCGACGGCAACGATCGGCTGTACGGCCACAACGGCAACGATCAGTTGTATGGCGACGCGCACAACGACATCCTGAAAGGCGGCAACGGCAACGATCGGCTGTACGGCCAGAACGGCAACGATCAGTTATACGGCGACACGCACAACGACATTCTGAAAGGCGGCAACGGCAATGATCGCTTGTACGGCCAGCACGGCGACGACCAGCTGTTCGGCGACGCGCACAACGACATTCTCAGAGGCGGCAACGGCAACGATCGCTTGTACGGGCAAAACGGCAACGATCAGTTATTCGGCGACGCACACGACGACATTCTGAAAGGCGGCAACGGCAACGATCGCTTGTACGGCCAGAACGGCAACGATCAATTATTCGGCGACGCGCACGACGACATTCTGAAAGGCGGCAACGGCAACGATCGCTTGTACGGCCAGAACGGCGACGATCAGTTATACGGCAACGCGCACAACGACATGCTGCAAGGCGGCGATGGTAACGATCGCCTGTTCGGTGACGCCGGCGACGATTACCTCGCGGGCGGCGACGGCGACGATTACCTCGACGGTGGCGCCGGTAACGATTATCTCGACGGCGGTGGCGGACTGGCCGATGAGCTTTACGGCGGCGATGGCGACGATACGCTGATCATCAGGAGTGGCGCCACCATCTTCGCCGATGGCGGCGCCGGGCTCGATACGCTGTTGCTCGGTCACCTCGGGCCGGAAATCACGCTGCACCCGACCCCCATCGCGCCGGGGTTCAGCGCGGGCGGGGTGTGGGAAATGTCGGGCGGCGTCACAGTGACGTCACAGGTTGCCGGCGCAGCAACGGCAAGCTTCAGGTTCGCATTCCCCGCGACGCCGGAGGACGGGACCGCCGCAGGCGACCTGACGGTCGGCATCATCGGGCAGGATGAACACGAGGACGTGGCGCCCGTCGTGGCCGTGGAAGAGCCGCCGCTCGTGGACATCGACGCAGTTCCGGGCGGCGACATCGTCATCAGACCCGCACCGATAGCGGTCGAAGCGACGCTCTGGAGTATCGAGACGATCGACCTCAGTGGCGGCGGGGTGAACCGCTTGCAACTGTCTGATGTCGATGCCTTCCTGCTACCGCAGGATAACTACCTGTTGACGATCACCGGTGATGTCGGTGACCGGGTTGATGCGGGCACCGGCTGGGTGCACGCGCCGGGCACGTTCGCCGAACTGTCGAGCGGCACCGTGTATCGCAAAGGCGGGGCCTACCTCGAGATCGCCGACGGGCTCGTGTTCGAAAACGCGCCGCCGCCTGCGGACGGCACCGTGATCGTTCCCGGTGACTTCGGCAACGGCGCCGCGCAAATCGACCTTGCCCTGGAGGATCCATTGATCACCCGGGTCAGCGGTGATTTTCCCGAGCTGTTCTACGGTTTCAATTCACTTGCCGTCGGTAGTTTCGACGGCGACGGCCGCGCCGATATTGTCTGGTCGAACGGGTACAGCTACGGCGCGGACGGGATCGCGCAAGCGCTCGTGTTGCCGGGCGCGGTGCTCGTGCCCGGGACCCGGGTGCTCGGCGGTGAGTTGCTCGACACGGCTGGTCAGACGATTGAGTATGACGGCGGTATCGGCCTGTTCGGACTCACGCTGGCGGTTATCGGCGATGAGAACGGTGACGGTTACGACGATTTTCTGGTCAGCGGAAAACCGGATTTCCCACCCGCCTCGCCACCGCCGGACACGACGGCCGTTGCTCACGACACCCTGCTCGTTCGCGGCAACGCAGACCTGGATGACATCCTGACGCTTGCGGGTGACGCCGATGGCACTAACGGGGTGCGCATCGCCGGCCCCACGCTCGACCTGTACGATTACAGCACCGTGCTGACCGGAATCGGCGACGTCAATGCGGATGGCTACGAAGACTTCGCCGTGTCTTCGCAGTTCGCGGAACTCGGTAACGAGTATCCTTACGGGGGGCAAACAGTCGTCGTCTACGGCGGGCTCGACAACGCGGATGTGACGCTCGGTGCGGGCACGTTGCCGGGGTTTACGCTCAGCGGTGCCTATCCCGGCGAGCAAATCGGCACCGCGCTCGCGGCCGCCGGCGATTTCGACGGCGACGGGTACGACGATTTTCTGGTCGGCGTCGCCGGCTATCCGGTCAGCTATTTTGACCCGGAGCCGGGCGCGGCGTTTTTGATTTACGGTCAGCCGCAAGGCGCGGATCGGGAGCTGGATCCCGCATCGTTCGTCGACAGCCACATCACGGTCTTCCACGGTCGCGATGATCTCGACCGTACCGGTGCCGCGGTCGCCGGCATTGGCGACTTCGACGGCGATGGTTATGACGACCTCGCAATTTCCGCGCCGGCCGCGGACCCTTACGGCGAAGCCTCGAACGACACCGGCGAGGTCACGATCGTGTACGGGCGGGCTACACGCACCGCCTGGACCGAGGAACTGGATGATCTCGGCGACGATGGTCTGCGCATCCGTGGTGTGTCGAGCGGGGATCTGTTCGGCGCGAGCGTGACGGGCGCCGGGGATTTCAATGGTGACGGCTACGACGATCTGCTGATCACGGCACCGGGCACGAGCTCCGGCGCCGCGCCGAACGACGCCGGGTCGGCTTATATCGTGTTCGGCGGCAACCGCATCAGTGGCGCGCGCACGATCGACGACTTCGGCGAGAACGAAGCGGTGCAGATCTACAGCAGCGATACCGCAATGTTGCTCGGCTTCGCGAATTTTGTTGGCGGCGAGGATGTGAACGGCGACGGTTACGACGATATCGTCATCGCGGCGCCATACGGTGGGTTGGCGCAAGGTCTGGTTGGGCAATTGCATGTCATTTTCGGCCGCGGCGATGTCAGTGTTATCGACGACACACCGGTGCCCGTCGTCGATTTCGAAGGCACGGAGATTGACGACAACTTCGTCGGCACCGCGGCGGACGAAATCCTCATCGGCGGGCTTGGCGATGACATCCTCGATGGCGCCGGCGGCAACGATGTCATTATCGGCGCGGCGGGAGACGATCGGATTATCTATGACGTGGCGGATACGCGCCGGGTTGACGGCGGCGGCGGCACGGACACCCTCGTGGTTCACGGACGCAATCTGCATTTGCCGTCAATCCTGGCCAGTACCGGCACGCTCGCACTCGAACAGATTGAAATTATCGACCTCGCGGACGGCGGTGCGAACGCGCTTGTGATTGATTTCGACACCTTGCTGCGTCTGACCGATAGCGCGCACAGGCTGCGCGTGGTTGGCGACACCGGCGATTTCGTCGTTTTCGACGAGACCACGTTTGGTCCACCCACCGCGGTCGAATTCGAAGGCGTTGATTACGTTCGCTACGCCGCCGGCGCCGCGGAGCTCCTTGTCGAGACCGGCATCGCCGCCGGATTACCTCCGCTTACATTGCTTGACGATGGTGCCACGCCCGCGTTCGATCTCGATGAGGACACCGAGATCTACATAACGCCGAGCGTCCTCGACAACGATCACCTGCTCGGTGACCCGGCATTGCTGCAACTGCGAGCCACGGGCCTCGACACCTCGATCGGCACACCTGCGTATCTGAGCATCGACGAGGCAGGACAGATCCGGGTACAGATTAACCCGGACGGCTCCGCGCACGCGCTCACAGAAGGTGAAACGCAAGTATTCGACATACCGTATTTCGTAACCGATGGCTGGGGCAGAACGGCGCAGGCGACGGTGGCGTTGCGGTTTGTCGGGATCAATGACGCGCCGGTTGTCGAGTATTTCGACTCCGTTGATCCCATTGCAGCGTCGTTTACCGAGTTCGGTCGGCCGGCCCGTATTTCCAACGACCGGTTTGGGGACGTGGATGGCCGCATCGAGGAGTTCACGATCCGGATAGTCGGAGACTATTCGCCGGGTCTGGACCTGCTGGTCGCGCCTGAGGTCGCCGGCATCGCGTCTGACTTCGACGGCCAGAACGGGGTGCTCACCGTACAAATCGATCCGACTATCAGCGACAGTGTAGCGCGCGAATTTTTACGCAACGTGGTCTATACCCACACCTCGCCGAGCAGTGACCTCGGCGACAAAGCATTGCAGATCACCGCAACGGACGACCTCGGGGCGGCGACGACCGCGACCGGCGCAATTGTGTTCGACGCGTTCGATGGGCCCGAGACGCTGACGTCGTTGCTGGAAGCAAAGGGCGGCGACGGCAGCGCCGGCTATTATTTCGATCTCACTGTCACGCATGAAATCAGCGCCGGGGCCGATTTTGACGGTGACGGGTTTGCCGATTTCATCGTCCTCGAAGGGGACAGCAAGCGCGACGTCGCTATCATCGGCGGTGGCCTGGTCAGCGTGGCGAATGCCGGCGATCTGCACGCCGCAATCGATTACGACTCCAGTTTCGCCCCGGGATACAACCCGTACACAACCGAGGCGGCGCTCGGCGATGTCAACGGCGATGGTTACGACGATTTCCTCGTCAGCGCCCACTACAACGACAAAGTGATTTTCGTCCATGGCGGCGCGCCGGGTTCAATTGCGGGCCTCGCCGACATCGAAGCCGCGGGTGACATCGCTCAGGGCGGTACGTTGTTTACCTCTCCGTCAGGTGCGTACAACGACCTTGGGCGGTTCGTCCGTGATGTCGGTGACGTCAACGGCGACGGCTACGCGGATTTTGCCGTCGCCGAAGGCTTGCGTTCCGACAACGGGACATTACACATCGTGCTGGGCCGGCCGGAAGGGTTCGGTGGCGTCGCGGTACTTACGGATGCAACGGCGGTGGACTATGACGCATCGCTCGGGTACACCCTCACCGTATCGCGGCCTGGATATCACGGACAGACGCCCGGTCCGGGCTACGAAATTCTGCGCAGCGGTGATTTCAATGGTGATGGCTACGATGACATCGTCGTCGACGCGCGATCCGCGCTCACCCACGATGCGAGCGGATTGTTCTTCGTCTTTGGCGGCGCGTCGGCGAATCCGCAAACGGATCTGAACAGTAGCGATTTTACGCCGGGTGCGGACGGGTTTGTCATCTACGATCACGAAGATCCGGTTGATTTGCGCGACGGCACGTTCGATACGCTTGGCGATTTCAACGGCGACGGCATCGACGATTTCGTCGTCCGGGTAAACACCCGGAGCATCGGCGGAGATACCTGGACGACGGGTGCCGTGGTCTACGGCGGACAGGGGTTCGGCGCACTGTACGACCTCCAATACCTGCTCGACGGATCACGCCCCGAGGCCGGGTTCGCGATCACGCACACAACATTCCAGAGCACGTTCGATGCCCGGGTATTCGGGGTCGGCGATGTTAACGGTGACGGTTACGCCGATCTGGCGATAGGTTCTCCGCAATACCTCATCGATGGCCGCGACGACGCCGGCCGCGTATCGATCGTGTTCGGCGCGCCGGATCGGCCCGGCAGCGTCGACATCGACAGTCTGGGCACGAGTGACGGCGTTTACCTCGACGGCTATGCGCGTCAGCAGGAGCGTGGCAAGGTCGTGGTTGCGCTCGGCGACGTCAATGGCGACGGTTTCGATGATATTTACCTCGACTCCGGGACCTCGGGTATACACACTTCGAGCGAAGAGTTCGTCGTTTTTGGACGCGATTTTGCGGATAAGGTCGACTTTCTCGGGCAGGATGAAAATGACACGCTGAACGGCACCGGGGACGACGACATCCTTATCGGCGGACGCGGGAATGACACGCTCGATGGTGGCGCGGGCAACGACACCCTGAATGGCGGCGCCGGAGACGACACGTTGATCTACGATCCGGCGGATACGGCAAAAGTCGATGGCGGCAGTGGCGTCGATACTTTGTTGTTTACCGGCGCCGAGCTCGTTCTCGACTTCGATAATGCACGCAATATCGAGAACATCGAGGTTATCGACCTGACCGGCAGCGGGAACAATACCGTCAGGCTCGACATTCACGACGTGCTGGCACTACCGGACCGCGCGGCATTGTTCGACGACGCGCCAACACGCCAACTCCGCATCGATGGTGACAGTGGCGACAGCGTCGAATCCACCGGGCAGGGCTGGCAGCAGGGCGATGCCGTTGATATCGGTGGGGTCAGCTACGCGAACTACGGCCACGATGATATTGGCGCGCAACTCCTCGTTGATCCGGACATTACCGTGATCATCTCGTAGGAAGCGGTATCGCCGGCACAACTCACGCGCTGAACCCGCCATCCACCCCGATAATCTGCCCGTTTATATACCCCGCACCGGGCGACACGAGAAAATCCACGACCGCGCTGACTTCTTACGGCACGCTCCGTGCGACCTGATGGCGTGTTACTGACCATCGCGTTGATCACACCCTGGGCGTAAGGGTCGTTCACGAGCTTGTACGGATAGATGAGCGCGGCATCGATCACCGCGAGCGCGAGCCCGTTGCAGCGGACGTTATACGGTACCGTCTCGCGCGCCACCTGTTTGCTAAGTGCGGCAACGGCGGTTTTTGGTCCGCCGGACATACCGTCGTGTTCGAGCGTGCGCAGCACGGCGGTGGTCAGGATCATGACGATACTGCCGCCGCCGGCATCCTTCAGCGCCAGCGCACCGTGCTTGATCACATTGAACGCGCCACGGACACCAAACCGATAGCTGTAGTCGAAGCCCTCTCCACCGACTTCGACGCGCGGTTTCAATGACAACGCGAGTCCCGTGGCGAACACGTTCGCGTCGAAGTCGTCCGCGCGTCTTTGGGTCGGCTCACCGGATCCGGGGCGCGGACGTCAGGCGACGGCACGACGGCTTTGCCGCCAGCCGCTGCGATGCCGCGTGCGAGGTTATCCGCTTTGTCCCGATTCCTCCTGAACGGACACATACCGCGCCGCGCCGCGCGCGGGTTCGTGCAATGCCCGATCCGGGTCCGCCGACGATCGCGATGCCTTTGGCCCTCAATGCCGCGTGTGCTCGAGACCGGCGCGCTCAGGCGTCAGCACTCAAAGCCTGGCGCAATTTGTACTTGAGGATTTTCCCGCCGACCGTGGTCGGAAACTCGTCGACGACGACGATCCGCTTTGGCGTCTCGAAGCCGGCGAGGCGCTCGCGTGCGAACGCGATGACGGCCTGTTCATCGACCGTACCGGCTTGCGCGGGAATGACGCACGCGGTGACGGCTTCGCCCCAACGGTCATCCGGGATGCCGACGACCGCGGCGCGGGCAATTTGCGGGTGCTGTTGCAGGACGGTTTCGACCCGAATGCTGGAGACATTTTCACCGCCGGACTTAACGATGTCCTTGTAGCGATCGACCATGAGCCGGATTTCTTCGTCGTGATAGGCGAAGCTGTCGCCGGAATGAAACCAGCCGCCGCTGAGCGCCTCTTCCGTCGCGGCCTGATCGCGGTAGTAGCCCGAGAACATCGCTGGCGAGCGGTAAACGGCCTCGCCAGGTACGCCGGGCTGGCCGCGCAGGTCGTTATCGTCCTCGTCGAATACCGTGGCCGCCATGATCGGGCTCGGTTTGCCGACGTGATTGACCGCCGGCGCCTCGCGCAGATACATCTCCGGATGGCGATCGATATAGAAACGGTGGCAGGCGACGGCCTCGGTCTGCCCGATGATTTCGTAGACTTTCAGCCGCGGACTGCACAGACGGCGAAACGTCGCCAATGTGCCGGGTGACAGCGGGGCCCAGCCGAAATACATGACCGTCAGCGCACTCAGGTCGTACGCGAACGGGGAGTCCTGCACGGCGCCGATCAGGCTCTCGACGAATTGCGGTGAACCACCGAACAGGCATGTCACCCGTTCGCGCGTGCAGGTTTCCGCCATCTCGCGACCTTCCGGTTTGCGTCCCACGATCGCGGTGCCACCGGCGAGTAGCGGTGCGAGCATGCACGTGTGATCGCCGATGTGGTAGATCATCGGCGTGAACGTTGCGTGGCGCAGCTCGCTTTCGTGGTCGAGGCCGCGCGTGAACGAGAGCAGATGGCTGTAACACGCGGTGTAACTGTAGGCATGCGAAATCATGACCGCCTTCGGCCGCGCGGTCGTGCCCGAGGTGAACAGGATTTCCCAGATGTCGTCGGCATGGATCGTGACGTCGGGTTCGAGCTCGCTGTGGCCTTCGATGAACGCATCGAAACCGGGAATGCCGTAATCCTCGTCCGTGCCGATTGCCATGATCGGCCGGATGCCGGTGGCGCCGAGTTGCGCCCCGAGCTTCGTCCATTGCGCCTGATCGACAATGGCAACGTTCGCTTCGACATGCGCCAGCGTGTCCGCGATGACGTCCGGTGCCATCATCACGTTGATCGGCGCGGCGACCAGGCCGGCTTTCGCGATGGCGATTTTGCTCAGCCAGGCCTCGTTCGAGTTGTCGCACATGAGCGCGACCCGCGCGGCCGGCGGCAGGTCGAGCGCGAGCAGCGCATGCGCGATTTTATTGATGAGCCGGTTCGCCTCGCGGTACGTCACCCGCGCGTAGCGGGGATTGACGGTGCAGTCGGGGGTCATGATCAACGCGAGCTTGTCCGGCTCGTTCCACGTCATACGCTCGATGATGTCGCCGACGGACATGCGATTCCAGCGATCGTCGTTGCGGCGGTTGCGAAAGTTCTCGACATCAATGGGCATTATCTCTAGCTCCTTTCATTACGCCGCGCGCTGGCGCGGCCACGACTCGTTAATGCGAGCGGTAAACTTCCGCTGCCTGGAAATGTCGATCCTACGCGATTTATTTTTTTAAAGGACATGCATGAATTGAAACGGCCTTCATCTACATCGCCGTATACAGCGGCGCGAGCAAACCAGTCCAACGGATTCGTGTTTTAGATGTAACCGGCTCTTCTCAGACTAAGACAGCACGGGTTAGCAGTGCGCGCGTGATCCACGAAGACACTATCGCCCGTCGCCTGCAGTGCCAGGCCGATTATCGAAAAGTGCGTTTGGCGGCTGAACGTCGCGCTCAGGTATCCGGCAGCAAATAGTAGCGATTGGCGTTACCGATACCGTGCATCCACCGTTTTCCCTTGCGAACGGCCAATTGTCGAAGACACTCAGGCGTCCCGATCGCCAATTCGTAACGATTGTGCAAATGCCTCACCGTGTCGAACCATTGATGCTCATTGATTGACAGCCTGCCGATCAACGCCGGTTTGGTGGCCGAAATGAAGCCGCGCTTTCCTTGAACAATGCATCGACCGGTCGTGTCGACCAGGTCCAGGTAGTCGGCGAGACTGAAGGGCAGGGCGTCACCGTCGTTAGCGCTTGGCACGTCCATGAACGGGATCAGACGCGGTCTTTGTTCGTCGCTCAACCGATGTTGTTGACCCATCGCCGCGCGCCACCGGTCTTGTATTGAGGTGTAATCACTTGTCTCTATGGAATCGGCGACGGTGGCCCGGACGGGGTTCAGGTCGACATAAGTCATGGCGGTGATTAATGCCACTTCATCGAGCAAGGCTTGTGATTTAAAACGAGATTCCCAGAAATGACCCGTGCACTCATCTTCCGCGTTCGCTTTCCGCGCGATGTATTCGTTGAAACACCGCATGAACCAGGATAAGTCACCCAAACGGCGCTGCCATTTCCCGATATCAACCTCGAGGCTGCGTTTCGCCTCCCGTTCCAAGGTCTCACCGTTGAGGAATTGACGGGCTTCGTCGGTCCCCCTGAACAACGTCAGCCAGCGCTCGACGATGTCTCGACTCGACCAGGACTCGGTTCGCTCTGGCGTGAGTCGTATAACGAGATGGTAGTGATTGCTCATCAGCGTGTAGGAACACACGTCAATTGCAAAGGCTTCGGTGAGTCGTGCCAGCCGCTCGCTCATCCAAACGCGCCGATGCTCATAGGAGCGCTGGGAGCGCTCATCAAATCCGCACAGAAACGCGCGTCTGACGCAACGGCCGACGCAATGATAATAGGGGGTATCCTCGACGCACACGAGGCTCGCTCTTGACTGGGTCATCCTTGACCTCCGGGTTCGGAAACTTACGGCCTTAGGCTATCGAGCTTGGTGAATTCTTTCAATTTATGCCTGTCCGCACAGGTCCAGGTCGCACGTATGCCTGTCCGCACGGGTCCGCACAGGTCCTACTCACACGTCCGACTCCGCCATTCGTCCGTGCTGCCAATCTATGCCTGTCCCGTTCCGGCCGCGTGTCCCGTTCCGACCGTGATCTATGCCTGTCCTGTTGCGGCGCGGTCCGTGCTGCTAATCTATGCCTGTCCCGTTCCGGCCCGGGTTCCCCGGCGCGAGCCGGCGCCCTCTCGATCCCGCCCAAAAACCGCTGCTGAATGTGAATCCGCCGGGCCGCGTCGGGTCCCGTTGCGGCGACCGGTTTGCCCGTGCCGGTGGCTGATCCAGGGGGCGATTGAGCCGCTGCTCGAACCCGAACGACGATTCGACCGTCGCGCAATTCAAATTCCGGTAACCGTGGCCGTTACACAATAAGTGGCACCCGAGCGTCTGCGGCGGAGCCACGAACTCCGGATCAGGGAACACGCGTAATCATGGTGAAACAGACAAGGTCCGTATTCACGGCTGCGGTTTCGCCACACATCGACACAACGCTGCACTTGCCCGGGTTGCTCGATCCCGTGACCCCACGCGGTAAGCCGGTGCGCCACTGGCGCGGGCCGTCGCTTGGGCCGCACAACGGTTTTCACGGCGATAGCGGGCCGCGCGAACCGCCGGGCGGCGCTCGTGGTGCGTTGCAGCATCGCCGTCGTGCCGACGGCCCGGCGGCTGCTTTGAACAGGTGCGGCGAACGCAAACCCACTCTCCGACCGTCGAAATGAACCGTCCGGACAAGATCTCCGTTGGCGCTGCCTGCGCGAACCCGAGCCGTGACCACGAACAGTCGGCCGCCACAGTGCGGACCTGGGGTCTGGTGCTGGCGCTCGTTGTACCGGCAGTGCTTGGCGTGCTCAATTTCGGACTGTCCGGCAAACCTGCGCTGGCGCGGGAAACGCTCGTCTACCTCGAGGCCGGCTGCGCCTTTTTCCTCATTTTCATCGGCTCGATCCTGATGGCCCGACGCGTACACACGGTGGAGCGCGAAGCGCAAAGCCCGATGCGACTGCTCGATACGGTCGCCCATGATTTCGCCATCACACTCCATTCCATTACCGACGCGGTGATCGCCACGGACGAGCAACGGCGGGTCGTGTGGCTCAATCCCGTTGCCGCGAAGCTGACCGGGTGGACGCACGAGGAAGCCGTCGGACGTGCGGTGGACGACATATTTCGTCCGGTTTCCGGCGCGGCCGACGAGCCGGTTGCACTGCCATCGATGCCGGATATTGTCGCGGGTTTACAGGACCCCGAGGATCTGATTCACACCGTCCTTGCACGCGACGGTACGCGGCACCCGGTCGGCTGGATGATTGCACCGGTGAGCCGGGGTACACGGCGGACAGCGGGTATCGTGATCGTGTTTCGCGATTATCGCGAAACGGCGGAAATCAAGAACGCGTTGAGCGAGCAACGCTGGCGCCTCGACAACATCGTCAAAGGGGCGAATGTCGGCACCTGGGCGTGGAACATCCAGACCGGCGAGATACAGTTCAATGAACGCTGGGCCGAAGTCATCGGTTACACGCTGGAGGAACTCGCACCACTTGCCATCGAAACCTGGATGGATTTTCTCCATCCGGACGATCGCGAGGAATGCACGCGCCGGCTCCAGGCGCATTTCAACGGCGAAACCCCCGAATTTAATTTTGAATGCCGCTTGCGACACAAGAACGGCGACTGGTGCTGGGTGATCGACAATGGCCGGGTCTATTCGCGCACGCCGGAAGGCAAGCCCCTGATGATGTACGGCAGTCATCTCGACATCACGGCACGCAGAATCGCCGAAGAGGCGAGCCGCGCCAGTGAAGCCCATCTCAAGCGCGTGCTCGACGGTCTGTTCGTGTTCGTCGGCGTCCTCGACGTGAACGGGGCCTTCATCTGGATCAACCGCTTGCCATTCGAACTCGTTGCCGTTGATACGTCTGACTTCAACCCCATCGACAAGCTGATCTGGGAGGGCGCCTGGTTCACCGAGTTCCCTGACATACAGGCCAAACTACGCGCTGCCGTCGAGCGCGCCGGACGGGGTGAGAGTTCCCGCTTCGACATCGGTGCGCATGGCGCGGACGGCACCTACTTTTGCCTGGATTTTATGCTTGCACCCCTGCGCGACGACGCGGGCGACATCACCCACCTCATCGCCAGCGCCGTCGACATCACCGGGCGCGAGAATGCGATGCGCGATCTCGAGATCGCAAGGAGCGAACTCGAGTCAGTGATCGAGAACATCCCGGTGCTCGTGTTTACGAAGAGCGTCGATGATTTTCGCTTTCTGCGCATGAATCGCGCGGGTGAAAAAATTCTCGGGTACTCGCGTGAATACCTGCTCGGCAAGAATTCCTACGACATTTTCCCTGCCGCCCAGGCGGACGAATACGCTGCCCGCGACCGCTTCGTGCTGGCCAGCGACGAAGCGGTCGAAGTTCCCGAAGAACGCATCACAACGCGTTCCGGCGTGGTTCGTTATCTGCGAACCTCGAAAGTCGCGATCCGTGATGCGAATGGGGTGCCAACCCAATTGCTGGGCATCGGTGTCGACATTACCGAGCGCAGGGAAATGCTGGAACAGCTGAGGGTATTGAACGATGAACTCGAGTCTCGTGTTGCCGAACGCACCGCGGCCTTAAGCGCAAGTGAGGAAAGGTTCCGTTCGGTGATGACCCACTCCAGCATCGGTATCGCTTTGATTTCACCGGACGGAAGGTTCATCGAGGCGAACGCCGCACTGTGCGCGATGCTCGGATACCCGCGCGAAGTACTCGTGATCAACACGCTACGAAGCATCACGCACCCCGGAGATCTCGCTCTCGAACAGGAAAAGCGGCAGCGTCTCGTTGCCCGCGAGATCGATCACTACCAGATGCGGCTGCGCTACTACCATGACGACGGCCATATCGTGTGGGTTCTGTCGAGCGTTTCGCTCGTCGTCAATGACGACGGCACGCCGCGCCACTTCATCGCGCAGATCCAGGATATTACCGAGCGCAAACAAATCGAACTCGCGACGCACGCGGTTTCCACGCATATGCTCGCGCTCGAGGGCGAGACCTACATGAACGATGCGGCGCGACGACTGGCCCGTATCGCCGGAGCCCACGCGCTGCTGATCGCGGCGGTAAGCGACGGCGACCCGGAGGTTTTGCGTCCGAGCGCGTTGTTTGCCGACGGCGAGCCGGTGCGCGAATTCTCGATCGATGCCCGCAGCGCACCCGGGGCGGAAGTCCTGCGCGGGGAACGTAATGTCGTCGTCGCCAACGGCGCCCGCGCGCAGTTCCCGTACGTCGCATTATTCGAACAGTATTCGATCGAGTGCTACGCCGCGGAACCGATCCTGACATCGAGCGGCCGGGTGGTCGGACTCGTGTGTGCGATGCGGAGAACGCCGTTTCCCGACTACGGCACGCTGCAACGGATCATGCGTATCTTCGCGCTTGGCACGGCCGCGGCGCTGGAGCGCGAACGTCACCGGCGACGTTACCGCGACCTCATGGAGTTCGCGCCGGATGCGATGATCATGTTTAACCGCAGCGGCACGATCGAACTCGTAAACCTGGCGGCGGAAAGAATGTTCGGCTGGCAACGTGAGGAGTTACTCGGGGGATCACTCGATAGACTCGTGCCGGCCGCCGTGCGCGATCAAAACGCCTCGCTGCGCGAGCATCTTTTTGCGAACCCCAAACGGCGCATCATAGGAAACCGTAGCGGCGGTTTGTTGGCGGTGCGCAAGGACGGTTCCGAGTTTCCGGTGGAAATCAGCCTCAGTCCGATAGAGGCGGAAGACGGCCTGTTTATTTCCGCCGCCGTGCGTGATCTTTCGATTCGGATCAAGGCGCAGCAGGACATGCGTCAGGCACTCGCGACACTCGACGCGATTGTGGACGGTGCGTTTATTTTCGACGCCGACACGCTGCAGTTCACCTATGTGAACGAGCGCGCGGTCGAACAGGTCGGCTACGACCGTGCCGAGTTGATCGGGATGACCCCGCTCGAGATCACGGCCGATCTGGACGAAGCCGGGTTTCGCAGCACCCTGCAGTCGTTGATCGATGGTACCTACCCGGTGTTGCGCTACCCGACCCGGATCCGGCAGGCCGGTGGCGGCACGCTGCGGTGCGAGATCGCGTTGCAGTACATCACGCTGTCCGGCGAGCGGGGCAGGTTCATTGCCCTGTCACGCGATCTGGCAGAACGCGAAGCGCAGCAGGCGGACCGCGAAGCGCGGGTGCTGGCGGAGCAGTCCAACGCGGCGAAATCAGCGTTTCTCGCCGCGATGAGTCATGAAATTCGCACCCCGATGAATGGCGTGATCGGCAGTGTCGAATTGTTGTCGCGAACGAGTTTGCAGCCGGGCCAGCTAGAACTCGTCGAGATGATCAGCGAGTCGGCGACGGGCCTGCTGAGCGTTATCGACGATGTCCTCGATTTCTCGAAAATCGAAGCGGGACGTATCGAATTCGAGCGCGAGCCGGTTTCGCTGCAACATGAAGCGGAATCTGTCTGCGCGGCGCTGAAGCCCACGGCGGCACGCCGTGCGGTGGGCCTGTATCTGTACGTCGATCCGGAATTACCGCGCTGGGTATTGAGCGACAGCGTGCGCTTGCGCCAGATCCTGAACAATCTCGTATCGAATGCGATCAAGTTCTCCGGCGAAAAACCCGAGCGGGGCCAGGTTGATGTGCGGGTGGAACCGGACGGGCCGTTCCACGTTCGCATGCGCATCATAGACAACGGTATCGGCATGTCCGAGGACGTGCAGAAGAGCCTGTTCGAACCATTCGTCCAGGCGGAAGCGTCCACCACGCGGCGCTTCGGCGGCAGCGGCCTCGGGCTGTCGATCTGTCGACGACTCGTGACCCTGTTCGGCGGGACGATAGAGGCGGACAGCACACCGGGACGCGGCTCGACGTTCACCGTCACGATTCCGGTCGAGGCCGACGAGAACTCGTCCCTGCCGCCCCCGGAACCCGATCTCGGCGGCCTGGCCTGTTTCGTCGCGGCGCCGCGGCACCGCGCGCGCGCACACGATTGGGCCCGCTATCTCGCGCACGCCGGGGCCGCGACGGAGGTTTGCACCGACCTTGACGCCGTCGCGGAGCGCGTGTCCGCGCGCGGGTCGGAAAATCCCGTCGTGGTCGTCGAAGCGAGCAAGGCTGTGGTGCAGGAGTGGCGCGAGCAGTTGTCCGACGACGTCCCGCCGCCGCTCGTGATCATCGAAGACGGGGAACGGCGGAGCGCGCGGACAACGGCGCCGGGGGTGACGACGATTGACGGCGACGCGATGTCACGCGGCGGTTTCCTCAGGGCGGTAGGCGTTGCCGCCGGGCGTATTGATCCGGAACATGACGCGCCCTTCGATGCCGCTTTGAACGCTGCGTTTACGCCCCCGTCGCGGGAAACCGCGCGGGCAGAGAACCGCCTGATCCTCGTGGCGGAAGACAATGAGATCAATCAGAAAGTGATTCGGCGCGAGCTGACGCTGCTCGGATACGCCGCGGACATCGCGGACAACGGTCGCGTCGCGCTGAATGCATGGCGCTCGGACAACTACGCGATCCTGTTGACGGACCTGCACATGCCGGAGCTCGACGGCTATGAACTCACCGAGGCGATTCGTCACGAAGAAGCCGGCGACCGGCGTCTTCCAATCATTGCATTGACTGCGAACGCCCTGAAAGACGAAGCCGAAAAATGTCGGCAACACGGCATGGATGGCTATCTTACAAAGCCGGTGGACCTCGACAGCCTGAAAGCAATGCTGGAAAATTGGTTGCCGGGAGCGCAACACACGGACGTTGGTGACGCCAGCTCGCAGGACCAACCGGTGCTGGACGTCAGCGTATTGATCGATCTCGTTGGCGATGAACCGGCCGTAGTCCATGAGTTTCTCGACGATTTCCAACAGTCCGCGACAGAAAGTCACGCGGCAATGCAAGCCGCGATCGCGGCAGGTGATGCGAAGACGCTTACCGCGCTTGCCCATCGACTCAAATCGTCTTCGCGGTCCGTCGGTGCGATCAGGCTTGGCGCACGCTGCGAGGACCTCGAAAAGGCAGATGGACCGGTGGCCGGAAACGAGGCTGTGGCTCGCTACGCCGCGTTCGAGCGCGCGCTCGCCGAAGCCGTCCGCGCAATCGACAGCTACCGGCACAATTCACATGACAACTTCAACCCGTAGGCCCGCACGCGACGGCGCGCCTCCGTACGGCAGCCCGTGCGTGCGGTATTCCGGCGACGCAAGCTTGTTTGCGGGCCGGGCTTCACACGGAGCGTAGTTATGGAAGCACGAATTTTGATCGCTTCGGATTCGATCAAGGACGCCGAGATGTGCGGCTCCCTGTTGCAGGACGAGTTTAAACATATCCTGCTGTCGACGGATCCGGATTCCGCCGCGGCCGATTTCGATGCGGCAAAGCCGAATATCGTGATCCTTGCTTTCGAGGCGCTCGAAGCCGCGGAACGTTACTACCTCGGGCTCTACCGTTTGTGCCCCGCGGTACACACCCAACAGCACGTCACGATCGTACTTTGCTCGAAAGACAACGTGCGCGAAGTCTACGATCTATGTCGCAAGGGGCACTTCAATGATTACGTGCTGTTCTGGCCACTGACTTACGACTTTCCGCGCTTGTCGATGGCGGTACACCATGCCGCGCGGACCCTAGAAGCACCCGAGGACACGCGCGCTTTACGTGACGCGATCGCGGCACAGGCAAAACACCTCACGCAGCTCGAAGCCGCGATCGAACGCGAAATCTCCGCGCAGACTACAAACACGGCAGAGCTCGGCAATTCCATCAAGGAGAGCGCCTCGAACATACGGCATGAACTCAGCGGATTGGAGCAACGAATTATCGAGGGCGGCTTGAGCGGCGCGGTCGAGGTCAAGGACGCCGCCGTCGTGCGCGATGAGTTCGGCAAGTTCCGTGATTCCGTCGTTGCCGCGAGTTTTGAATCGATCGAATCGTGGAGAAACCCGATCGAGACGTGGCTGAACGAGTTCAGACACAACCTTGAACCGGAACTCGCGGCAACCCGCAGTCTCCGGGATGTTCCGGCCGCCCGCCTCGTTGTTCTCGTCGTCGACGACGACGAGTTTCAGCACAAGGCCGTACGCGCGGCCCTGAGCGACGCGCCACTCGAACTGGCATTTGCCGGCACTGCGATAGAAGCGTTTGCGCAAATTCGCAACCGCCATCCGGCCGTGGTCCTGCTGGACTATGAAATGCCCGACCTGACCGGCATCGAGGTGCTGAAACGCCTGCGTGCGACGCCGGAATTCGCCGCCGTGCCCGTGATCATGCTGACCGGTAACCACGACGAGCAGCTCGTGCGCACGTGCCTTAAGGCCGGTGCGAATGACTTCATCATCAAGCCGTATCAGCGCGCGGTTCTCGTCCGGAAACTGACGGAGGTGTTGCGCGCGTCGGTACTCGGCGCGACGTAGATTCCCGCGCTTGCGATCGCGGGCCCGGGTGAGCGGTCTCAACCGCGGTTTTTACCCGCGGGTGCTTCCGTCGGTCCGCGGACCTGACGCACGTGCGGTGTCGCCTTGGCACCGTCCGCGATGGCCGTGTTATGTTCGCGATCGAATCGTCGCAATTATCTGGGAGAGCCATCGATGTCGGCGCAAATAAAACCACGTAACGAGGCGATCGTTCCGCGCTGGGACGAGGAACCGGGGATCATCAAGTTCATTCGCTGTGACGCGATGCAATACGAAGGCGACTGGTCGCCCGAGGCTTACGATCCGGCCTCGGCGCGCGCGACGTTCGAGAGTACGATCGCGGATACGAAAGAGGCTGAAGCGCTCGGTTACGACGGGCTTGTCACCACGGAGCATCATTTCGACGGCTGGACGATGGTGCCGTCACCGAACGTGTATCTCGCGGCGCTCGCGCGGGAAACGAGCCGTATCCGCCTCGGCCATTCAGTCCAGGTGTTGAGCGTACACAATCCGTGGCGGCTCGCCGAAGAAGCGGGCATGCTCGATATGCTGAGCAACGGGCGTGCCGAGATTGGGGTCGGCAAGGGGAATTTCTCGGTCGAGCGCGCGCGCTACACACCCGAGGCGAGCGAACTCGATGCACGCTATGCCGAAGGCCTCGAATTGCTGCTGCGCGCGTTGCGCGAAACCTCGATGACGTTTGCCGGCAAGTATCACCGGATCAGCGAACCGTCCACCGTGTACCCGAAACCGTTCAATCCCCGCATGCGCGTGTGGATGCCCGCGACGCGCCCCGAAGTGGGCGAGTGGGTCGGTACGCTGGGGCAGAATCTTTTCAGCTTCCTCGCCCCCGCGGCGCGGCCGATTTTCGAACGTTACGTCAGCGCCGCCGAAGCCGCCGGGCACAGCGCGAGCGGCGCGAACTTCATCGGTATCACTTCGGTGATCGTGGCGCCGACGGATGCGGAAGCCGAGCGGGCCCAGGCGCATTCAACCCAAACCGCACGCGCGACGCTCGCGGCGCGCGGCATGCCGGATGAAGAAGTCGAGATGTACCTGCCGGCATTCGCGGGCACGGTCGTCGGCACGCCGCAGAGTGTATGCGAGCAGTTGCGCGAGGCGCTGAAGGCCAGCGGTGCGCGCCGCATGTGTATCGTGTTTCGCATGCGCGGCATGCCGGAGCCCGTCGCCCGCCAGTCGCAGCGGCTGTTCGCCGCTGAAGTGATGCCGCGGTTGCGCGATCTGCCACGCGAAATCGGCGAGGTCGCGGCCGGCGGGTGAACCGGGCCGCGGGTGCGCGAATCTGACATCGGCGTGCCGCGGAGCCGGGGCCGGATCCGCGGTAACCGTCACCCTCAGTCGATCACGAAGCCCGCGTAATCGCTGTCTTTCACTTCGTCGCAGATGCGCCGGTAGTTGCCGACCCCGCCGATGTAGGACAGCAGGCGTCGCGGCTTGCCGTCGATGTTCGCGCCCGTGTACCACGAGTTCGTTTTCATCATGAGCGTCGCGTTCGCCGTGTCGTCGTGGTGCTGTACCCACTCATCCTGCTTCTCGACGCTCGGTTCGATCGACACATTGCCCTTGTCGAGCAGATACGTCATGCAATCGGTAACCCAATCCACCTGCTGCTGCAGGCACGTCGTCATGTTGCAGAACGCCGTTGACGGTGCGAGCGGCCCGGCGACGGTAAACAGGTTCGGGTAGCCCGCAACCTGCAGCCCGAGCGTCGAGCGGATGTCGCGACCCCACTCCTCGCTGAGCGAGCGGCCGTCGCGGCCGTGAATGTTCATCTGCGTCAGTGAGCCAGTGCCGGCGTCGAAGCCGGTGGCCAGGATCACGACGTCGAGGTCGTATTCCGCGTCGGCCGTTTTCAGGCCCGTTTCCGTGAAGCACTCGATTGGCGCCTCGCGAACATCGACAACCCTGACGTTATCGCGGTTAAACGCGTCGTAGAAACCGTTTTCGAGCGGTACGCGGTACGTACCGAAGCCGTAAGCCGTGGGTACGACGATCTCGGCGACGGCGGGGTCGTCGATCCGCGCGCGGATTTTTTCCCGCGCGAACTCGGACACCTCGGCGTTCGCTTCTTCTTCGACGAGAATCTCCGGAAACGTGCCGGTCCACATCGCGAGCGAGCCGTCGGCCCAGTATTTTTCGAGGATCTCGCGGCGCTGCTCCTTCGTATAGTCGTGCCACGAGCCATTGTCGAGGTCGAAGTCAAAACCGGTGAACGTCTGCTGGACGCGATCTTTCAGTTCATGCGCTTTCGCTTTCCAGTGCGCGCGTTCCTCGTCCGTGAATTTGTAATTCCGCATCGGTACGCCGTACTGCGCGGTGCGCTGAAACACGACGAGTTCACCCACTTCATCCGCGATCGTCTGGATGACCTGGATGCCGGTCGCGCCGGTGCCGACAACCCCGACCCGCTTGCCGGCGAGGTCGATACCCTCGCGCGGATAACGCGCCGTGTGCGCGATTTGTCCGCGGAATTTTTCATGACCGGGAAACGGCGGTACTTTCGGCGCGGACAACATACCCGTGCAGCTGATCAGGAATTTCGTCTTCACGACATCGCCCTGGTCCGTACGCACGGTCCAGTCGTGCTCGTCGTCGTCCCAGTCCGCGGCGGTTACGCGCGTGTTGAACTGGATGTCCTTGCGCAGGTCGAGCTTGTCGGCGACAAAATTCAGATAGCGTTCCGTCTCCGGTTGCGCCGGAAAGCGTTCGCTCCAGTTCCACTCGTTGATCAATTCATCGGAGAACCAGTACTGGTAGACATAGGATTGTGAATCGACCCGCGCGCCGGGGTAACAGTTCCAGTACCACGTACCCGCGACATTACTGGCAGCGTCGAACGATTTCACTTTCAAACCGAGCTCGCGCAAGCGATGGAGCTGGTAGAGCCCGGCGATGCCGGCGCCGACGACGATCGCGTCGTAGCGCTCGTTTTCGCCCGCCCCGCTGGTTTTCTGATCTGCCATTGAAATTTCCTCCTCTCGTTACCTCGGCCCACACCCCGGATGGCCCGGGTCGCGGGATCGCTTGTATGGACATGGATTGCAGCCGGATCGGCCGGCGCCCGCGGTCCGTGTCGCCTGTTTATACAAAACCCCGTGCAGACACAATTGACCTGAATCATGCGCAGTGGTTTCGCCAGCCGTGCGGCCGGGCTCCCGGCCCGCGGGAGCCCGGCGCGCCGGGTGCTTACTGTTCCCGCGCGATCCTGTCGAGCAACGCCGACATGAGCAGCACGAGCTGGCGCATCACCTGTTCGAGGTCAATCGGTTCACCATATTGCTGCGCGATAAACGCACCATTGATCGTGGCGCGGCAGAACGGGGCAAAGTCGGTTGCGAAGATGCCGGCCGTCGTCTGTCCCAGGGGCGCGAACACGTGGCCCAGAAAATCTTCCCACCACGCGAGCGACCCGGCGCGGATCTGCGCGATCTTGCTGCGCAGTTCCGCGGGCAGGTTCCGTTCTTCGAGCATCATGATCAACAGCAGGCGCAGAAAACTCGCATTCGTTTCGAGGCGTCGGGCGAGCGACTTGATCAATTCGCTGCTGACCTGTTCCGGGCTTGCCGGATCCGGGTGCGCCGGGATCCTGACCGCCGCGAGGAATTCCTCGGCGGCTTCCTTGATCGTGCACACGAACAGGTCTTCCTTGTTCTCAAAGAACCAGTACACGGAACTTGCATTCAGCCCGGCCTCGTCACAGATCTTCGCAATGCTCGTGCCGGCGTAGCCGTTTTGCGACACGAGCTTCAGGGCCGCGGCAATAATCAGCTCGCGCGTGTGGTTTTCGGGGCTTTTTCTATTCATCGCCGGTCCGGCTCGGATGTGCTTGCGCAGCGGGGTCGTGAACGCCCGTGGCGCAGGGCACGGGTTTCGATTTCATGGACGTGCACCGCCCTTGGCGAACGGAATTGCCGCGCACCAGACGTTCGCGCGAACCCTGCCGGCCATCATTTCCTCGAAAATATTCTTGCCGTGCAGCGCCTCGATCGCGGTGATATACAGTTGCCGGCCATCCGCGCCGCCGATCGTGCACGCAATGGGTTCGCTGTCCGGCACCACGACTGCATGGGTGCGCTCGCCGCCCGGCGTGACGCGCACGACCCGGTCGCGGTCGAGCAGGCACGCCCAGCACGCTTCCTCGCTGTCCATCGTCATACCGTCGATGCGGCTTTCGCCGGTGAAATCCGCGACCACCCGTCCCTCACCGAGCGAGCCGTCAGCACCGATCGCGTACGCCTTGATCGTCGAGATCATCGTTTCGGCGAGATACAGGCGCTTGCCGTCCGGCGAGATCACGATCCCGTTCGCGAACGCGAGCCCGCTGGCGACGACGTGCAGCTCACGTTCCGGACTGACATAGATAAGGCGACCGGGCGCGGGTTTTTCTCCGTGCAGGACGCGTGCGCCGACGTCATCGACGTAATAACCGCCGCGGCCGTCATCGACGATATCGCCGAGGTAGCCGGTCGCCACCGTGGACAGGTCCGCATACGTCGAGAGCTTGCCGTCAGCGAGCACGAGCAGCTTGCAGTCGAACATCGAGTTGATCAGCAGCGAGCCGTCGTCGCGCACGATGAGACCGTTCGGTTGCGCCTCGATCGGAACGACGGTCGTCACCTCGCCGCCGTGCACGTCCACATTGACGACCCGTTTGCCGAGCATGTCCGACAGCACGAGAGATGAACCGTTCCAGCGGATCCCCTCGCCGAATACGAGGCCTGTTGCAATCTTGCGGGCAATAATTTCCTGCATCGTTGTGTTCCTCCTCAGGTGTCGGCCGTGGCGGTGAGCGTGGCGACAACGCCGCCGGGATCGCGCGGCAGCGATCGGCCACGCCAGGCGATGTGCTGATCGGGGCGGATGAGCACGAGCGCATAGCGTTCGTATTTCGTGACGGCTTCGGGTTCCGCGACGTCGAGCACCGTGAGCGGCACATTCGCGGCGGCAAACGCGGCGACGAGGTCATGTGCGTCAGGTGGCGCATTGCCGATCCGCAGCAGCGTGTACGCCGGTCCGAGTTCGTCGTACAGGGCCGCGCCGTTCGCGCGCCAGAAGTGCGGGGCGCGTACACCGGGACGGGATGATTCCGTATAGCGATCGATGGCGAAGGGCGGCGCCTCGCTGCCATCGTGGCAGATTATCGGCGAGGTATCGTAGGACACGCCGAGTTGCATGCCGATACTGTCGAATTCGGACATGTTGTGCCGCGTAATCGAATGCCCGATTTCCGCGCGGCGCGCGTCGGCCGCGCTGCCATCGGCCTCGAACAGCGGGTCGTCGACGGGGATTTTGTACATCGTTTCGAGGATCCGCGCCGCGGAGCCGGCGACGAGCTGACCGATCGCACGCCGCTCCTGCTCGTAGCTGTCGAGTATCGCCGGCCCGGCCCAGCCGGACAGGGTGGCGCCGAGTTTCCACGCGAGATTCACCGCGTCCTCGACCCCCGCGTTCATACCGAAGCCGCCCATCGGGATCCAGATGTGCGCCGCATCGCCGCACAGGAACACGCGCCCGTCCCGGTAACGGTCGACGACCATGGCTCGTGCGGTCCATCGCTCCTGCCCGAGAACTTCGTAGTCGAAAGCGAAACCGAACGCGTTGTTGATTGCGGGGCGATGATCGTGGGCATCGAGATCCGCATCCGGCCCGAGGAAGGAGTGGTGCAGCCACAGATCCGTGCCGTTGATGGCAACGATATGACTTTCGCCATCCGGATTGTAGATCCGGTGCATCCAGCCGGGCTTGTGCGGCCAGCGTCGCTGGATTTCCGGCGCGCGGATATACGTCGTGCAGAGTTTCGTCACGACTTCGCGCCCGGCGAGTCGCGCACCCATGCGGTTCCTGATCGAGCTGCGCGCACCTTCGCAGGACACGAGGTAGCGGCACCGGATCGTATGCGTCTCACCGCTCGCGATATGCAGCACCTCGCAGTCGACGTAATCGGGGTGTTGGGTGTAATCGAGGAAGCGCCAGCCTTCGCGATAATCGCACTGCGGGAATTGCTTCGTGTGCTCGCGCAACACGGGTTCCATCGCGAGTTGCGACACCCGGTGCTGGGGTTCCGGAGTTGGCCAGTAAGCGTCGATGGCGCCGGTATGTTCCGCGCGATCCATGACCTGTTGCGCCGAGCGCAAGGGGTAGCGCGTCAACTCCTTGCCAATCCAGCGCGTCGCATAGACGACATCGGTGGCGCGATCGAGTGGCAGCCCGACCCGCCGGATCGCGTCCGCGCACCCGAGGCGGCGGAAATGCTCCATCGAGCGTGCGTTCGTCGTGTTGCACTTTGGATTCGGCGGAATTTCGAGACGTTCTTCGACGAGGATCGAGGCAACGTCGCGGAACGCGAGATCCAGCGCCAGGGTGGTGCCGACCGGGCCGCCGCCGGCGATCAGCACGGGTACGAGCGGGATTTCACGCATAAGCCGATACTCTCTGTATTAATCACTACAGATTAGAGTTGGGGAATACAAAAAAGCAAGAATAGATATGAAAATAACCCTTTTTAAACGATATGCCGCTTACGCAATTACTGGAATGGTAATTACATCGGTGCAGGCGAAATCCGGAATCATGCTGCCGGTGGGAGACGAATGAGCCGTCCCGGGCACCCCTGACCGGGTTCGCGCGGCGCCCGTATCGCGGGCCGACAGGGTGGCGGGCAAGCCGGGTTTATCGCTGCCGCGACTGTGGCCAGGCAGGGCACGTCGTCGTGAGCGGCGCGGGCATCGCCGGGATCCTGAACGCCCGCGGTAGCCGATGCGCGGAGCGCCCGCGGCGCACTTGATCCGGATCGTGCCGCGAGCGGTTCCGCAGCGCCTATAATCCCGCTTCCTAACGCCGCGGGAGGCCCGGATGACTACCAGGAATGCTGCAACAAACGACGTACGCGTCATCGTAATCGGCGCGGGGATGGCCGGGATTCTTACGGCGATCCGCTTGCGCGAATACGGCTACGAGAATTTCGTGATCTACGAAAAATCCGATCGGGTGGGCGGGACGTGGCGGGAGAACACCTACCCCGGTCTCGCCTGTGACGTCCCGGCGCATCTGTACACGTATTCATTCGAACCGAACCCTGACTGGAGTCGCTACTTTGCGCCGGGGGAGGAAATCCAGGCGTATTTCGAACGGGTCGCGGAAAAATATCACGTGACGGAAAAAGTCCGCTTCAACGAGAGTATCCCGCATTGCGAGTTTCGCGACGGCAAATGGCACGTGCGCACGTCGAGCGGGCGTCACGATGAAGCCGATGTGATCATCGCGGCAACCGGGGTGCTGCATCATCCGAAAATCGCCGATCTGCCCGGCCTCGACAGTTTCGCCGGCGCGTGTTTTCACAGCGCGCGCTGGGATCACAGCGTCAAACTCGAAGGCCAGCGGGTGGGGGTCGTCGGCACGGGTTCGACGGCGATTCAGATCACGAGCGCGCTCGTCGACAAGGTCGCGCATTTCGACCTGTTCCAGCGCACGCCGCAATGGGTGATGCCCGGCGACAACATCAAGTACGACGAAGAACAAAAAGCGCTGTTCCGCCGCGACGCGCTCGCACTCGACGCATTGCGCACGCGGCTCGACACGGAGTTCCAGCATTTCGCGAACGCGGTGATCGATGCGGACTCCGAGGAGATGAAACAAATCGAAGCGGCGTGCCTCGCGAACCTCGAGGACAACGTGCGCGATCCCGAACTGCGCGAGAAGTTGCGACCGGATTATCGCGCGGCCTGCAAGCGACTGATTTTTTCGCCGGATTTCTATGCCGCGATCCAGCACCCGAACGCCGAACTCGTGACGGCCGGGATCAGCGCGGTCGAGCCGGGCGGGATCCGCACGGACGACGGCAAGCTGCACGAACTCGATGTGCTCGTCATGGCGACGGGCTTCCATGCCGACAGTTTCATCCGGCCCACGACGGTGCTCGGACGTGGCGGGATCAACCTCGACCACGTGTGGGAAGACCATCCGGTTGCCTACCTGTCGATTTCGGTTCCCGATTTTCCGAATTTCTTCATGCTGAACGGACCCAACGGTCCGGTCGGTAACTTTTCGCTGATCCAGATCGCGGAATCACAGGTGTCCTACGTGCTGCAGCTCGTCAGCCAGATCCGCACGGGTCGTTGCCGCGAGATCAGCGCGAGTGCCCGGGCAACCGCGGATTTCGAAGCAGCCCGCAGTGCCGCCGCGAAAAAATCCATCTGGGCGACCGGCTGCAAGAGCTGGTATCTCGACAAACACGGGGTACCGGCGAGCTGGCCGTGGACCCCGTCGCGTTTCTTCGAGGAAATGGCATCGCCAAAACTCGAATTGTTCGACCGCGTGGGTTGAGATCCGTTTCAGGTCCTGATCGGCACTGTAGAAAATGGCGACATCCCCCATTAAACGTTCGTACTCCGTGGCCGCGTGAAACCGCCCGCGCGGTGGTTACCGCGCCCGGGCGTGTGGCAGATCCCGGTGGTTGTCGAGCGCGCCGCCGGTGGTATCGCGAATGCAGAACGCGCTCGAATCGAACGTCACGATAATGAGTAAACCCGGGATGCGCCCTGATTCCTCCGGCGTCGTCCCGATCGCGGCCTTCTGGTTCCTCTATATGGCCGGGATCGGGGTGATCTTTCCTTATCTGAGTCTCTATTTCCGGGAAAACGCTGGATTGACCGGCACCCAGCTCGGGTTCGCTCTCGCGATGCAACCGTTGATGGGGATCATAGCCTCGCCGCTGTGGGGGCAATGGGCCGACAGAACCGGACGACGCCGGGGTGTACTGTTCGTGCTGGCGGCGGGGTCGGCCGTGGGCTACCTGCTCGTTCTCCATGCGACGAGCTTCCCGATCCTGCTGTTGTGTCTCGCGGTACTGGCGGTTTTTGCCGCACCTACGATGGCTGTCACCTCATCGCTTTCGTTCGCCGTCCTCGGCGCGGGCGGCGCGGCGCGTTTCGGGCAACTGCGGGCCTGGGGCACGGTCGGCTACCTGATCATGATTCTCGTCTTTCCGTTTCTGCTCAACTCGATGGGGGGCGATGCGTCCGTCGCTGGCAGCACGCGCGGACTCGGGCTGATCTTTCCGGTTGCCGCGATGCTGTGCCTCGGCGCGGCCTTCATGCTGATCCGGGTGCCGCCCTCGGAAGCGATCTCCGTGCGCGCGAAGCGCGAAGATCTCGGTGCGCTCCTGCGACAACCACGTTACCGGCGGCTGCTGATACTCGCGTTCGTTGCTTTCGGCTTGTTGTCGGGCCCGATCATGTTCTTCCCGATCTTCGTCACCGACCGCGGCGGCAGTGTCGAAACCGTGAGCCGGCTGTGGATTCCGATGCTGCTGCTCGAGATCCCGCTGATCTATTACGCCGGTGCCGGTCTGCGTCGGGTCGGCGCGCGCGGGCTGATTGCGGCCGGCATCGCCGTCGACGGTGCGCGCTGGTTGATCTCCGCTGTCGTACCGGACCTGTTCTGGATCTTCGGTATCCAGCTGTTGCACGGCGTCGTCGTCGTCGGGCTGATCATCGGCATGCAGCTGTATGTTGAACAGGAGGTTCCCGCCCGCCTGCGCGCTACCGGTCAAACGCTGTTGGGCACGGTCATGAGTATCGGCGCGGTGCTGTCGCACCTGTGGGCCGGCGCCGCCCTCGAGCACCTCGGCGCTAACGCGCCGTATCTGATCGCCGGCCCGATCGCGCTCGGTCTCGGCGTCTGTGCGTGGTTCTTTCTCGGGGCGAAAGAGGACATCCCGCATTAAACGCTCAAACCCCTGACGGCGCGAAGTACGTTCGCGTGGCGGTTACTGCAAGCGAGGACGAAATCGATCCCTGCTGTAGTCGCAGGCGTCGTCGGTCGCATCGCGCAACGGCAGAGCACCTGCATGCAACGGCGTAGTGATGAGTTAATGCGGGACGCCCTCATTTTTCCGTGCGGTGCTTGCGCGGGAGAGGGGGAATATTTACTCTGAAACTAGAGTTTTAACTCTAAATCGAACGACAGCGATCCGGGTTCGCGCCGAAACCGGCGGACCGCGAACGGATCGGCGACAAACACCTGTGCGCCGGGAGAGGTCACATGAACACATCAGCACGCGCTCGTACTTCGAGTCAAACGGAATTCGACGCCATTGTTATTGGCGCCGGCTTTGGCGGCCTGTATATGCTGCACAAATTACGCGATGAACTCGGCCTCAACGTGCGCGTGTTCGACAAGGCGGGCGACGTCGGTGGCACGTGGTACTGGAATCGCTACCCCGGTGCACTTTCCGACACGGAGACCTACCTGTACTGCTACTCGTTCGATAAAGCCCTGCTGCAGGATTGGGACTGGAACACGCGCTACGTGAACCAGCCGAATATTCTCGCCTACCTGAATCACGTCGCCGATCGGTTCGATCTGCGCCGCGATATACAGTTTGAAACCGCCGTCACAGGCGCCCGTTTCGACGAGACGAACGGACGCTGGATCGTTACCACCGATACCGATGTTACGTACAGCGCGAAGTACCTCGTCACCGCGCTCGGTCTGTTGTCTGCTACAAACGTGCCACAGTTCAACGGTATCGAGACGTTCGCGGGCGAGCAGTATCACACGGGCAACTGGCCACCGGACGTCAGGCTTGCCGGCAAGCGGGTCGGCGTGATCGGCACCGGCTCGACCGGCCTGCAGGTGATCACCGCAATTGCACCGGAGGTGAAACACCTCACGGTGTTCCAGCGCACCCCGCAGTACAGCGTGCCGGTAGGGAACGGCATCGTGCCGGACGAAGAGATCGCCGGGATCAAGGCGAACTACGACGCGATCTGGAAAGACGTAAAAACTTCGATGACCGCGTTCGGGTTTCACGAGAGCACGGTTCCCGCGATGAGCGTCAGCGCCGGGGAGCGCGAGCGCGTATTCGAGCGCGCGTGGCAGCGCGGCGGCGGATTCCGCTTTATGTTCGGTACCTTCAGCGATATCGCAACGGATGAGGCGGCGAATGAAGCGGCGGCGGAATTCATCCGGAAAAAAATCGCGCAGATCGTGAAAGACCCCGCAACGGCGGAAAAACTGACCCCGCGTGACTACTACGCGAAGCGGCCACTGTGCGACAGCGGATACTACGCGGTGTACAACCGTGACAACGTCACGCTCGAGGACGTCAAGGCGAATCCCGTTGCCGAAGTGCTGCCTCACGGTATCCGTCTCGAGGACGGCACGGAGCACGAGCTCGATGTCCTGATCTACGCGACCGGATTCGACGGGGTCGACGGCAGCTACACGAAACTCGATCTGCGCGGCCGCGGCGGTGAATTAATCCGCGACCACTGGAAGCACGGCCCCACGAGCTACCTTGGCATGACGGTCAACAAGTTTCCAAACATGTTCATGGTACTCGGACCGAACGGACCGTTTACGAACCTGCCGCCGAGTATCGAAACCCAGGTTGAGTGGATCTCCGACTGTATCGCGCATACCGAGCGCGCGGGCCAGGACATTGTCGAGGCAACGCGCGCGGCGGAAGACTCGTGGTCGGCGAACTGCAAGGAGATCGCCGATGCGACGTTGTTCGGCAAGGGCAACAGCTGGATCTTTGGTGCAAACATACCCGGCAAGCCGCATGCCGTGATGTTCTACATGGCGGGACTCGGCAGTTATCGCGAAGTGCTGAGCGAGGTGGTAGCGGAAGATTACCGCGGGTTCGAGATCACTGATGTTGCACCCGTCGTCGAACACGCCGAGGCCGCAGACCACTGAGTCGTGCGCGGGCACCGGGGTTGGGCGACGATCCGCCGGATCACGTCCACGCTTCGCCGGGCGTTAACCGGCGAAGCGCGTGACGGGCGCTTATCCCGCCGGCGATTTCGAGTAGAACGTGTCGCTTGCCGGCTGGCGGACCTTCACCTTGGCGATGATGTCGCTCGTCACGTCAAACTTGAATGCGTGTTCCGGACCGATCCCCTCGTCGCGCATGCACGCCGACATATCGTCGTCTGCCGCGCTGAATCCGGCGCGATCGTTGAACGCCCATTCGTCGCGCAGGCACTCCCAGCCGATCGTCGCAATTTGTTCGCGGCTGATGTCTTCACCGAAAAACGGCGCGAAGAACCGGCTCGTCTCGTCGATCGTGGGACCGAGGAACATGCAGAAACCCGTGGAGTCGCAGATCGCGTTGATGATTTGAATTTCCTGCGAGGCGACGGCCGCGGCTTCGCCGTCAATTTTCGGATCGATGACGAGGCCCGCCGTATGGTCGGCACCCATCGCGCTGCTGGCATACGTGATCCCGGTTGCCTTCAGTGGTCGCGGATCCCACGCCGGCATCGCCTGACCCTTGGCCACGGGTATGCGGTCGTGATTACGCGCCGTGCCGATGGCGAGCGCACCGTCGCCGATCGTCCGGCCGATTTCGCTGCCGTTCGCGAGTTCCTCGCTCAGCAGTTTTTTCGCGCCTTCCGCGTCACCCCATTCCATGCCGCCGGAATCCATGTACACGGCGATCGCGGCGCCGGTTTCGATCGTGTCGAGTCCGAGTTCGTCACACAGGCGGTCGAGATCCGCGACGTCTTCCCAGTTGTTGATCGCGCAGCATGAGCCGAGCAGGGTCAGGGTTTCAAATTCGAGCGCGGACGTCAGGTACTCGCCATTCTTGTCGTGCACGACGTTCGAACATTTGACGATGCACCCGGTCATGCAGTTGTGCATTTCGCCGCCGCGCGTTTTGAACGACTCGAGGATCCGCGCACCGTCGAGTTTTTCGAACTCCGGGTTGCGGCCTTCGATGCGGTTCTTGTAGGGGAACGTATGCAGCATGTTCGCCGCCGGGACCACCGCGCTCGTGCCGTACTTGAAATTGCTGTGCCGGGTCTCGAGATAGTTCGCGCTGAATTCTTTCATGTACTTCGCGAACGCCTTACGGTCGGCCGGTTTGCGCGATGGGGTCTTGCCCGCGTCGATCAGGATCCACTTGAGACATTTCGAGCCCATGACCGCGCCAACCCCGCCGCGGGCTGCCTGGCGCGCGGGTCGGCGCGCCTTGTCGCTGTCGGTACATGCAATCGAGGCGCCCTTGAGCATCATCTCGCCGGCCGGCCCGATGGAAATTGCCGAAGCTGATTTCGGCTGATCGGAAAACAACCTGGCGCAAGCCGCGTAGTTCCACATCCCCTTGTATTCATCCGCGGCCACGAGTTCCACGGTATCGCCCGTAACCCTGAGGCCCCAGCGTTTCTCCGTATCGGCCGGCTGGCCGGTGACGATAACGGCCCGATAACCCAGCTTGATCAGATCCTGGCCCGGGTCGCCACCCGCGTTCGCCTCCTTGATGCCGCCCGTGAGCGGACTCTTGCAGCCCATCGAGATACGCCCCGAGGTGGGCGCGGACGTGCCGCTGAGGGTGCCGGGGGCGAACACGAGCACGTTGTCAGGGCCGAGCGGGTCGCATTTCGGGTCGCATTCGTCGAGGAGAATCTTGGCCGACAAGGCGCGGCCCCCCAACAGCTTGCGCTCCGGCGCAAACGCCTCCACGGAGACCGATTGCGTCATCATATCGACGCGTATGATCTTGTCGTTGTCCCAGGCCTGGCTCATCTCACTTCTCCAAAATCGCGGTTCACGGTGGAATTGGGTTTCAGTATAGAAGTGTTCGATGGATACGAATACTGATTCCGATGGCCGGCGGCCGGGAACCTCGGCGCCAGGCGGCGCGCGGCGATCGGGCGTGCGCGCATCGCCGGGATCCCCGGAGAAGGCTGAAGCACGCTGCCGAATGCCTGTCCCGTGGCGGTGCGAATGCCTGTCCTGTGGCGGTGATCGGGTGCGATCCGGGCGCCCGCCAGGATCCGTTCAGCGCGTGGCGTCACGGGCGCTCGTGAGCGCAACGGGCAAGCCCCGGAGATCGCCGGACCGGCCTCGGAACCCGGGTTCCGGCAACGGCGCCGGGACTCCGGCGGCGACCTGTACTTTCGCGGCACGCCCGGTTCGCAGGCGGCCACCCCGCAGCCCCATGGATGAGCGATAGTGTTCGTGTCGGCACGATGCGTCGTTTCGACGCCGGCGAAGTGATGTACGCTTTGTGCGCAAGCCGGTGACGACACACGGGCAATGCCGGGTTCGCGCCACCGCGATCGCGGCTCGGGTTTGAATCACACAAGAACAAGGGGATAGCGATGGGCACCGGATTACAGTTGCGATCATTAATCAAGGACGACAACACGCTGGAGCTCTCCCTGGTCGAGGTCGGGACGCCGCAGCCCGGCCCGGACGAAGTCCTCGTCCGGGTTCAGGCCGCACCGATCAATCCGTCGGATCTGGCACTGTTGCTCGGACCGGCGGACGTCTCCACCGCCGTTGCGGGCGGCACCCGCGAGCGGCCCGTCATTACGGCGACGATCCCCCGCGAAATGATGGCCGGGGTCGCGAGCCGGATCGGTCAATCCATGGCCGTCGGCAACGAAGGTGCCGGCGAGGTCATCGCCGCCGGCTCATCCGCTCCCGCACAGGCACTGCTCGGCAAAACCGTCGGGATGTTCGGCGGCGAGATGTTCAGCGAATACCGCTGCCTGAAAGCGACGCAGTGCCTGCCGCTGCACACCGGGACCACCGCGGCCGAAGGTGCATCGTGTTTCGTCAATCCGCTGACGGCGCTGTGCATGGTAGAAACGATGCGCCGCGAAAATCATACCGCGCTCGTACACACGGCCGCGGCATCGAACCTCGGCAAAATGCTCAACCGCCTGTGCCAGGCCGAGAACATCGAGCTCGTGAATATCGTGCGGAAACCGGCGCAGGAGGCGTTGCTGCGTGAGTTGGGCGCGCACTACGTACTGAACTCGACGACGCCATCGTTCGACACCGACCTGACCGAAGCCCTCGTTGCCACGGGCGCGACGCTCGCGTTTGATGCCACCGGCGGCGGTGAGCTCGCCAGTCGCATACTCACGAGCATGGAAGCCGCGGCGGTGCGTAATATGGATGCGTATAACCGCTACGGTTCGGATGTGTACAAACAGGTGTACATCTACGGCGTACTCGATCAGCAGCCGACCATGCTTGCGCGCAACTATGGCTTCTCCTGGGGGGTGGGCGGATGGTTGCTGACGAATTTCATGCGCACGATCGGCATGCAGGAAGTGGTCAAGCTGCAGGCTCGCGTCGCGGCGGAGATCAAGACGACTTTCGCGAGCGATTACGCGCACGAAATCTCCCTTGCCGAGGCGCTGAGCCCAGAGGCGCTCAACGGCTACGCCGCGCGCTCCACGGGCAACAAGTATCTGATCAACCCCGCGGCCTGATCCGGTAGCGCCCGGGGCCGTGCGCGGCGAATACGCCGGCGGTCCCCGGTCGCGTCGCGTATCACGCGCGGCTGCGGCGGAGCGTCAGCGGCGGTGGTTCGCCCGTGAAACACGGCAGACGGGAGCGGCCGCATGACCGATGCAAGTCCGGATTGAGCCCCACGCGGGAACAGTCATTCGCGCTCGTGTTCGCTCGGTTCGACGCGCCGGTTCCGGACGGCGGCGCGCTCGGGCTCAGCCGACAGCCGCCGCATACAGGGCCTGAATTCTCTTGCGGTGATGTTCACCAAGCGGGGAGCGCAGCGCTTTTTGTAATACGTCCGCCGCCGGTTGCTTTGCGTGCCAGGCGTTGAACACATCGACGAGCCCGGCGAAGTCTTCGGTGGTTTTCTCGAGGCGAATCCGGTCGCCCACGGCAAGCTCGCCTTCGTGCAGCACTCTCGCGTAAGCCCCGGGCCGCGCCGCGCGCACGAATTGTTTGACGAATGTCGGGTCACCCATCCGGGTCGCGAGCTTGAAACACGGAACCCGCGGAGCCGTGACCTCGAGTTCTACCTCGCCGATCACGAGCCGGTCGCCGATAACGAGGGTGCGTAAATCGATACCCGCCGTCGTCAGATTCTCGCCGAACGTACCCGGCGCCAGGACCTTGCCATTCTCGCTGGCCCACCAGGCATAGTCTTCCGCGCTGTACAAATAGACGGCCTGGTCGGGACCGCCGTGAACCGAGCGGTCGACAATCACATCATCGTCGATACCGAAACGCCCGATCCTTGCACTGCCCGCGATCGGATCCTTGAACAGCCCGGTGTCGAAGACCTTGTTGTTGAACACGAGTTGTTGTTTTTTGCCGCGATTGATCGAGAGAATTTTCATGAGTGAGCCCGGTTGCAATGCAAGTGATGCCAGCGACGACACAGGGCGATTCTACGCTCCCGTAGCGTGACGCAAGGCGAATTCGGCCTCGGCCATCCGTGCCGGAATAAAAAGTACCCTGCAAAATATCAGCCAGGCTGCACGTGCGGCGTAATCCCGCGCTGATTCACCGTTTGCACGCGATCCGCGCAAGCGTAATTGCACTAAAACCAGCCGTCGAGCGCGCGTCGTGCACCCGCGACGGGCTTCGGGAGCCGGACGCCGAGCGAGCGAGTCGATCCTGAACCCGGACCGGCGCACGATCGCGCGGGAATTTCGCGCAATTCACGACGCAGCCTGAGCGCCGACGATCCGGGCATCGTGGGTCCCGACGGACGCAGGAATTCAGCGCCGATCCGCGCGGATGTCGCCCGCGACTATCAGTGCCGGATCCGATTCGGTACCATCGATCGTTGTTGATTCGTTTCCGGGGAGAACGAACGTGCGAACCGTCATGAGCATTCTGGTCACCGCAGGCATCCTGTGTTTAGCCGCGCCATGTACCGCCGATGACGGCGCGGGCCCGGCTACCACCGAGCGTGGAGCGGCGTTATTCCAGGCGAACTGTGCCTATTGTCACAGTCGCAATCTGCCGCGCATGCCGTCGCTCGACGCCTTGCGGGAAAAAGATCCGCGCGATATCTATTCCGCCATCAGCGCCGGGGTAATGGCACCGTATGCGCGCACGCTGTCGCACGACGATCGCCGCGCCGTGTCCGAATACGCTGCCGGAAAACCGCTTGGCGATTTCGCCTCGGGCGCGGCGGCGATCCCGCGGTCCGCGTATTGCGCGAAGCCGGCGGATACCGCGGTGACGAATATCGACGCCGGCTGGAACAGCTGGGGTAACAATCTCGCTAACACGCGCTTCCAGCCTGCCGAGCAGGCCGGATTGACCCCGGCGGACGTAGCGCGGCTGAAACTGAAATGGGTATTCGGCGTGCCCGCGGTGACGACGATGTCCGGGCACCCGGTCGTGGCCGACGGGCGTTTGTTTTTCGGGACGTTCTCGGGTCTCGTGATCGCACTGGATGCGGCCTCGGGTTGTGCGCTGTGGGTGTTCGAGGCGGATGCCGGCGTGCGCAGTTCGCTCACGCTCGGTAAGCGCCCCGACGGCAGTGTGCGGCTGTTCTTTGGCGACCTGAGCGGCAAGGTGTATGCGGTTGATCCGAACACCGGCAAGGCCGACTGGTCGCTGCTCGCCGACGATCATCCGCATATCCGTATCACCGGCACCCCGGTGTATCACGACAACCGGCTCTACGTGCCGTTATCGTCGCTCGAGGAAGTTGCCGGGGCGATGCCGGATTATGAATGCTGCACGTTCCGTGGTGGTGTCCTCAGTGTCGATGCGAGCAGCGGTAAGTCCTTGTGGAAGACCTACACGATCAAGGAAGCACCGAGCAAACGCGGCAAGAACGCGATCGGCACGCAACGCTGGGCACCGTCCGGCGCGGCGGTATGGACTGCCCCGACGCTCGACCCGGCGACGAACACGCTGTTCGTCGTCACCGGCGACAGTTACTCCGATCCGGCGGCGCCGGAGTCGGACGCGGTCATGGCGATCGCGATGGACAGCGGTGACATCAAATGGACCACGCAAACGCTCGCCGGCGATGCCTACACGATCGCGTGCATGGATCCGTCACCGGAATCGATGGTGGCGTGTCCGGACTCGAACGGCCCGGATCTCGACTTCGGCAGTTCTCCGGTGCTGGCGCGTCGCAGTGACGGCAGCCGGATTCTGCTCGCCGGGCAAAAATCGGGCTGGCTGTATGCACTCGATCCGGCAAACGGAACGATGATCTGGAAAACGAAAGTGGCCGATGGCGGTATCGTCGGCGGGATCGAATGGGGTTTCGCGACGGATGCGGCAAAAGCTTACGTCGCCATCGCCGGTGCCTGGGAGAAAGGTCCGGGCGAAGCCGGCGGGATCAGCGCGGTGAATCTCGACGACGGCTCGCTGGCCTGGGAAATCAAACCGCACCAGGGTACGTGCGCGGAACGCGCCGGTTGCAATACCGGACAGCTGGCCGCGGTAACCGTGATCGACGGTGCGGTGTTCTCGGGCAGTCTCGACGGACATTTGCGCGCCTACGATGCGGCAACCGGTGCGGTTATCTGGGACGGAGATACGTACGGGGATTTCGCTACCGTGAACGGGGTGCCGGCACGGGGCGGCTCGATCAATGGCGCCGGACCCGCGATCGCGAACGGCTACGTGTATGTGAACTCCGGTTACGGCATGTGGAACAAGTGGATGCCCGGTAACGCCCTGCTCGCGTTCAGTATCGACGGCAAGTAGTCGCGTCGCAGCGCCGATCCGCACGCGACGCGGGTCGGCGATCGCGCGATCTCAGCCGCCGGCGCGATCGCTCATCCGGGCGGATCCGTGAGCACGGTCCACTGGTTATCGAGACGCTGACTCAGGTCGATCGGATCGCCCACGCCCACCGTGCCGCGCGCGACCTGGTACGCCCACACTTCGAAGTACGTCATCGTCGCGCCGCCGAATATCGTCGAGAACGCGCCATCGACGGCGTCCTGCCCGCCGGACACACGGATGCGGCCGATACGGGGGACATGGAAGCGGGGATCGGTGGTGAACCAGGTGCCGTCGATATAGACCTCCGCGTAAGCGTGGAAATCCATGTGGTTCGCGGGATCCGGAAAGCCGATATCCGGCATGTGGCCGGTGACGTAGCGCGCCGGCAGGTTGAACGTCCGGTTCAGGGCAATCGCGAGGTGGGCGAAATCCCGACACACGCCGTAGCCGCGCGCGAGGATGTCGCAGGCGGACAACTCCGGTTGCCCGGAGAGATAACGATACTCGATGTTTTCATGGATCCAGCGACTGATCGCCTGGACCCGCGGCATGCCGTGTTCGATAGCGCCGAACTGTTGCCACGCGAAATCCGTCAGCTTGTCGGAATCGCAATAGCGGCTGGGCAGCGTGTAACGCAACAAGTGCGCGGGGATTTCGGCTGGTGATTCGGGCACGCCGACGGTGAATCCCGCGTTATCCGGCAGCGAGGACAGCGCGACGATCGCATCGTGCCGGAAACAGTTCGTGCCGGGCGCGAGCACAACCCGCGTGACCGCGTTGCCGTGGCTGTCGATGAAATCTTCGGCCGGCAGTCCGTCACCGTACGACAGGGCTTCGAACAGTATTGCGCGGTTGTTGTCCGGTGTGAGCTTCAGGTTCAGTAGCAACGAGGCGCTGCCCGTCACTTCATACACGAGGCTGCAGCCGACACGGACGGTGATGTCGAAGTCGCGGTGATTCGGGTTTGTCGACATGCTGGACGGTACTCGGGATCGCGCGGTTAATGGTCCGCGGGAGCACACGTCGGGGATGGGGCTACGGTACGTGCGTGTCGCGCGGTGCGGAGTAATGCTGCTCGCAATCGATTTCGGGGTGGCGTGTACACGGTTCGTTCACCCGGACAGTGCGGTGTCGCGCGCCCGGCAAGCAGCGGGCGGCCGCCGCGGCGGGCCGTGATTCGGGCGTGACATGCACGCCGCGAGGTCTCGCCCCTGCGGACATCATACATAAAGCTGCGCCGCCCCGGGTTGCCGCCGTGTCGATATGGGGTCGTGCCGCAAATACGCGACCCCGTTCCCGATTCCGGGTTCCGGCTGCCCGCCGGTCCCGTAATCCATTGGCCGATCGCCCGCTGCGGTCCTATACTGCCCGAGAACTGACATGAGCAGGGTGCTGCATAGCGAAACAACATGAGCGAAGAAGAAGAATTCGACAGCGAAAAGACGCAATTCTGGCTTCCGGGGCAGGCTCTGCCGGGACGACCGGCGGCGGGCGAGGCGGACGGTGATCACGAAAGTGTCAACCTGAAGCAACCGCCGCAGGGCGCGCAGCGTCAGGCCGGTTCCGCGACGGACGCCGCCGCGGCGGGTAGCGGCACGATTGATTTCGACCTGACCGCCGAGCAGCAGCCTGGCAGTGGTGAACTCGATTTCGATCTGAGCGGGGAAGGGGACACGGGCACGATGGATTTCGACATCACGGGGGAGGGGACTGCGCCGCCCAAACCCGAAGCAAAGCCCGCGCCGAAACCTGAAGCGAAACCCGCACCGACGACGAGCACGCCCGGATCGAGCGCGAAGGCGGCGCGCGCGCCCGCGCCGCCGGTGAGCAATTCCGGCTCCGGCGGTGCCGTGCTGTTTGTTGCCGTTGTTGCGATTGTCGCTGCCGTGATTTACTTCATGACCCGCTGACGCGGCGCGGCGACCGGATCGCCACCCGCCAGCGCGGTTCATTCTCCGGCCGGGTCCGCACCGCCGCCCGTTCGCGGCGGCTTCGTGCCGGCACACCCGCCGCAAGCGGGCGCTTACGGCAGCCCCGGCGCGGGATTCCGTCACCGTTCCGTCCTGCCCCTCCTGCGCGAATGAACGCCCATGTGCCCGGCAGCGGGTAACACTCTAGAATGCACGCTGGAACAACGCGAACGCGCCGGATTCGTTCGCGGTCGTATCACGGTCGGCAAACAGCGAGGCACCAGGGCGATGAAGGAACTGATATTCCATCGGCATTTTCTGCCGGCACTCGATCGTTACGCGACGAGGACCGCGGTGATTGACGGTGACTACCGGGCAACGTTCGCTGAACACGGGGAACGGGTCATGCGCCTCGCGAACGCGCTCCGGGACACGCTCGGGATCCAGCGCGCCGACCGGTTCGCGGTGATGGCGGCCACCTGCCATGAGTATCTCGAGCTCTACCACGCGGCATACCTTGGCGCCGGCGTGATCAACCCGCTGAACCTGCGCCTCGCGGGCAAGGAACTCGAATACATCGTGTGCGATTCCGGGACGGAAGTGGCGTTCGTCGATGTGCATTTCGCGCAGTTGTTCCATGATGCGATGGCCGCGGCGGGTCGGGCGTCGACTATCCGCCAAACCATCCTGATCGGCGATGGCGACGTGCCCCACGACATGCGCTACGAGGATTTGTTGAACGCCGGTCGCGCCGACGTGCCGGAGGAGCCGGAAGAAACCGATCCCGTTGTGCTCATGTATACGGGCGGTACCACCGGCCTGCCGAAAGGCGTGTTGCTCGAACAGCGTGCGGAGTTGCTGAACAGCTATCACGTACAAATGGCCTTGCCACCGTTCAGGGACGAGATTGCGCTTGTCCAGACGCCGATCTTTCACGCCGCATCGATGCTCTACATCGTTGCACTGCCGCCGTCCGGCGGCACGCTCGTGCTGATGCCCGCGTTCGAACCCGCCGCGTCGATGCAGCTGATCGCCGCCCACGGGGTGACCCAGACGGCGATGGTGCCGACGATGATCGGCATGATGTTAAACCATCCCGATTTCGATCCGGGGGCGCTGCAGAGTTTGCGCACGCTGCTCTACGGCGCTTCGCCGATGCCGGGACCGCTGCTCGATCGGGTGCGCGATCTGTTCCCCGATATCGATATTCTGCAGGGCTACGGCATGACGGAATCGTCTTCCGTGCTGACCCTGCTCGGCGCCGAAGAACATCGTGCCGGCGGCGCCGCGATGCGCTCGGTCGGCAGGCCGGTGCCCGGCGTAAGACTGTCGATCCAGGATGAAGACGGTAATTTCCTGCGCACCGGCGAGCGCGGCGAAGTGTGCGCGCAGGGCGGCAATTACATGCGCGAATACTGGAACAAGCCGGAAGCCACCGCGGAAGCGTTTCGCGGCGGCTGGTATCACACGGGCGACGCCGGTTACCTCGACGAAGACGGCTATCTGTTTCTCGTCGATCGGGTCAAGGACATGATCATCTCGGGCGCCGAGAATATCTATTCAAGCGAAGTCGAAAACGCGATCGCGAGTCACCCCGGGGTAGCGCAGGTCGCCGTAATCGGAATCCCGCACGAGGTGTGGGGCGAGGCCGTGCACGCGGTCGTCGTGCCGATGCCGGACGCCGAATTGCACGCCGAGGTGATCATCGCGCACGCGCGTGACAGCATTGCCGGCTACAAAGTGCCGAAATCCGTCGAGTTCCGCAGCGAGCCGCTGCCATTGTCCGGCGCGATGAAAGTATTGAAACGCGAGTTGCGCGCACCGTACTGGAAAGACAAGGACAGCGGTATCAATTGAACAGACGGGCCGAGCCCCCCGCTCGGGGGGCGACCGGCGACGCACGAGCGCACCTCGAGGTTTCTCCGCACGGCCCGCCAGACGGACCGTGAAAGCGGGGGTAAAACTCGCGATTTCGGCGCTCGTCCTCGCCGTCATCTATGTTGGTTTCGATGGCCAGGCCGCGATCGCACTGATCGGCGATATTCGCCTCGAGTACGTGTGGCTGGCAGCGGCACTCGGATTCGCGGACTTCGTCCTCGCCGCGTGGCGCTGGCAGCGGATCGCGCGGGTCAACGGCGTCGCATTGCGCTTTATGACCGCGTTGCGCGTTACCGCCGAGTCGCACTTCTTCAACCAGGGCCTGCCGTCCACGTTCGGCGGCGACGCCTACCGGATCTGGATCCTGACGAACCGCGAGCTTGCCGTCGGCGACGCGATCGGTTGCGTCGGGACGGATCGGCTCATTGGCGCGCTCGCGCTCGCGCTGTTCGTCGCCCTCGTACAGTTCAAGCTCGTCGATTATCTCACCGACGATGTGGCCCGGATCGCGATCTGGTGCGTCATCGCCGCCGTCGTCATCGCGATAATCGTCGCGCTCGTGGTCGGCCGGCAGCTCGCGCGCCGCGAGCGCGGTCCGCTGTTGTCACAGCTTGCGCAGTCCGTCGGACATTTACAGACCTTGTGCGCGAAGCCGCTGGATTTCGCCGCCGTCATGTTCGTCGGTGTCGCCGGCCACGGCCTGCTCACGCTGATGTTTTATGTGCTGGCCGTTGGCCTCGATGTACCGCTCGGGGCGATCGAGGCGATGAGCGTCTTTCCCACCGTGTTTCTGTTATCGATGCTGCCGGTTACGGTCGCCGGCTGGGGCGTCCGGGAAGCCCTGCTGATCACGGCGCTGCAGCTTTTCGACATCCCGGCCGCCGCCGCGCTTGCGCTCGGGCTGTCGTTCGGGATCTGCATGCTGCTCATCAGCATCCCGGGCGCGCTGCTGTGGCTGTCCGAGCGTGGCCGCGGCGCCTGAGCCATTCGCCACCGCGGCCGTAATGCCGCACGGCTTAAGCGGGTGTGGAATTCGCGACGGCAGCGAAAACGCGCTGCACGGGCCGTTTTTTGTCGTTCGCGGGGCGCGAATCAGCGCACGGAACGCACACGGTTCGGCGATGGAACTACGCGAATCGCGCGGATTTATATATCATGCGCGCTCCATTCAGCGCTCGTTCGGGCGCCGTCGCATCAGATCAAGAGTACAGACATGAAATCAGGCATTATTTACGGGCAGACGCACAAGGCGATCCCGAACACGAGTATCGCGGTGTGCAAACCCATCTACGACCTCGTCACGAAAGAGATGCTGCCGGATCTCGGCATGGAGGCATCGTCGTTCTGGCAGCGGCTCGAAGACGTGATCACGGAAATGGCGCCGAAAAACAACATCCTGCTGTTGCGCCGCTATCAGCTCCAGGCCGAGATCAATACGTGGCACCAGGCGCGCTGCGACGCCCCGCACGACCCGGTCGCGTACAAGAAATTCCTGCAGAAGATCGGTTATCTGCTGCCCGAAGGCCCGGATTTCCATATCACGACGGAGAACGTCGACGAGGAAATCGCAACGATCGCCGGGCCACAGCTCGTCGTGCCGGTGAAGAACGCGCGCTATGCGCTGAATGCGACGAACGCGCGCTGGGGTTCGCTTTACGATGCCTTGTACGGCACGGACAGCATTCCCGAGGACAATGGCGCCACGCGTGACGGTCCTTACAACCCGGTGCGCGGGGAACGCGTGATCGCCTATGGCCGCCGGTTTCTCGACGAAATCGCGCCGCTGGCCGACGGCTCGCACACCGATGCGAGCGACTACGCCGTCGACCACGGCAAGCTCGTGGTTACGCTGAAAGACGGGTCGAGTACGGCGCTCGTGAGCCCGGAGAAGTTCGCCGGCTACAACGGCCGCGTCGATGCGCCGTCGGAAATTTTGCTGAAGAACCACAACCTGCACGTCATCATCCAGATCGACCCGAGCCATCCGATCGGCGCCGTCGATGACGCGAGCGTGAAAGACATCGTCATCGAATCCGCGGTGACGACGATCCAGGACTGCGAGGATTCCGTCGCCGCGGCGGACGGTGAAGACAAGGCCGAGGTGTATCGCAATTGGCTCGGACTGATGCGCGGCAACCTGAGCGAAACGTTTACGAAGGGCGGCAAGACCATGACGCGGACGCTCGCTCCGGATCGTCATTTCCTCGACCCCGCCGGACAACCGTTCTCGCTGCATGGCCGTTCGATGCTGCTCGTGCGCAACGTCGGCCACCTGATGACGACCGACGCCGTGCTGTGGAAGGAACAGGAAGTCCCCGAAGGCATCCTCGACACCGTGATCACGGCCACGATCGCGCTGTACGATTTGAAGCGTCTGAACCAGCTGCGCAATTCGCGCTGCGGTTCGATGTACATCGTGAAGCCGAAAATGCACGGCCCGGAAGAAGTCGAGTTTACGTGCGAACTGTTCTCGATCGTCGAAGACGTACTGAAGCTGCCGCGCAACACGCTGAAAGTCGGGATCATGGACGAAGAGCGGCGCACGACCGTGAACCTGAAAGAATGCATCCGGGCGGCGAAAGAACGGCTGATCTTCATTAACACGGGCTTTCTCGATCGGACGGGCGATGAAATCCATACGTCGATGGAAGCCGGGGTCATGGTGCGCAAGGCGGACATGCGCCAGGAGAACTGGATCACGGCTTACGAAGACTGGAATGTCGATGTCGGTCTCGCCTGCGGCCTGCAGGGGATTGCCCAGATCGGCAAGGGCATGTGGCCAAAGCCGGACCTGATGAAAGACATGCTCGACAGCAAACTCGAGCACCTCGAAGCCGGCGCGAGTACGGCCTGGGTGCCGTCGCCGACCGCCGCGACCCTGCACGCGACGCACTATCACAAGCTGCTCGTCAGCGAACGCCAGGACGCGCTGAAACATCGCCGCCGCGCGAGCCTCGACGATATCCTCACGATCCCCCTGCTCGGCGAACAACAACTCACGGACGAAGAGATCCAGGCGGAACTCGACAACAACTGCCAGGGGATCCTCGGTTATGTCGTGCGCTGGATCGAAATGGGCATCGGCTGTTCGAAAGTGCCCGACATCAATGATGTCGGCCTCATGGAAGACCGCGCGACCCTGCGCATTTCCTCGCAGCACGTCGCGAACTGGCTGCGCCACGATTATGTCCGCCGCACCCACGTGCTCGAAACACTCAAGCGTATGGCCGAAGTCGTCGACCGCCAGAACGCGGGCGATCCGGATTACGAACCGATGGCGCCGAACTTCGACGACTCCATCGCGTTCCAGGCGGCCTGCGAACTCGTGTTCGGCGGGGTCCACCACCCGAACGGCTACACGGAACCGGTGCTGCACCGGCGCCGCATCGAGTTGAAAGCCGCGCACCGCGACCGCTCATGATCGCGCGCGCGGTGCGTGGCGCTTACAGCGGCGTTATCGCGTAGCCGATTTTCGGGAAGTGCACACCGACGTCACCGACCCGCGGGTCGTGACGTCGGATCGTCATGCTCGACACGGTTGTGCCGACGAGCGTGCCGGTGATCGTCGCCTCGGCGTAATCCGTCGGTGAGATACACACTTCCGTGCCGGCGTCGATGTCGATCGGGTCGTGCGCCGCGATGCCGGTGCCGGCCAGTGGCTCGGCCGCGCGCGCGATATCGAGCGCGGCCGCCGGATCCATTTCGCTGCGCTCGCCTTCACCAACCCGATCGAGACGTTCCACCCATTGCGCAATCTGCGGCAGGTGCGCATAAGCGCGTTCCGCCTCGAGCGGTGCGAATCGAAACAGGAACCACGGATCCCACATCGCATGGATATCGGCCCAGGCCGGTTTCTCGCCGGTGAGGAACGGCCGTCCGTCTGCGAGCTGTTGCACGATGAAATCCGTATGCGCCGCGAGTTGCGCGCGATACCCCGCGAGTCGCGGACCGAGCGCGTCGGCATCGAACTGCGTCCGCCACATGGCCTTGCGATCGTCAAAGAAATGCGCGGGCAGATGCAGATTCTCCGGGAACGGATCATCGGTACCCATGCAGATCGCGACCGAGGCCACGACATACGGACCATTCGCCCAACTGCCGAGCGCCATGCCGAGACCCGGGTTGCCGTCGGGAAAAATCGTCGGTTGCGGATGCGAGCGTTCGAGCAGCGCCGCGATCAACTGCGTGTCGCAGTAAATATCCGCGCTGATCTGCAGCACCGGCGTGCGGCGGTAGCCGCCGGTCAACGGAGTCAGGTTCGGTTTCGGCATCGCCGAAGGTTGAATCACGGATTGCCAGTGCAACTGCTTGATGCCGAATACGAGTCGGATCTTGTGTGCGAAGGGCGCCTCGTCGTAGTGATGCAGGATCAGTTCTGGCATCGTTCGTAGTCCTCTTTGGTCGACGCCTCGTGTCGACGCGTGCGCGGAAGTCTACACGGAAATCGCGCGCACGCCCGTTCATGTCGCCGCGCTGTCGCAACCCGCGCGGTAACGAACCGGGGCCAGGCCGCCCGCGCGAATTGACCGACGATCGTTCGTCGATCGGCACAACGATGGCGGCGCCGTGCGCATGAAAGTGCTAATCGCGGGCCAGGGATCGCGCCTGCGTAAATCCGCTGGCGATAAAAAAAGCGCGCAAATCATCATTGCCTTGTGCATTGCCCGACGACAGGCGACACGGGCGGGCACGCGATGCTCGACGCCACGCCTTCGGTCACGTTATGGTGCGACCCGATCAAGTCAGGACAGGATAACGAGGCACGCATGTCGGGAACACATCGTCGCGGATTCCTTACCCGCACGCGCAATGCAGTCGCGGCGCTGTGCGGTGCGGCATCGCCACTCGGACTTGCCGTTGCCGACACGACGAAATCGCAGGGCGCGCCGAACAGTGGCTACGGTTCGCGTTCCCGATTCGAGACTATCAGGCGCTGGATTACACCATCGCGATTTCCGACGAGCACGGCATCGTGGACGCCGCTCGGCGATCTCGACGGCATTATCACGCCGTCCGCGCTGCACTACGAACGTCATCACGGGGGGGTGCCGGATATCGACCCGGCCACGCATGAACTGCTCGTTCACGGCCTCGTCGATCGTCCGCTGACGTTTTCGCTCGCGGAATTAAGGCGTTTCCCGGTGACGAACCGGATCTGCTTTATCGAATGTTCCGGCAACAGTTATCGCGAATGGCACGGGCCGGGCGGTGCTGACGTGCAACAGACGCACGGGCTCACGTCGTGTTCGCAGTGGAGCGGGGTGTTGCTGCGAACCGTGCTCGCCGAAGCCGGCGTGCAGGCCGATGCGCAGTGGGTCGTCGCCGAAGGTGCGGACGGCGCGGCGATGACGCGCAGCATTCCGCTCGCAAAATGTCTCGACGATGTGCTGCTGGCGACGGCCCAGAACGGCGAGGCACTGCGGCCCGAGCAGGGTTATCCCGTGCGACTGCTCGTGCCGGGTTACGAGGGCAGCATCAGCGTGAAATGGCTGCGCCGACTCAAGCTCACGGCAACGCCGTATTACACGCGCGAAGAAACCTCGAAGTACACGGACCTGATGCCCGACGGGCGCGCGCGAGAGTTCACGTTCGTGATGGAAGCGAAATCCGTGATCACCTCGCCGTCGGCGGGGCAGCGCCTGGCGGGCCAGGGTTTCCACGAGATCCGCGGCCTGGCCTGGTCCGGTCGCGGACGCATCACCCGGGTTGAAGTGAGCACGGATGGCGGACGCAACTGGCACGAGGCCGAACTCCACGGGCCGGTACTGCCGGTGTGCCACACGCGGTTTACCCTGCCGTGGGAGTGGCGCGGCGAAGCGACGCAATTGATGAGTCGCGCGACCGACGAAACCGGCTACCGCCAGCCCGCCCGCGAGGAACTCGTGGCCGCGCGCGGTCCCCATTCGTTCTATCACTACAACGCGATCCAGCGCTGGCGTGTCGAATCTGACGGATCTATCAGAAATGTGTAGTCGCATCGCGCCGGTAATGGTACTGTTTGCCGTACTGTCGGGCTTTGCGGCAGTGGTCCACGCTGATCCCGCGGTGCGTTACGGCTTCGGCCGGACCCCGGCACCGGCCACGATCAAGGCGCTTGATATCGCGATCGGTCCGCGCGGTGAGGAATTGCCGCCCGGGAGCGGTGCCGTCGCTGACGGGGCAAAACTGTACGCCGAACGCTGCGCGATGTGTCACGGTGCGAGCGGACGCGAAGGGCCGGATCCGGTCCTGGTCGGCGGCCACGACACGCTCACGAGCGCCGAGCCACTGCTCACGATCGGCAGCTACTGGGCGTATGCGACAACCCTGTACGATTACATCGCCCGTGCGATGCCGTTCCTTGCGCCGGGTTCGCTCGCGCCGGATGAAGTCTATGCCCTGTGTGCGTATCTGTTGAATGCAAACGGGATCATCGCCGATGATGCCGTTATGGATCGGGTGAGCCTGCCGGCCGTCGAGATGCCGAACCGGAACCGTTTCATACCCGATCCGCGTCCGGACGCCGGTCACGCGGAACACCCCTGAACGATAAAAATGAAGACGGGATGATAACGATGGGAAACACGTACCGGATTGTACTTTCACTGCTGTTCGCGATCGTGGGCAGCGCGAATGTAGCGGCGCACGGCGGTCATGGCGGCAGCGCCCAACTGCAGCAGCACAACAACGATCGCACGATCGCGGCGCAGGTTTACGGCGGACTGCACGAGGACAAGGGCGAAGTCAAAATCACGTTCTACGGCAACATCGCGTTCGAGATCGTTTCGCCTCGGGGGGTGAAGATATTCGTCGACCCGTGGCGTAACGACATCACCGGCATGTTTCCGCCGTGGTACATCCGCGATATGCCGATGGTCCGCACGGATATCGGTCTCGTGACGCATGCACATTTCGATCACGACGGAGTCGACCGGCTCGAAGCCGATATGATCCTCGAGCGCATGGCCGGCAAGTTCAAGCTCGCGGATGTGAAGATCACCGGCATCGCCGAGAAGCACGTGTGTGAAACCCAGGGCGAAATCGGGTATCGCCAACTCGTGATCGACTTCATCGACAAGGACCCGTGTCCGCCGAACGAAACCCTGCAGTGGGACAACAGCATGTACGTCATCGAAACCGGCGGACTGCGGATCCTGCACTGGGGCGATAACCGCCAGAACCCGCCGGACTACGTCTGGGACATGATCGGCGACATCGACATCGCGATCCTCGCGATCAGCGACGACGGCCATATTCTGAGCCAGGCCTGGGCCGATGTCGTGATGAAAAAATCGAAGGCGAACATCGTGATCCCGGGCCATTATTTCGTCAAAGGCGTGAATATCCCCGAGGCCTACGGTCTGCTGTCCGCGGCCGAGTGGACCTCAAAACATGAACATACGCTGCTCGATTCCGCGTCGATCACGCTGAGCCCCGATGAGGTGAAGAAATACGACCAGCACGTCATGTATTTCGGTGATCATGTCGCGTTCGAGACCGGCGGCAAGCTGCCGGGGAATCCGGACGGAAAACTGCCGCCCGTGCCCGAGCCTGTACGGGCCTGGGAACGGTTCGCGCCGAAGTAGACCGGGCGACAATTCAGTGTCCGCCGAAGCCGGCACGATCGCGGTCGCGCCGTATGAGAAGTCCTACCTCGTGGGACTGCTCGCGTTCGTGTGTTTCGTCACCCTGTTCGAGGGTTACGATCTGCTGATCATCAATCTCGCGCTACCGTATCTCGGTACGGATTTTGGCGCGGACTCGAAAACGCTCGGCAGCGCCGTGGGCCTGATTAATGTCGGGACGATACTCGCGTTCATTCCGGTGCGTCTCGCCGACCGCTTCGGCCGCCGCCGCGTGTTTCTCACCGCCGTCGCGGGTTACACGATATTTACGCTGCTCAGCGCGTTCTCCATCGGCCTGTACGATTTCGTCGCCTACCAGTTCATCGCGCGCATGTTCATGGTGACCGAGATCGGAGTCGGCGCGATCATACTCACCGAGGAAATGCCGGCGAAATATCGCGGGGCCGCGGTCACGCTCATGTTTGCGCTGAGCCTGTGCGGCGGGATCTTCGGTTCGGCGATATTTCCGTACGTCGTCGATACGGAACTCGGCTGGCGCATGCTGTATATCATCGGCGCCGCGGTGGCTCCCGTACTCATCTTCTACTGGTCGCGGTTGCGTGAAACACGCCGCTACCGCGAAGGCGGCGCGGCCGAAGCCGGGGTTTCGCTGATCGCGAGTTTCCTCGCGATGAAAGAAGTATTCCGCGCGCGCTACCGCCGTCGCACGCTCGCCGGGGCCACGATCTGGTTCACGGTGAACGCGTGGAGTTCGAGCTGCATGTTCTTCTTTTCCTACTACGTCACGAATGAACGTGGCTGGGAACCGGCGGCCGTCAGTTATGCGCTCACGCTCGGCTATTCGCTCGCGATCATCGGTTATGTCACGGCCGGGCCGATGCTCGATTTCGCCGGGCGCCGCCTCACCGCAACGGTGTATTTCAGTGTCGGGGCAATCGCGGCATATATCTGTTTTACCGCGCAGTCCGTTCCGGTCATCACCGCCGCGTACGTCGTCGTTCTCGGCATGCACGCGGTGTGGCCGATTGCCGCGACGATCACGAGCGAGATATTTCCGACCGAGATTCGCGGCACGGCGAATGCGGTGGTCAACAATCTGATCGGCCGCACGGGGATGGCGCTCGCCCCCGCGATTGTCGGCGCGCTGTCCGGTTTGCTGGGTTCGGTGGGCCAGGCCGTCGCGCTGATGAGTCTGATTCCTTTCGTTTGTTTGCCTATAATCCTGTTAACCGTGAGCGAGACGAAGGGACAGGAGCTCGAACACATCCACACATGATCACGGTAACGAGGTAGCCATCATGGAATATCGCCAGATTCAGGTTTCTCCGCGCACCGCGGCGATTGGCGCCGATGTCGACGGGGTCGATCTCGGTAACATCGACGATTCGACGTTTGCGGAAGTGAAATCCGCATTGCACGAACACCTCGTACTGTTCTTCCACGATCAGCAGCTCACCCCGGAAGCACACATGGCGCTCGCGAGCCGGATCGGCGAGATGGAAGTGCACGAAGTGTTCAAGCCGTTCGAGGGTCATCCCGAGATTTCCGTGCTCGAACACGACCGCGAGCGCCCGCCGATCAGCGATTCCTGGCATTCCGATGTCACGTACCGGCCGGAGCCTTCGATGGCGTCCGTGCTGCACGCCCGGCACATCCCGCCGAGTGGTGGTGATACGTTATGGTTGAGCGCGTACGCCGCGTACGACACGCTGTCGGAACCGCTGCGCATGATGCTCGACGGTTTGCACTGCGAGCACGACTTCCTGCAGGCCTATGAGGGTTACCTGCGCAAACAACCGGATGGCGCGGCGCGCATCGCGGTTGCGCGCGAACAGACACCGCCGGTGGAGCATCCGCTCGTAGTCGTCCACCCGGTCACCGGCAAACGCCTGCTGTATGTGAACCCGACGTTCACGAGCCGGATCATCGAGCTGTCGAAGAACGAATCCGATGCGATCCTCGGCCTGCTGTTCAAACACCTGCTGCAGCCCGATTTCCAGGTGCGGTTCAAATGGCGCGAAGACGATGTCGCGATCTGGGACAACCGTGCGACACAGCATTACGCAACGGGTGATTACTATCCCGAGTACCGGCGTATGCACCGGGTGACCGTGGGCGGCGATCGGCCGCGCGGGGTCATGGATCTCGAGCAGGCGCCACCGCCGATCCGCGCCGTACGCTGAGTATGGCGCGCGGGTGCGACCCGCGGGCGGAACGTCCGGGTTCCACCCGCGGGATTAGCGCAAGCTGATTCAGGCGCCGCGCCGTCGGCGCGACACCATTACCCCGATACCCGACAGCATCATCCACACGGCAGCCGGCACCGGTACGACGCTCGCGCTGTACACGCCGATCCCGCCGCCGGCGTTTTCGAACCCGACGAGCAGGACGTCACCGCCGGTCGGACTGTCACTGCCGGCGATGTAGAACATCGACTCCGGCGCGAAAAACGCGAACTCACCGAGATCGTTGAAATAGCCGGCGAACGCCGGATCGGTGATGTCATCAAGCGAAATGTTCGCCGGATCCGTAATATCGAGCGCGAGCACGCCGTTCTGGCGTTCGAGGCCGACGAACGCGATGATGCGGCCGTCGATTTCCGCGAGCGTGACGGATTCCGGTTCCGGACCCTTGTCATCCGAACGCGCGTCGAATTCGCTGAGCAGGCCGTCGTCGATGTTGTGTTTCGCCGGATCGAGGACGGCCAGAACGTTTTCCAGCGAGCCGGTATCGCCGACGAGCGTACCGGTCGAGGTGTCCCAGATCGACAGCGAGCGGGTTCCCGGCATGATGAACTGATCGAAATCACCATCGCCGTCCGTATCACCGTCGAACAGTGACACGCGCAGGCGGCCGAGCGCATCGTCGTCCTGGAAATCGCCGTAGATCGCGTCGAGCGCGGCTTCGGCCGCATCGTCGATGTCCGCCCGATCGATATCCTTGATGCGGATCCGATCCGCGTCGTCGATGCGGAAATCGCCCTCGTTTGCGGTCACCGCATACGTCGTGCCGCCGGATTCATACAGCGCAATCGCGTCCGGCATCGGGGTACCGGTGACGAGATCGTTGACTTCGATCCCGCTGTCGCGGTCGGACGCATCGATCACCTGCGCGATCGGTTCGAGCGCCATCACCCGTTCCCATTTTTCCGTGGTCAGATCGAACACCGCGATCCCGCTGTTTTCCTGCAGCGTCACGAACACTTCATTGCCGCTCGCGGCGACGAACTCGGGCTCGATGTGGCGTGCCGGATTCGCCAGCGCACCGGCGGAGATGTCGTTGTAGCGCAGATCGCTCAGATCGACGCCGGCGGCGAGATTCGCGGCGCTGAAATCCCAGGTTTTCACGGCCGCATTCGTCAGCGCGGCGAGGTCGGTTGAAAACGTCCCGAACCCGACGCTCGACAGGTCTACCACGCTGAGCGAACCGGGCGCATCCGTCGCGCCGCCGCTCGTGAACTCGCCTTCGTTCGCGACGAAGATGCGCGAGCCGTCAGCGGAAAAACTCACGCTGTCCGGGTGGAAACCGACGTCGAGTACGTTCAGGCTGGCGAAGCTCCCGGCGCGAAAATCGAACAGGCCGAGTTTGCCGGTATTCGTTCCGTTCAGGGTTGGAATCAGTGATACGACGCCGAAGCCGCGTCCCAGCGGATCGAGCGCGACGGAACTCGCACTCGCGAGGGTGTCGCCGATGCTGTCAAAGACGCCGGAGGCGTCGATGACCCCACGACTGCTCAGCTGGCCTGAGCCGCTCAACGTGAGCAATTCGACGCCGGTCGCCCCGAACGTACTTGCAACGGTGTGGTCGAGAACCGAATAGCCCAGAATCTCGCCATTGCCGGCGGCGCCGGCGTACGCATCGAGGCGCGTGAAATTGAGTTCGGCCCGGGCTTCGGGCGGCGCGATCAGGCAGGCCGCGGACAGGCCCGCGGCTAGCGTGGCAAGTCGGATTGTTCCGAGTTTTGTTGTCATCTTTTGCTCCATGATTTCCCGTATTGGTCGTGGCCGGGTTCGCTGGTACCCGCACGGGACCAGCGTAATCAGCGAATATGACGGGTGAGCGACGTCGTCGTGACACGGGCATGACAACGCGCCCGATAGCTCGTCACGAGACGTGCATTGATCCGCGCGTACAAGCGATCCGGCGCACGTCTGGACCGTGCATTCGCATGCATTGTCATAATCGTGCAACAACGGGCGTAATAAACTCGCGTTTCCTGATCGTCAGAGAAACACCGCATGCGCACACCCGAATCCGGATTCACGCTGATCGAAGTCATGGTGGTCGTCGTCATCCTCGGGATACTCGCGGCCGTCGTCGTGCCCCGGGTGATGAGTCGACCGGACGAGGCCCGCGTACTCAAGGCACAGCAGGATCTGCGCGCCATCGGTTCCGCGCTCGATCTGTACAAGCTCGATAATTTTCGCTACCCGTCGACGGACCAGGGGCTTGCTGCGCTCGTCGAGCGACCGTCCGACCTCGCCGAAGGTGCACGCTGGAAGAGTGACGGCTACCTCGACCGACTGCCCCGGGATCCCTGGGGCGGCGAGTATCTGTACCTGCAGCCCGGTGAACACGGCGCCTACGATCTGTATTCGCACGGCGCCGACGGCGCGCTCGGCGGCGAAGGCATCGATGCGGACATCGGCAACTGGGCGCTCGATCGCTAGCGATGCCGCAACGAGTGCGCCAGGACCGCGGTTTTACCCTGATCGAGATCATGCTCGTGCTCGTGATCCTCGGGGTCGTATCCGCGGTAGCCGTTATTCGTGCGCCGGCGGGCACACGGCACCTCGAGGTTGAAGCGGCGCGGTTTGCCGCCGCGCTCGCGCTCATGTCAGAACAGGCCATCGTTCGCGGCGTTCCGCATGCGGTCGACATCGGCGCGGCGCAATACCGTCTGCGCGAATTTCAGCGCGGCGAATGGACGACGAAGGCGTTCGCCGGGATCGCCCCCGTCCACAAGCTGCCGGCGTCGATCCGGCTCGAACTCATGTCCGATGTTGCCGTGCCCGACCGCGCGACCCGGATCGTGCTGTTGCCGAGCGGCGAAGCGAATGCCGACGGCTTCAGCGTGACGGACCGGGCCAGCGGCGACGTCGTACGCTATGCGGCCGCGACCACCGGGCAGTTTGAGCGCGTACCGTGAGCCATTCCGATGCCGGGTTCACGTTGCTCGAAGTCGTCGTCGCACTCGCCGTCGTTGCGCTTGCGCTCGGCGGTGCACTCAGCATCGCGAGTTCGAGTGCCCGCAGCGCCGCTCATCTCGAACGCACGATCACGGCGCACTGGGTCGCGCGCAATGTCGCGGCGACGTTGCGGCTTGCCGAAGCGGACGCACGCGCGACCCCGGGCACGTTCGAGGAAACGATGCTCGGTTACCGCTTCGCGGCCGCCGCGCGCCTCGAACCGATCACCGACGGTCTCACGGCCGTGTCGATCACGGTATCGAACGCGGGCGATGAACTCGCCGCTTACCGTACCTGGATCTACGATGATTAACCGCCGGCACACGCGGTCAACGGGGTTTACCCTGATCGAACTCGTCGTCGCGGTGGCCATTTTCGCGGTGCTCGCGACGCTGGCCTACGGGGGACTCGCGAACACGCTCGATGCGCGTGCGCAGATCACACGGGCGAATGACGACCTCGCGCGCCTCGAAACGGCGTTGTTGTTACTCGAAGCGGACCTCGCGAACGCCGCACCCCGGCCCGTGCGCGACGAACTCGGTGGTCCGATGCCGGCCCTGCTCGCGCCGGCCGACCGTCCGGAACTCGAATTCACCCGTTACGTCGACGACAGTTACGCGGACGTCCCCGCGGTGCGGCTGAAACGGATCAGCTATACGTTCGCCGGGGGCAAACTCGTACGCGCGGTCTGGCCGATACTCGATCGCGTACCCGGCACGACACCGCGTCGCACGACGCTGCTCGAAGGCGTGCAGGCGCTGTCCTGCCGGTTTCACGATCGACAGTGGTTCGATTACTGGCCACAGGCTGCGACCGCGGCGAATGACACCCGCTTGCCGGCCGCGGTCGAGGTCAACGTCACGTTCGACGGCGGCGACACGGTCCGCCGGGTCATCATGATCGAGGCGCGGTCGTGATGCGTTCGCGGCGATTTCGTGCCGGCGGCGCCGCGCTCGTCACGGCGCTCGTCATTGCAGCGCTGACCGCGGCCGCGGCCGTCGCGATGGCGTCACGAACGCAACTCGAGATCGCCCGTACCGCGTTTCAAATCGATGCGGCGCGGCGACACGCGCTCGTCGCGCGGGTGGAGGCGGAGATCCGCGGGGGCTTACGCGACGAGGCAAAAACCGGGCAGCCCGCCGCGACTCCAGGGAACGGGAGCGCGCGGGAATATTCCGCGCGTGAGCACGATGTCACCGCGGGCGCCGCCGTGCGCGATGAACAACGGCGTTTCAATCTGAACAACCTCGCGGGCATCCCGCGACCGTCACGCGGTCAAAGCCGGGTGACGACACGAGCTACGGATAGCGGAGGGTCGACCACGAATGGCCACGCCGCAATACCGTCGACGAATGCCTCGGGCAGTGCGCGATCGACGGTGGCTGCGAACCCGGAGAGCCCGGCGGCGCCGGGATCAACCGACAACGTGCCGACCCTGTCGGCGGGGCCGGAATTCGTCGAAAGAACGCGCCTCGTGCTCGATCCGTCCGTCGCGAAGCTCGTTGCGGGCCGGGGGCGGCCGTCCGAGCTTGCGGCGCTCGTCGCGCAGGGCGGCACGCCACGGGTCAGCGAGACGTACCTGGAACGGGTCGAACCCGTTACCGGCGAGCAAGCCGCCGAGCGCACGGACGGCGGGATCGCCGACGTCGCGAATGCCGACCCGTCGGCGCACAGTCCGGTCGTGCGCACGCAGACGCGGGCCGGGTCTGAAACCGCGGCGGGCGCGATCCCGGATACGGCTGCCGCGCCAACGGCTCCGGTGTCCGCGCAGGCGCTCTGGGCGCTGCGCTTATCGCTGTTGCTGAACCATCTCGATATCGAGGCGCCGGTCGCGCAGGCGATCCTCGACTGGGTTGATGGCGATAGCGAAGCCCGGTTCCCGAACGGCGCGGAAGACGCTTACTACATGCGACTCGACACCCCCTATCGCGCGGCGAACCGTCCGTTCACCGATGTGAGCGAACTGTTGCTCGTGCGCGGGGTGACCCCGGAGGTGTACGCGCGTCTGCGCCCGTTCGTCACGGTTCTGCCCGGCGAGACAGCAATCAATATCAATACCGCGCCAGCGGAGCTGTTGATGAGTCTCGCCCCCGGTATCGATCGACGCATGGCGGATCTGATGATCGCCGCCCGCGACGTGCAGGCATTCCGCTCGACCGCGGATCTGCTGGCGATGCCGATGCTCGCGATGAGCGCGATTGACGAGACTGGCCTCGACGTTGACAGCGAGTTCTTCACGGCGACGACAACGCTTGCGAGCGGAGCCGATGTCGAGCACTCGCGGGCGCTGATCGCCCGCGCGCCGAACGGCCGTACCCGCGTCGTGAGCCGGCACCACGGTTATTTCAATGACTGAAACCATTCTTGTATTCAGCGGCAGCATCGCCATGCCCCGGTATCGCTGGTTCGAGACCGCCAGCGGCAAGGCGCAAGCGGGTACGGCAGAGAGCGCCGCGGCGGCATTCCCGGATCCCGGTCTCGTGACGGTGCTGCTCGGCTCCGCGCACGTTCTGCTCACGGACGTTCAGGTGAAAGTTCGCAACCGGCGACTGCTCGACAGCGCCGTCGCCTATGCGCTCGAAGATCATCTCGCCGACGACGTCGAGAATCTGTTGTTCGACGTGGGACCCGAAACGAACGATCGCTACCCGGTGGCGATAACCGCGCGCGCGCTCGTCGCGGCAGTGGCTGAAGACCTCGCGGCTGCCGGTGTGACCCGCATCCGGTTCGTGCCGTACCCGTTCGCGTTGCCGTACGAACCGGGGCAGGTTTGCGCGCTCGACGACGGCACGCTGACAATTGTGCGCACGGGCCCTTACGCTGGCTTCACGGCGTGCGATGATGCGGCGAAGCGATTGCTCGCGCGCCTCGACGGGGCCAGTACGACAACGGCGCCGCCGATGTCCTACGCCCACGCGGACGCGGACCCCGCCACCGGCGCCGCGGATCCGGCACAACGGATCGCTGCCCCGGCGTTCAACGCCTGGCTCGCGCGCAACCTCGCGGCGGATCCGCCATTGCAGTTCGAGCCCGCGATGCGCGGACGTAAACCGGGTCCGGCCCGCAGGCTGGCCATCGCCGGGGTACTGCTGCTCGCCGCGCTCGTCGTACACACGGGTTTCGTCTACTCGAAGACCGCCACGAACGAGCAGCGGCTGGCGCAGCTCGAGCAGCGCACGCACAGCGTCTTCGCACGCGCATTTCCGCACGTGAAACGTATTGTCAATCCCAGGGTACAGGCGGATCGCCTGCTCGCGGAACTCGCCACCGGCGAGGCGCCGGTGGCCGGGTTTCTCGACGGACTGCACGCGCTCGGCGGCTCCATCGCGGGACTCGGCGAAGACGCGCGGATCAAATCGATCCGGTATCAGCAGGGCCGCTTCGATCTGATGCTCGACGTCGACGGTATCGCCACGCTCGAGCGGATACGGTCGCAGCTCGGTGCGCGCAACTTCCGCGTTGAAATCATCTCGGCGGATAACCGCGCCGACCACGTGAGCGGTCGTTTACGCCTCGAGCAGGAGCTGCCATGAACGCTTTTCTGCAGTCAAAATCACCGCGCGAACGTGCAGCACTCGCGGTCGGTTTGTTTGTCACTGTTGTGTGTGCCGTGTTCATGCTGTTTACGGAGCCCGGCGACGCGCGCCTCAAGCGCACGCGCGCGCAACTTCGCGGCGCGGTCGCCGCGCACGAACACGTCGTCGATATCGCCCGTCAGGTCGCCGTCGCGGCGCCGGCCGTGGCTGCCGGCAGCGGCGCGCCGCCAGCGCGCGAGACACTCATGTCCGTCATCGACGCGAGCGCGGAAGCGGCGGGAATTACCGGCGCCGTGAAGCGGCTCGCGCCGGCATCCGATCATGAGGTCAGCGTGGTCCTGGAAGCCGTTGGGTTCGATGCCCTGATGAGCTGGCTTGCCGAACTGCATGCGGAGCATGCGCTCGATATCGAGCAGTTCACCGCAAACCCGGCCACGATTCCCGGCAGCGTCAATGTCTCGCTCGTGCTGTCGCGTTGACGGCGCGCGCCAGTCGCCAGTACCCGGGCACGCGTCGCGGTCATTCAATCCAGTGCTGGGTCCCGGGTAAACCGGGCGGGCGACCGCGCGACGAAGCTAACCGGGCGTTCCGGCCGGCCGCCCGGCTGTGGCAGGAATCTGAACGCGCTTTCAGATCAACTGGTTCATGTCGAAGATCGGCAACAGGATCCCGAGCACGATCACGAAAACCACCGTGCCCATGGCGAGGATCAGCAGCGGTTCAATCAACCCGAGCATGACCGAGATTTGTGTCTGCACGCTGCGTTCCTGCGCCGCAGCGGCGGTGTCGAGCATTTTCGTGAGTTCCCCGGACGTTTCACCGTTCGCGATCAAGTGCACGAGCAGCGGCGGCAGAATACCCGCTTCGCCAAGCGGGGAGCTCAGGCTTTCCCCCTCGCGAACGCGCTCGGCGGTGTGTTCGAGCAATTCCCGGATACACCCGTTCGACGCCGAGCGGGCGCAGATCGTTACCGCCGGCACCATGTTGACTCCGGATGACAGCAGAACGCTCAACGTCCGCGCGAACCGTGCGCCGTCGTTATTGCTGACGAGGGAACCGAGCAGCGGGAGCCGCAGGGCGATACGGTCGAGCGCATATCGCACCCGGGGATTTCGCCGTAACCAGTGCCACGCGAGGCCGGCGCCGAGCATGCAGGCGGCTACGTAAATCCCGTACGCGGCCGTAAAGTCACTGACCGCGATGAGGCCGCGCGTAATGAGTGGTAGCTGCTGTTCCATATTGATGAACACTTTGACGACTTCCGGCACGACGAACGTCAGCAGGCCGGCAACCACGAGCAGTGACACGATGACGAGGATCGCCGGATAAATCGACGCGACCTTGATGCGTTGCTGGATTTCCTGGCGCCGCTCGAGGTGATCGCTCATGCGTTGCAGAATCAATGGCAGATAACGTGTCTGCTCACCGGCACCGATCGTCGCGGCGTAATCTTCCGGAAACGCCGCGGGGAAAAAGCCCAGGCTTTTTTCCAGCGAATAGCCTTCGCGTACGCGTGCGCGCAGCGCGAGGACAAGTGCCTCGAGGTGTTTCGACGACGACTGTTTCGCAATTGCGCTTAGCGCGTCGTCGAGCGGCAGCCCGGAGTCGAGCAGGGTGGCCAGCAAGCGGGTAAACAGGATCCGATCGTCGCCGGACAAGCGCCGCGGGTTGCGCAGCGGTGCGGCGTCCTTGCCTGCCGGTGCATGACTTTCGGCGACATCAACCGGATTCAGGCCGCGTTCGCGCAAGGCGCGTCGTGCCTGTTTCGCGGATTCCGCCTCCGTGAGACCGCGAACCTGTTTGCCGTCCCGATCCAGTGCGATGAAATTAAACGCGGCCACGGGCTTTCCGGGTCAGGACAACTGCGTGACGCGGGTGACTTCCTCGATCGTCGTCTGCCCCGATGCAACCTTGCGCTGGCCGCTTTGGAGCAGACCGGGAGCCTGTGTCGCCGCCTGACGTTCGAGTTCCAGTTCGGGCGCACTCCGGTGCACGAGTTCGCGCATCACGGCGTCGAAGTCCACGAGTTCGTAGATCGCCGTTCGCCCCCGGTAACCGATCCCGTTACAGGCCGGGCATCCGTGCGCGGTGTAATGGCGGCCGTTCGCCTCGTCCGCATAAGCGCCGAGAAACTTCGCCGTCGTCGCATCGATCGCCGCAGCGCGCTTGCAGTCCTCGCACAACACACGTACGAGTCGCTGCGCGAGCACACCGACGAGGCTCGAGGCGAGCAGGTAGGGTTCCGTACCCATGTCGCGCAAGCGCGTCACCGCGCCGACGGCGCTGTTCGTATGCAGCGTGGAAAGTACGACGTGACCGGTGAGACTCGCCTGTACGGCGATTTGCGCGGTTTCGAGGTCGCGGATTTCACCGACCATGACCACGTCCGGATCCTGTCGCAACATTGCGCGCAGGCCGCGCGCGAAGCTCATGTCGACCCTCGTGTTCACCTGGGTCTGGGCGATGCCGTCGAGGAAGTATTCGATCGGGTCCTCGACCGTCATGATATTGCGGCTGTGTTCGTTCAGGCGACTGAGCGCCGCGTACAGTGTCGTCGTTTTACCGGAACCGGTCGGGCCGGTCACGAGAAAAATACCGTGCGGTTTGTGAATCATGCGGTCGAGTCGCGCGGTCGTGCCGGCATCCATACCGATCTGTTCGAGTTCGAGTCGCCCGGCCTGTTTGTCGAGCAGGCGCAGGACGACGCGTTCCCCGTGTCCCGCCGGCAGCGTTGAAACGCGCACGTCGACGGGACGGTTCGCCACGCGCAGCGAAATGCGACCGTCCTGCGGGATGCGCTTTTCCGCGATGTCGAGTTTTGCCATGACCTTGATGCGCGAGACGATCAGCGGCGCGGCGGCGGCGGGGAATTCCGTTACCCGCCGCAGTACGCCATCGATACGCAAGCGCACGACGAGCGGACCCTCGAACGGTTCGATGTGGATATCCGAAGCATTCTCGCGGATCGCTTCGGCGAGGATTGCATTGATCACCCGGATGACCGGCGCGTCGTCCGCGCTTTCCAGCAGGTCCAGCGGTTCCGCGAGTTGTCCGGCGAGTTCATCGAGATCGAGTTCGTCACCGAGGCCGGCCATGGCCTGGCCGTTTTCTGCCCCATCGGCGGATTCATACACGGACTGCAGCAGGCGGTCGAATTCGCCTGCCGCCACTTCGCGGAAGTCGCTGTCAATCGCCGCAACCCGGCACGCTTCGAGGATGGCCGTCGCGGATGCATCGGGACGGCACACGACGGACGCGCGCCCGTCGTCCGTGCGCTCGATGAACACCCCATTGCGCTTCGCGAACGAGAACGACACGCTCATTCGAGCAGTCCGTCGAACTCCGGCAGGATCGGGCCGTCCCGGTGCAGCAGTGCGCGGCCGCCACGTTGCTCGTGTTCGATCTGCACACCGCGGATATGCTCGTACTGACGTCCGCTCAGCTCCACGTTCGTCGCCTTGTCACGCATGATCGTCGGCCGCAAAAATACCATCAGGTTGCGTTTTACGATGTCGGAGCTGGAATTTCTGAACAGTTCGCCGATCAGCGGCAGATCGCCGAGGAGCGGAATCTTCTGCGTATTTTCCTGCAGATCGTCGCTGATCAGGCCGCCGAGCACGACGGTCTGGCGGTTGTCGACGAGTACGTTCGTCAGGATCGAGCGCTTGTTCGTGATCAGATCCGAGCCCACCGTGTCTGCCGCGATACTGGAAATTTCCTGGCTGATTTCGAGCGCGACCGTGTCACCTTCGTTGATCTGCGGGCGCACCCGCAACAGGATCCCGATATCCTGGCGTTCGATCGTCTGAAACGGGTTATCCGGTGTCGTCGCGTTGTTCGTGAACTGTCCGGTAATGAACGGCACGTTCTGTCCGACGACGATCTCCGCTTCGGAGTTGTCGAGCGTGACGAGCGACGGGGTCGACAGCACGTTCGCGAACTGATCGCCGCTCAATGCCCGGATCAGCGTGCGTAAATCGCCGCCGCTGAGGTACCCCACGGTCAGGCCGTCGAGGAAGCCGACGACGTCGCCCGGATCGAACGGGCTGTCGATCGGACCGGAGACCCGGCCCGGAAAGCGGGTGCTCGCGACGATGCCATCGCTCGGCAGGTTTGTTTGCCATTGCACGCCGAGTTCGTCGGCGTGAGCGCTCGTGACTTCAGCAATGACCCCCTCGACGAGCACTTGCGCGCGGCGGATGTCGAGCTTGTTCGTGACGATCTTCAGGGTCCGCATCACATCCGGCGGCGCCTGGATGATCAATGCATTCGTCACTGCATCGGCCTGCACGTGTACATCGCGGCTCGTGCCGCCGGATTTTTTCGCTTTCGCGCGCGTGCCGTCGACGCTCGTGGCGCCGCCGGTCGCGACCCCCTGGAGCACGGGCACGAGGTCGGCAGCGGTCGCGTACTTGAGGTAAATGACCTCGATCGTCTCATTGCCGACGACCGGCGTATCGAGATGCGAAATCAGCGCGCGCAAGCGGCTCTTCTCGATCGGGCTGTCGCCGCCGAGCATGATGCTGTTTGTGCGCGGGTCCGCCACGACGGGTAGCTGCGCCTGGCCCTTGACCTCGGGCACGCCGCGGTTCGCGGATTCGATCGACTCGATCAGTGCGACCACGTCTTCCGCTTCGGCGTGTTCGAGTCGAATGATTTCGATGTCCTGGGTGTTCCGGCGGTCGAGGCGTCGCACGACGCGCAACAGCCGTTCCACGTTTGCCGCTGAATCCGCGACGACGAGCATATTGCTGTCCGGCTGGGCGGCGAGATGTGCCTGCTGCGGCAGCAACGGACGCAGGATCGGCACGAGATTGACCGCCTGCACATGTTCGAGCGGCACGACGACCGTGACGACTTCGTCGCCCGGGGAATTCAGCGAACCGCCGGCAACCTGGCCGGCCTCCATTTTTGCGTTAACGTCGGGAACGATTTTCGTCACATCACCGCTCACGATCGCGGTGAATCCGTGAACCTTGAGAATCGACAGGAAAACGTCGTAGAGCGCGTCGCGTCGCGTCGGTGCCGAGGAGACGACGGTAACCGTGCCTTTGACCCGCGGATCGACGACGAAGTTGCGCCCGGTCAATTCGGACACCGTTGCGATCAACGCATGAATATCGGCGCCCTTGAAATTGAGCGTGAGTTCCTCGTTGTCGTCAAACACGGGGTCCGCGGGATCGCCGGCGGCAATGGCGAATGGCGACAGCAGGCTGATTAGGATGACGCATACGACAGGCCACGCGCGGGCGCCGAGTTCGTGTCCGGCTTGCGGGCAAGCCGCGGTCGAATTGGCAGTTCTGATCATGGTCGGGTTCGGTCTAGGGAGTGGACGTCAGCGGGTGCGCGTTCGTCGGCGCGCGCGCCTCGTGCTTTGCCACGAGTTCATCCGGTTGGGGTAGTGCGATTGCTTCGAGGACACCGTTGCGCCGGATCACGACCCGGGTGCGTTCGATCGCGTGGAGTTCGATGTTGCCGGGCAGGCGATCGCCAATCGCGTTTTCGCTCTGGCGGCCGGCGCCGTCCATGATGACGGCGCGGGCGCCGGCGCCCGTGCTGGAAATTACCGTGCCGGTTACCTGCAGGGCGACAGGACTCGGCGGCAGGTTTTCGGGCGCCTCCCCCGCTGGCGCGTCAACGACGGGGTTGTCCGCGACGGACGATTCCGTGCTTGCTTCGCCGAACAGATGCCACCCGGCAATCTCGTCGTAGTCCGGGGGCGTCTTGCTCGCAACGGTAACGGCCGGTGGTGCCGCGTTTGCGGCGGGGGCTGCTTCCGGCAAAGTTTCGGGGGTCGTCCAGTGCCAGGCGCAGACACCGGCGAACGTCAGCGCGGCGATGCCGAGGGCGAATGTGCCGGCGTGGTCGGCGAGCGCGAATCCGGGCTTCATCGCGCATCGCCGTCCGGATCACGGGTATCGGGCCGGTGTCGATACTTGCGCTCGAGGTAGCGGCGCATCGCCGGCAGCACGTCGTCGGCTCCGATATCTTCACCCGTGAGCTCGGAGATCCTGAGCGCGAGATACCGATGCGACTGTCCGGCCATCGCCAGCAACTCGATATCGTGCTCGTCAACCGCGTTCTCCGGGTCGGCACCGTCGTTGATCACGCGCTGGATACGCTCGGCATCGAGCTCGAAATGGTTCGCAAGTTCCACCGGGAAATTGACGAAGGCCGGCAACAGTTCCGCGCCGGCGTTGCGACCGTTATCGAGTGGGGCGACCTGCGCCAGCGCAAGTCGCAACAGAAACCGGAACACGTCCGATTCGCGCGTTCGCATGCGTTTCGCGATCGTGCGGATGCGGTCGTAGTCGGACTGGTTCATGCGCAGCGAAATACTGCGTTTCGTGTCGGGGCTTGACGTTTCCGTTGCCGGCCCGGGGGTGTGGTTGCGCACGATGTTTCCCGTCGTTACTGCGTTGAGTCATTGCAACGGGGCGTAATGGTGTCGGGCAAATATAACAAGGCCATTACAACCGTGCGGCAGTTGTATTACATACGCAGGACAAAAGTCCGCGATCGGCGGAATGTTATGGTTTCGTAATATTCGCTGATTACGCTGCTCGCGAATCCGACCCGAATGGTCGAGGTGAGCAGCTCTATGATCCGGATATTTATTGGCTTCGACGCGCGCGAAACCGCAGCCTACCACGCGCTGTGTCAGAGCATCATCACGCACGCGTCCGTGCCCGTGGCAATTACACCGCTACATGTCGATCATCTCGGTGGCACGCTCACCCGCGAACCGGACCCGCTGCAGTCGACGGACTTCGCGTTCAGCCGGTTTCTCACGCCTTATTTGTGCGGCTTCGAAGGTTGGGCGCTGTTCATGGACTGCGACATGATCATGCTCGACGACGTCGCGAAGTTGTGGGCCTTGCGCGACCCGCGCTATGCGGTGCAGGTGGTCAAACACAACCACGAGCCGGCCGAGGCGACGAAATTCCTCGGTCAGCCGCAAACGCGCTATGCGAAGAAGAACTGGTCGAGCGTCATGCTGTTCAATAACGATCGCTGCCGCGCCCTCGACCGCGACTACGTGAATTCGGCCAGCGGGCTGGAACTGCATCAGTTCAAGTGGCTCGATTCCGATGCGCAAATCGGCGAACTGCCGGCGCGGTGGAATTTCCTCGTTGGCTACGACGCGCCGCGCGACGACATCGCGTTATTGCATTACACCACCGGCGGCCCGTACTTCGAAGAATACCGGGACGTGCCATACGCGGACGCCTGGTTCCGCAGTCGCGATGCCATGAACGCCGTCGCCGCGCGGCAACTGCGACTCCTCACGGTCGCGGCGAAAGGATAAGCAATGATGGATCAAACCCCGATGGGCGATAGCATGAAGCAAACTAACGTGCCGGTCGCAAGGAGCCTTGCTGAAGTCGCCGCGTTATTGAGAAATGGCGAAGTGACCGGGGCGCTGGCGGATTTGCACGCGCTCGATGCGGTCGCTATCAGCGATCCGCAGGTCGAGTATTTATTCGGCGTCGCTCATCTGCAAAGGAACGACGGGGTCGCCGCGGCCGCGCACCTGCAACGCTGCCGTGACGCGTGCCCGCACGAGGCCGATGTTCACTACCATCTCGGCCTCGCGTACCTGATGGATGGTGTGTACGACGAGATCAAAGCGATCGAATGCTTTGCAACGGCGTTGATGTGCCAGCCCGATCTGTTTGCCGCTGCGTACGAACTTGGACGCCTTTACAAGGCCCGCGAACAATGGGAGCGTGCGCTCGAATGTCTGATCCGCGCGGCGAATATCGCGGCCGAACAGGATCACCTCGACGAAGCGACGCTCGCGCTGAACGACGCTCTCGTGCTGTGCCCGGACTCACCGGAACTGCTCGTTTTCCTCGGCCGGTTATTGCTCGCGCAGGAACGCTTTGAGCATGCCGACGCGGCCTTCCGGCAGGCATTGCGGCACGCGCCCGGTAACGCCGATATCTACAATGAGCTCGGCGTCGTCGCCTACAAACTCGGCCGCGATTCGCAAGCCCAGCGCTATTACCGCCGTGCACTCGGGATACGCCCGGTGTTTCCGCAAGCGCAGAACAATCTCGGTAATTTGCACGCGCGTGCCGGCGCCGCGAAACTGGCGCTCAAGCACTACCGTTTCGCGGTAGCACAACTGCCAGGCTATTGCGATGCGTGGTACAACCTTGCGCGCGAGCAACTGATCCTCGGCGATCGTGCGGGCGCCCGCGCGAGCTGTGAGCGCGCCGTGGAAACCGGCAGTGACGCCTCGCTTGCGCGGAGTACGCTGGCGGGCATCCTGCTTGCTGACGGCCAGTTCACGGAAGGCTGGCGCTACTACGAATCACGTGTTCATGCGAACCTCGGCCAGTCCTATCACAGCGATCCGCGCGACCCCGCACGCGTGCTGCCGTTACCGTCAACGCTCGATCCGGCTGCGCTCGAGGGGCGCACGGTACTCGTCATACCGGAGCCGAGTATCGGTGATGAACTCGCGTTCCTGCGCTTCGTTGCGACACTCCCGACCCGCGGCATCGACGTCGAATACGAACCGTCACCGACGCTGCGTCCGTTACTCGAATCGCGTGCGAGTGAGGTGAAATTGCGTTCACGCTCCCGGCCCGACCCGGAGTACGCGGCGATCATCGCGTCCGGCGACCTCCCGTTGCTGCTCGGGCATGACGATGCGGACCCGATTCCCCGCCCGTTCACGGTGACGCCGCTGGACGACGACGTGGCGGAGCTTGCGATCCTGCTCGAGGATCTCGAACCGGGTCCGATACTCGCGATCACGTGGCGCGCCGGTCTTGCCGCGGACGGTCCGCACAGAAAAGCCCTCGATCTCGCCGATATCGCGAAGTTTCTGAAACTCTGGCCCGGACCCGTCGTTGCGGTTCAGCGCGCGCCGGAGCCCGGCGAAATTGCCCGCATCGAAGAACTGGCCGGACGCACGGTGCACGATTTTTGTTCGTTCAACGACGACCTCGAACGCATGGCGGCGCTGCTTCATATCGTTGACGAATACGTCGGGGTGAGCAATACGAACATGCATTTGATGGCGAGCCTCGGCAATCGTGCGCGCGTGTTCGTGAAACACCCCGGCGAGTGGCGGTGGACGGTCGAGGGGACGTCCACCCCGTGGGCACCGCGTGCGTTGCTTTACCGTGAGCGTCCGGATTGCGGCTGGGCGCACGCCTGGCGCGAGCTTATCGCGGATCTGGCGGTCGACTACGAGTTGCTTGCGGAATGATCGGCTTGTCGGCCCGGCGCGGCAGCAACGTCGCCCTGGCGCACGCCTGAACGGTCCATCACGTGGCATCTGTCGACAGCGCCTGCACGGCGACCGAGTCGGGTCGCGACGCAATGGGCCGGGGGCTTGCGCTGCTCAGGCAGGGTGCCTGTACTGAGGCAATCGAATCGTTCGTCGAGGCGAGGAAAATTGCCCCGGACGATCCCCGCATCGACTACTTTCTTGGTGAAACGTACCGGATCAGCGGCGAGCATGCGCGCGCCGTGGCCTGTTTCGAACAGGCGCAAGCGCGGGGTATCGACGCGCCGGAGTTGCTGCTTCGCCGCGGCCTCGCCCATAGCGCGCTCGGTGATGATGGCGCGGCGGAACGCTGCTATCGGGCGGCCCTGGCGCAACGCCCCGCTTATCCGGAGGTACTGGCCAACCTCGCGAATGTGCTCGAACGACGCGGTTTGCGCGATGAAGCGATCCGCGTTTATGAGCGCGCGTTGGCCCAAGACCCGTCGTTTCTCCCCGCGTTGACGAACGTCGGCTTGCTGTATTTCAAGGCCGGGCGATGGGAAGAAGCCGCGTCATCACTCGAACAGGCGGCGCACGGAAATCCCGCCGACGGCGTCGTCGCTGAAAAGCTTGCGATCGCGCTCGGCGAAGCAGGCCGTATTGACGAGGCGATAGCCCGTTACGAAGCGATCCTGCACAGCGACGAGAACAACGTCGTGGCAAAACTGAATGTCGGGAACCTGTTGTTCAACGTCGGGCGACCGGCGGCTGCGCTGGTGCATTTCGCCGCTCTCGCGGATCGATTCCCGAATTCCGCCGTGTTCGAATTGCACCGCGGTATTGCCCTGTATGCGCTCGTGCGGCCGACAGCTGCCGAGCTATCGTTGCGCCGCGCGCGCGAACTCGCACCGGATTGCACGGCGACCCGCAAAATTGGCCTCGATCGCGTGCTCGGCCGGATCAGTTTCTACGCGGGGGTCAATCGCCTGCTCAGCGGTGATCTCGCCGCGGGCTGGCAGGGATACGAACACCGTTGGGCCGCGAAAGAGCCGCGGCCGCGTGAAATCGACGCGTTGCAGGCGCCGGCGTGGGACGGCAAGCACGCGCCGGAACGCCGCGTATTAATTTTTCGCGAACAGGGTCTCGGCGATGAGATCATGTTCGCGTCGATATTCGATGACGTAATTGCGCGCAGCGGACAATGCGTCATTCAGTGCAGCCATCGCCTCGGCCGGATCTTCGCACGATCGTTTCCGCGGGCCGAAATCTGTCCGGCGCAGGAAACGCATGACGAATGGGTCAGGCTGTCGCGCCGGGTGAGCCGCGACGACCGCTACGTGTTTGCCGGCAGTCTGCCGAATCTGCTGCGCCGATCGCATGCCGCGTTTCCCCGACGTCGCGCCTACCTGAGCCCGGACCCGCACGGCACGGAAAGCTGGCGCGCACGTCTGGCCGAACTCGGTGACGGGCTCAGGGTCGGTTTCAGCTGGCAGGGCGGTACGCTGACGAACGGTTCGCGCTACCGTTCGATTCCGCTCGACGATCTGCTGCCCCTGTTTACAAGCGACGGCATTGTCCCGATCAGCGTCCAGTACACGGAATGCACTGCCGAGCTTGCGCGGGTCGAGAGTGAACACGGGGTGACGATTCACCACTGGCCGGAGGCGATGAGGGATTTCGACCAGACGATCGACCTGGTCGCGGCACTCGATCTCGTCATCTCCGTGCAGACGACCGTCGTGCATGCCGCCGGCGCGCTCGGGGTCGATACGCTGGCGTTGCTGCCGCGCTCGGAAACGAGCTGGAAGTGGTTCGGACACGGTGACGAGTGCGCCTGGTACCCGTCGGTGACCCTGATGCATCAGCGCGAACGCGGCGATTGGCAGCCCGTCATCGAGCGTGCGACACGCAAATTGCGCGCACGCGTAGCCGCCGTGCGTGACCGGCGATGAGGTCGCCGTCATCGTCGTGCATGCGCGTTTTATGACATGTATTACGACTGTGCTGCGTTTCCCGAAAATGTCACGAATCGTTCAAACGGGTGACATCAAGCAACTGCAGACTCCTTCCTCGACGCCACCACAACGGCGGCACTGTGAGTGTCGTGACTCCGTAAGCCAGGGCTGACCCAGAGCGCTGGTATTGCGGAAACCACGATCAGGTAAGACGACAAAGATTTGAATTCTGTGTGCGCACACCGGCATGGCGCGGGTGCACGCAACAAACGCTTACTCGCCAGAAACCTTCGATGGAGGAAATTATGTTGAAGAAACCCGCAATTTTAGCGTCGACCTTGCTCGCCGCGTGTTTTGCGACGAATGCATCCGCGCTCAACGGCGTATCGATGGATAACGTCGGTACGATCAGCAGTGGCTTCGGCACCGGCGACATGATCCTCGCCGCGGTATCGGGCGACAAGAGCCAGTCACTTGTCTGGGACCTCAGCTTCATGAGCCCGGGCGCCGGTGACCCCGGTGCGGACCTGACGTACGCCGACCTGACATCCTGGGCCGGTGCCAATCCGGGCGGCATGTTCACGATTGCGAACGCAACGGTCGGCGCGACGATCGACTCGAGCTGGCAGTGGCACGTGTTCGGACTCACGAACGTCACGGAAGTCTTCGGTACGACGGTCGTCAGTGTCGGCGCCGCAACTACCGTCGATAACGTCGGCTCGCTGCCTTCGGGCACGACGCTCGGCGCGGGAATGAACAACGTTGCGAGTTGGGTCATCAGCCAGAACGTCGGCAACGGTGGCCTGACGGACGACGGTGTCGCGACCGCAATCGGCACGGACACGTGGTTCTGGGATAACACCCAGGGTAACGGGCAGGCCGCGCTCCATGGCAACAACCTCTTTGGTATCGACGTGACCGGCAATGTCGGTGAGACGCTCGATGTGGCGTTGCTGTTGAAGCAGCCGGGTTCCTTGTTCACGGTCGATTCACTGACCACGGAAATCTCCGAACTCGGAACTTTCCTCCTCGACGACGGCGGTAACCTCACGTTCACGGCCGCGGCGCCGGTGCCGGTGCCGGCCGCGGTGTGGCTGTTCGGCAGTGCGCTCGCCGGATTCTTCGGGTACGGCCGACGCAAATCGTCGGTGCGCAGTTAATAACAATAGTCATCGCTGCCGGCGTCAGCGCCACGGCGCGACGCCGGCAGCGCCAAACCAAATCAGGTATTGAAGGAGCACTCCCAAAATGAAACGCAAAGCTTTATCTATCGCTGTTGCGGCCGCCGCCTGCGCCGCGAGCGGATCCGCCCTCGCTTACGACCCGGATGTCGCCAACAGCACGGACTATGAGGTTCGGATCGCCGGTGCCACGGCGCCGACCGGAACCCTGCGCGACGTCGTCATCGACAACATCTGCGACGCCGGCCAGCCGATCGACTACTGGATTCACAAGACTGCGAAACACTGGCAGGTTGCCTGTCAGGACAGCAACGGCGCGAACGTCCTCGTGCGCAAGAACGACGGTGGTTCGGGTGACGGCACGTCCCCGGTGGACAACGCCTCGACGCTCGTCGAGTTCTTCGTCGGCGGAACGTCCGCGTCCTGCTCCGCGATTAATCTCGGCAAAGTGACTGCGATCGGCACCACGTACAATGAGTACAAGGATTGCGGTGGTACGACCGACAATCTCGAACTCGCCATTGCCGATATCGGTGTTTCCGATGTCGAGCCGACCGCGTTCGTCGACGATCTCGCGCCGGTATCGAATGACGCGGATCCGGTCGGTTCACGCGTTAACTTTGAAAACGAATCGTCGATGCAGATTGAATCGCTCGCCGGCCTCGGTTTTGGTGTCGTCGTGACGGAGCGTCTGTATCAGGCGCTGCAGGCTGATCAGTTCCCCGTCGGTCATCCGCTGTACAGTGAATGCAACCCGACAAATGCCGGTACGCCGGGCATTGCCGGCACGTACGACTTCCCCGCCAGTGACGCTTCGGTCCCGAACGGTTCGCATATCGAAGGCGCGACGGAAAAATGTATGCCGAACATGTCGTCGAATTCCGTTCGCGCAGTCATGCGCGGCGAATGGTTGTCGTGGGGCCTGCTGGCAACCGCCGATGGCACGAGCAATCTGCTCGCCGATTCCGCCGGTCAGCCGTGGGCCGACGCCACGGGGGGCACGATCAAGCTGTGCCGTCGCGTACAGGGTTCCGGTACGCATGCGCGCACCGCGATCACGTTCCTGCGCACCGGTTGCGGTCGGGGCGGCGCGACGATGGCTCAACCGCTGTGCCTGACGAAGGTTGCGGGTGCTGCCTGCGTACCGGCACCGTTCGAAGGCGGCGCCGGCTCCGGCAACCTGACGGATTGTCTGAACAACTCCGCGGCGGCCGGAAAATGGGCGCTCGGCTATCACAGCGTGGAGAAGAATGCCGACCTCGTGCATTCATTCCGCTTCGTGAAAATCGACGGTTTCGCACCGACACTCGACAACATGCTGTCGGGTGACTACGCGAACTTCGGCGAAGTCACGATGCAGCGTCGCGGCAACCCGACCGGCGAAGCGCTCGCCCAGGGTTACACCTACGTCGGTGCGCCGGCGAATGAAGCCGACGTGACGGATCACTTCAACACGATGGTCGCAGCGATGCAGGGCCCGGGCGCAGCGCAGTCGCTGAACACGGCCAGCAAGTTCCGTCATCCGTTCGGTGATGCCGGCTGGGCAGCGCGACCGGTGGGCGCGAACAATCCGTACCCAATCGTCAAAGTTGCCGGGGTAGTACAGAACCCGGTCAACCCGCTGACGCATACGGACTTCGCCAACAACGAGCAGAACAGCTGCTTCGGTCCGGTGGCACCGAAAGGGAGCCTGTCCGACTGATAACGCGGTTGCGTAAAACCGGTGGTTCCCTCGGGTGCAGGTTCGGCCCGCGGGTACCCCCCGGAAAGCTTCGCGGGGACCGGCCATTTTATGGTCGGTCCTCTCGTCGTTTTCGCTTTGTAAAGACAGATATGCCGATTTTTATTCGCCCATGGGAATTCTGACCCGTTTGTTCAAGCCCGGCGTTGCGTGCCTGATCGCAGTGCTCGGGATCGGCGCGCACGCGCTGGAGCAGCCACCGGCAGAAACGCCCTCGTTCGACATCTGGGAAATCCAGGTCGAAGGCAACACGCTCGTCGATTCTCGCCAGATCGAACGTGCCGTCTATCCGCACCTCGGGCCGGACAAGACGATCGACGACGTCGAACAGGCGCGCGAAGCGCTCGAAAGTATTTTCCGCACGCAAGGATTTGGTACGGTACTCGTGAACATACCCGAGCAGGACGTGAACGAAGGGATCGTCCGCCTCAGCGTGATCGAGGGGCGTATCGAACGCCTGCACGTAACCGGCTCACGCTATTTTTCGCTCGGCCGCATCAAGGCAAAAGTCCCCTCGTTACGCGCCGGTCAGGCGCCTGAGTTGCCGCGGGTACAGGAAGAACTTTCCGCACTGAACAAAGCCACCCCGGATCGGGTAGTCACCCCCGTGCTGCGACCGGGACGCACCCCGGGCATGGTCGACGTCGAGTTGAAAGTCGACGACAAGCTCCCGGTCCACGGTTCCGTCGAACTGAACGATCAATACACGCGCGATACGAGCCGCACCCGGCTGTCGGCAAGTCTGCGCTACGACAACCTCTGGCAGAAGGAACACAGCCTCGGCTTGTCCTACCAGGTGAGCCCGGAAGATCCGAACGAAGTGCAGGTGTTTTCCGGCACGTATCTGCTGCGGCCCGAGAATTCCGATCTGCTGTTCGTGCTCTATGGCCTGCGCTCGAACAGCGACGTGCTCACCGGAACCTCGGCCGCCGGTGTCGGTGTGCTCGGCAAGGGCTGGGTCGGTGGGGTCCGGGTCGTGAAGCCGTTACCAACTGTCGCCGATTTTAATCACAACGTGACCTTGGGCCTCGATTACAAGGATTTCGAAGACACGGTAAATCCCGTCGGTGGCGCGGGTTTTACGACCCCGTTGAGCTACACGAAACTCGTGGCGGGTTACAGTGGTTTCCGGCTGACGGATTCGGCGACGTGGCGTTACAACCTTGAAATGAACTTCGGGGTGCGCGGCCTCGGCAACACCGAGAAGGAATTCGAATCCAAGCGTTTCCAGGGCAAGCCGAATTTCCTGTTTCTGCGCCACGATTTTTCGGTGGAGCAAGCGCTGCCGTTCGGCAGCCAGCTGTACGCGCAACTCGCGGGTCAGCTTGCCTCCGGCGCGCTCGTCAGCAATGAACAGTTCAGCCTCGGCGGGGATTACTCGGTGCGGGGTTATCTCGATACCCAGGTGCTCGTCGACGACGCGATACGTGGGCGCATCGAGTTTCGTTCACCATCGTTCGCCGCCGTATTACCGCTCGAATTCATCAATGTCGCCCGCGTCGTCACGTTCGGCGATGTCGCCTATGGCCGCGTGCAGGAACCATTACCCGGGCAAGGCGCGACGACGATGTTGTCGAGTGTCGGTCTCGGCTTCCGGTTTGAAGCGTCGCACGGCTTCAATTCGAAAATCGACTGGGCCTATCCCCTGAGTAACAACGGAGAAATCCGCAGCGGCGAATCGCGGCTCCATTTTTCGTTTGCACAGCAGTTTTGACCACGATGAAATCAATTCCTCGACGCCAAACAACGGCAACCCGGCAGCCGCCGCGAACCACGCGGAGTTGCTTCACGATTGTCGGCGGTGCGCTCGTGATCGCGGCAGGCCTGTTATCGCCCGCGCCCGGGAACGCGGAGTTGCCGACGGTCTGTGCGCCGTGCACCGCCTCCGGTGCGACGGTGACGTGGGCGCAGCCGGGATCGAAGAGTCGTTATATCGTCGAGGGCGCCGAGGCGTTCGTGAAACAGGCGCTCGAGCGCGAAACGTTCAACTGGCGAACGTTCAACATCGGTCCCGACAACAAGGTGACGTTCGATCAGCCGAGTAGTTCGTCCGTTGCGCTGAATCGTATCTTTCAGAACGACCCCTCACGCATTTACGGTGCCCTGAAGGCGAATGGCCAGGTCATTCTGATCAACCAGAATGGCGTCATGTTCGAACACGGCGCGAAAGTCGACGTGAACACGTTGATCGCCTCGACGCTGGATATTACCGACAAGGCGCGTGAATCGCTCGACATCGCCGGGGTTGCGAGAACCGACCTCGAGCCCGCGTTTCGCAATACGAGCGGCGGTGAGGCGGCCGACGTCGTCGTGAAACGCGGGGCCTCGATCGCGGCGCGCGCGAACGGCCGGGTCATCCTGATCGGCGGCAAGGTCGAAAACTCGGGAGAAATCAGCGTCTCGGGGCGTGGTGGGCAGGCTTTGCTCGCGGCCGAGAACGACGAAGTGTTCCTCTACGTCGACGACGACCCGAATGTTCGCGGACTCGCGATTGCGTTGACCCAGGGCGGCGAAGTGACGAACGGCGGGGCGATCCTCGCCGATCGGGGCAACGTGACCCTTGCCGGTCTGACCGTCAACCAGAATGGCCTGATCCGCTCGACGACGGCGGTGGATGCGAACGGTACGATTCGGCTGCAGGCGCGCGACCAGAGCCTCGACCCGTTCGTGTTGCCGGGCAGCGGCCGTTTCATTCCGCCCGCCCCCGTGCGCGGTGGCGAGGTGAATTTCGGTGCGGACAGCGTGACCACGGTGGTGCCGCTCGTTGACAATCCCGCGACGGTTATCGACAGCCAACCGACATTCCAGTCACAGGTCTCGGTCGACGCGAAGGACATTACGCTGGCCGGAGGGGCGAAGATCGACGTCCCGGCCGGCAAGATAACGATGACCGCAAAGGCGTTTTCCGACTTTGAGTCTTCCATCGACGGTTCGATTACCATCGACCGCGGTGCCAGCGTCGACGTCTCGGGCCTGGACAACATCGAAGTGTCTGTGGCGCGCAATTTTCCCGAACAGGAAGTACGTCGCAACGAGCTTGCCGACTCCCCGACGCAACGCGACGGTCCGCTGTTCGGCGAAGTCGTGCGCTTCGATTTGCGCAAGCCATTGCCGTCAATCGTGAACGTCGACGCCGCCGTGTCGAACATTGGACGTTCCGTCGCCGAACGTTCCACCGTTGGCGGGGAAATCGTCCTGCAGGCCGCGGATCGGATTGATATCGCCCAGGGCGCGTTGCTCGACGTGTCCGGCGGGTCGTTGAACGTTCTCGGTGCTTTTGTCGCGTCGACGAAACTGATCCAGGAAGGCCGCATCATCGACATCAGTGACGCATCGCCGTCGATTCGTTACGACGCCGTGCTCGGAGACAACGAGTTCACACATGCGAAGTGGGGCCCTGACACGACAGAATACTTTTCGAGTTTCGGCGCCGCGCAGACGACCACGACAGCGGGTTTCGAACAAGGCTACCGGGAAGGGAAAGACGCCGGCTCGCTGTCGATCATCGCGCCGCAATTCAGCGTCAACGGCACCCTGCTCGCAACGACCACGCGCGGCCGGCTGCAGCGACTCGAATCCGGTGACAGCGCCGGTACGATTCGACCGTTCGACGAACTGCCACGCGGCGGCCAACTCGCGCTGTTGTCGTCCACGCTGCAGCAGAACCTGACCGTTGACAGTGATGGGTTCGGCTTCATCGAACGCGGCTTCACGGACTTTTCTCTCGCGCTGAACGAATTCGTGCTCGGGCAAGATGCGATCTGGGACATCCCCGAGGGCGGTTCCGTTGCCATCAGGGCGGCCGATTCCGTGCTCATCGAAGGCAGTGTCGTCGCGTCTGGGGGAACCGTCGAGTTCCTCGTCAACCCCGAAGCCGACGGGATCGAAAAGCTCCAGGACGAAGTCGGGTCGATCACGCTTGGCGCGAGCGCCCGGATCGATCTCGAAGGCGGCTGGGTCGTCGATGATGTCCTGATGACGCAGCGTTATGTGTCCGTCCCGGAAATCATCGACGGGGGCAGTTTCTCCGCGGATGTCGTCGGCGATCTGGCGATCCGCCGCGGGGCGTTCGTCGACGTCGGTGGCGGCGGCGTGTCCGATCTGTCGGGTAATATCCGGGCCGGCGATGGGGGCGAGGTAAACCTGAGCGCCGCGACGTTCCTGCTGACCCCGGCGACGGTGGATTTACTCGACTCTTCGCTTGCGATCGTCGAGGGGCAGTTTGAAGGCTACACGTTTCCCGGGGCCGCCGCGGGGTCGCGCTTCAGTTTGACCGCGCCCGGAATTGATCTCGGTGGCGTTGCAGAATTCGCACCCGTCACGGGCACGGTCCCGATCGACGCGACGCTGCTGTCGGACTTCGGCTTTCACGACTTCACGTTTGCCTCGAACGAGCGGGTGATCCGGATCGGCGCGGACACATCGATCGATGTCACGGCGAAAAATCTCGTGGTGCCGACCACCGGTGCGTCAGCCGGGTTCGAGCTGCCGCCCACCGGCACCGATATCGACGAGTTCGCGGTCGCGAAGCTGCTCGATCCGAGCATGCGCACGCCGACGTCGCTCACGCTGGACAGTCACCAGGTGTTCACGGTCACGAGTGGCCCGAGCGCCCCGAACGCGGCACTGCGGGTGCCCGCATCAAGCCGGCTCGCGGTGGACTACGGTGGCCGTGTCGCGCTCGGCAACGACGGCAGCATTATCGTGAGCGGGGGGATCACCGCGCGCGGCGGCGACGTCACGCTTGGGTTGTCGCCGGTCGGCGATTTCGGTTATCTCCCGGATCTCGGCATCTGGTTCGAACCCGGCAGCCGGGTCGACGTCTCCGGCGCGGTATTACCGACGACCGTCGATGCGCTGGGACGCGTTGACAGTGTCGTCAGGATCGACGGTGGGTCCGTCGATGTGAACGCGGGCACGGGTTACATCATCGGCATGCCCGGTTCGATAATCGACGTCTCGGGCGCAACCGGCACCGTGACGGCGACCGTATCCGGCGCCGGTATGGGCCAGCCCGCGACCCGGGATTTCCTTGTCGGATCGAATGCGGGTTCCGTGAGCCTCGTGTCCGGCGTCGGGATCCATTTCTTCTCGCAACTCGACGGCTCCGCCGAGCGGACGCTCGGCGCGAACGGCGGCTCGCTGACGATCGCACTCGACGGGAATTTGCGACCGACGAACCAGGTAATCAGTGCCCCGAGCCTCGAATTTCCCGCCACCGTTGTCGACGGCGTAGAGGAGTTAAAGGTTCAATTGGGTGCGGCGCAGTTCCGCGACGGGATCCGCACGGCACAGGCGTTGCCGGATGAGCTGTTCGACGTTGCGTCGTTTTCCCTCGATAACTACGTGCAGGGTGATTTCGACGAACTGCACCTGCGCTCATCGCCAAACCTCGTCCAGAAAGATCCCTCCGCGTTGGCCCTGCGCGGCAGCGATGATCCGTTAATGGAAAGCGTCGTCGAACTCGTCGGCAACGGTAGTATCGACGTCGGCCGCGTACTCACGCTCGATGCGCCCGTCGTGCAATCCGCTGGTGGTCGCCTGCACATCAGCGTGGACTACCTGAAAATCGGCTTCGACGAAACGGATTTCGTTACGAGCGACACCCCGGTACCGACCGGCGGGACGGATCCGGCGATCAAGTATTTCTCCGCCGAGCCCGGCACCGGCGCGGCGGTATTTGCGGCGGAATTTATCGACTTCGAAGGCTTTACGGCGTTCCACGGTTTCGGCCCCAGTGGCGACACAACCGCGTCGCCACTGCAGTTTTCAAGCGCCGGTGACATCCGTTTTCGCGGCGTTCGCGCGCCCGTGGACGTCGCGCTGGAACCCCAGGGCGCGCTGATCACGGCAGCCGATCTGCTGCTCGAAGGGCGGCGAATTTACGCCAGCACGCTTACGGACTTTCTGCTCGCGAACGTCGCTGAGGGTGGCACGATTACGTTCGGCAAGCGCGGGTCGGACGCGGTCGACGCGCCGTTGTCCGCCGGCAGTTCAATCACGGTCCAAGCCGATACGATCGTACAGGGCGGACGGCTGTATGCACCCATCGGCACGATCGCACTGGAAGCCGCAGCGGAAGTTCGCCTTGCCGGCGACAGTCTGACTTCCGTTACGGGTCTCGGCGCAGCGATCCTGTTCGGGCGGATCCAGGTCGAGGACTGGGTGTTTCCGTACAACGACGCGGGCGGTTTGACCCGCGTGTTCGAGGCCGATCCGGATTCGGTATTCGGTGTGCCGCCGGAAAAACGCATTACGCTGACAGCGGATGGGCGTGACGTCGACGATCAGCCGATCGGTACGATCGATATCGAACCCGGTGCGCTGATCGATGTCCGCGGCGGTGGTTCGCTGCTGGCGACGGAATTCCTGCCCGGGCCGCTCGGCAAGACGAACCTGCTCGACGCCAGTGTGCAAAACGGATCGTTCGCCCTGCTGCCGACGTCGGGCGATGTCATCACGCCGATCGATCCGCTCGAGTCCGCGTTCGAATTCGGTGCGCTCGGGCAAATCGAAATTCGCGAGGGTGGTGATTCGGGGCTGCTGCCCGGTACTTACGCAATTCTGCCGCCGCGGTATGCCTTACTGCCCGGTGCCGTCCTGCTGACCCCGGTTGACGTCTCCGCGGCGAACGCGCTGATTGCCGCGAACCCGACCCGCACCGCAGACGGATTTCCGCTCGTCACGGGCGATGTGCGGGAACTCGGACAACACAGTTCAGACCTCGACACGCGCTACTTTCAGGTCGAGAACGGCGCGCAGGTGCGCAATCGCGCGGAATACCGCGAAGTCGGCGCCGACGAGTTCTTTGCCACGCGCGCGCTCGATGGCGATTTTTCAGCGCCGTTGTTACCGCGCGATTCCGGCGCACTGTCGATATCAACGAACGCAACGTTACGCCTCGGCGGGACGATCGTCGAAGAAATCAATCTCGCGGGTATCGGTTCTCGGGTGGACATCGGTGTGAAGCAGGCCGCGATCGGGAATGCAGCGGCGGACTTCGTCGGCGCACCGGGCGAGGTGTTCCTCGACGCGCGCGGGCTCGAAGCGCTCAATGCGGACAGCATTCTGATCGGCGGGATCCGCTCGACCACGAGCGAGGTGTCGCTGATCGAGAATGTCACCGCGGACTCGATCAGCGTGCTCGCCGGGACTTCGATCATGCTGCCGGAAATCCTGTTCGCGGCGAACGACAGTATTACCGTCGAGAGCGGCGCTTCGATCCAAGGCGTCGGCAGGAAATCGAGTGGTGCCGCGCGCCTCGAACTCGAGGGCGATGGCGCGATGCTGCTCAGCTCCGCCGGCGACCTGCCCGAGTACACCCGCATTGGCGCGAGCGCGGCATCGTCGGCGTTTCTCAGCGTCGAGGCCGGCGCCTCCTTGTTTGGCGACGGCGCACTCATCGTCGATTCGAGCGGCGGCGCCTCACTCGACGGGGCGCGGGTTGCGGTCGGCGCGCTGGCCGGCCTGCACCTCGGCGCGCGGCGCATAAACCTGGGCAATGCCCCGGCTGACAGTTCGGCACTGCGGCTCGACTCCGGTCAACTCGCGACATTGGCCGGCGGACAATCCGACGATACGAGCATCGAAACCCTCAGGCTCGTCAGCGCGACGACAATCGACTTTTACGCCGGCGCGCAGCTCGATTCGCTGAACCTGTCGTTCGACGCGGCCGGGTTCAGAAATGCCGGCGGCGTGGGCTCGGTGCGTATTGCCGCCAGAAACGTTCAGATCAGCAATACCGCCGGTAACGTTGATCCGGGAACAACGCCCGCGAGCGGTGAACTCAATATCGCGGCGTCTGAAGCCCTCACGTTCGGATTCACCGGGATGCCGGATCCGGCGGCCACCGATGATGGCGATTTTGACATTCACGGGTTCGATGTCGTGCGCTTGCGGGCACCGGATTTACGCGGCGAAGAAAATCACCGGCTCGAGGTGAACGACGGCAGCCTGCTCGTGGCGACCGATCTGATCACGGCGGCCAGCGGAACGGACCTTGAATTGCTCAGTGCAGGGCGGTTCGAACTCGGCCGTTATACGCAGGGTTCAGCCGCCGCGCCCGACCGGCGGCAGCACCTGGGTGCGCGCATCAGCCTTAGCGGCGCCGACGTCAGCATCGCATCGAGCATTCTGGCGCCGGGCGGGCTCATCGATATCGAGGCCCGTAGCGGCGATGTGCTGTTGCGGGAATTTTCCCTGCTCGATGCCGCGGGTATCGACGCTATCGCGGACGATCCGGGAACCGGTAATACGCCGGGCGGGATCGTGTCCATCGAGTCGCTGGCCGGCGACGTCAGCCTCGAAAACAACGCCCGCATCGACGTCTCGGCGGGCGCGGGACAATTTTATGTTTCGAGCGGGATCGTTCATGTCGGCGCGAGCGGCGGCAGCGTCTCGCTTGATCCCGGCAGTACGCTCGCGGCGCATGCGACATTGCCCGAACTCGGTGGCAGCGCGCGCTTCGATATCGGCGATTTCGCGCCGGGTACGACATTCAGTGCGTTCGGCAAACAGTTAACCGACGGCGGATTCACCCGCGAGATCACGCTGCGCCAGCGCACCGGGGATCTGCTGATCGCCGGATCGGATCGGCTCGAAGCGCGCGAGATCCGCCTCGTCACGGATCAGGGCGATCTGACGATCGCGGGCACGCTGCTCGCGGATGGTTTCGAGGCCGGTTCGATCACCGCGATCGCCGGCGGCGATCTCGTCATTAATCCCACCGCGACTCTGAGCGCGCGCGCGACCGGCGGGTTCCTGTCGTCCGACAACCCGGCGATCCTGTCGATTTATGACGATGGCTTTCGCGGCGGCAGCATTGCGCTGACGAGCGCGGGCGGATCAATCGATTTTGTCGCGTCCGCAAGCGCACAGGCGACCCTCGACGTCGCCGGTACGGAAGCGACTGCCGCCGGCAAACTCGTACCCGATGCGTCCGGCTCGATCCGTCTCACCGCGCCGCGAACGGGCACGCACGGCGCGGCACTCGGCAGTACCGTCGCGGGCGCGGCATTCGAGTCGGGCCGTATCGAAGCGGCCATCAACGGCGCCGGCACGATCGATGTCGTCGCAAACAAGGTATACGACGCGAGCGCGGCGAGCGCCGTCGAAGCCGAGGCGAAGCTCGTCACCCAGACGTTCAGTGGTTCCGGCATTGCCGGTACCCCGGCTCGCGTCATGCCCGGGGTCGAAATTCGCGCAACCGGTGACATCGCGAGTATTCATGCACTCGGCGTGACGTACGCGAGCCCGTCCGTGTTCTTTCCCGGCGGCATTTTCGACGAAACGACGGTTGTGCCCGGGGTCCTGACGTTGCGCAGTGCCGGCGACATGACCGTTACCGCCGACCTTGTGGACGGCAAGGTGCTCGAATTTACGTATTTTTCCGAAATCGCGGGTGACAGCGATACGTGGACGTACGAGTTCGTCAGCGGCGCGGATCTGGACAGTGCGGATCCGCTCGCGGTGATCGATGGCGACGGTGATTTTACGCTGCGTCCGAACGTCGATATCTGGACCGGTACCGGGGATATCGTGATCCGTAGCGGTGGCGATTTCATCCAGCAATCCGGCGCCACGATAGCCTCGATTGGTCGTCACGACGATCTCGTCAACTACCAGGGCGCCTATTCCGGTTCCGTGTTCGGATGGGGGCGCAACGCGTCGTACCCGGACGGCGGCGGTGATATCGATATCCGTGTCGCGGGCGATATCGACATCGCGACATCGAATCAAACGCTCAAGAGCTACACGAATTATCTCGGCACGATCGCCGATACCGTCGGGGTCAACGCGCCGCGGGCATGGAACGCGAACCTCGGCGCGCTCAAACAGAATATTGTGTCCCTCGCGGGCGGCGGTATCCGCATCGACAGTGGCGGTGACCTCAATGGTGGTCAGTTCACGATGGCGACGATCGGGCGTCAGGAAGGTGACGCGACGCTCGGGGCGGGTGGTACGTTTGTCGACGTCGTTACCGATGAAGTCAACGAACTCGGCGGCGGTACGATCGAAATCAACTCGCGCGGTGACATCAGTGATGTCGACATCACGGTGATCCGCGGCAGTGCCCGTCTGCGCTCTTTCGGGAGTATCGGCCTGAACGACGCGGGCGCCGCTTCGTCGAGTCCGAAGCTCTTCATCGGTGACGCGGTCGTCGATCTGGAAGCCGCGCGCGGCAT
>CAXBJY010000014.1:0-87756 GCA_963976285.1 uncultured Gammaproteobacteria bacterium
CGCTTAGCCGCCCGTCAGCCGCGCATTTTTCGCTTCTAAGGGCGCTCAGGACAAGAGTTGCGGAAGGATCCGGCGACAAATCAGAAAGATACGTTGGTCCGACCCCGAAGCCCGCATCGACAGACACTTCCGCGAAGTGGCAGGATCGCCCGATGGTCACTGTCTACATGCCCGTGTACAACCAGGAAGCGTACGTGCGCGACGCGCTCCGGAGCGTCCTGGCGCAGGATTACGCACCGCTCACGATCTTCATTTCCGACGATGCGTCGACCGACGCGACCGTCGCCATCGTGAACGAAGAACTCGCGGCCTATCGCGGGCCGCACAACGTGACGTTCAGGCAAAACGAGGAGAACCTGTTTCTCGATCACCTCGTGGTCAACCTGCCGAAACTGCCATCCGGGCTCGTTGTCATGGCTCACGGCGATGACATTCAGCACCCGAATCGGGTGTCTTCGCTCGTTGCCCTGCACGAACGCACCGGCGCGCTCGTGCTGTCGAGCAATGCGCAAGTGATCGACAGCGAAGGGAAAGCACTCCACCTGTACCGCGACGTCGTCGAGGAACCGGACCTGTCGCTCGAGGCGTTCCTCGCGAACGGCTACTGTGCCGTCGGCACCGGGTTTTCCATCGCCTGGCACAGCGACATCTGGGAGATCTTCGGCCCGAAACGCAAGGGTACCCGGCCGGTCGACGACATTCTGTCGTTCCGCGCGGCCTTGCTCGGCAAACTCGCGTACGTCTCCGAACCCTTGCTGCAATGGCGCAACCACGACCGCAATGTGACGCTCGCGATCCAGTTGAACAACGCGGGATCGGAGCGCGAGGCCATGTTGATCCGCGAACGGATGCTGCAAAAGCAGGTCTCGAGCTGGACGTCGCATGTACTGGATGTGATCGAATTGCACCGAACCGGGCACACGATCGCGAACTACGATGACGTCTTGCTGAAAGCCCACGAGCGACTGCTGCATTACAACGAGCAATACATGGAATTTCGCAAGGATATGCTCGATCAGGGGATCGGCATCGCATGACGGCGTGGCGTCGGCTCGGGCTAATGCGCACGCGCTTCAGGCAGCCACGCGGTGTGGTCCGCACGGAAAACAATGAACGCAACCGGGGAGGCCGCGGTCATCGCGTGTAACCTGGCGACCGGGCGGGAACGTGACCGCCGGGCGGCAACACCCGGGCAGCCCGCCCTGGCACCGGCATTAGCGCTCGCGAGGGGCAGCAACGACCGGGTTCGGCACCACGATGACGGCCGCCGCGGCGAGCGGAGGGTCGGCGCATGAAACTCGGCATGATGCAGCCCTACGCGTTCCCTTACCTCGGTTACTTTCAGTTGATCCACCATTGCGACAAGTGGGTCGTGTTCGACGATACGCAGTTCGTGCGCAAATCGTGGGTCACGCGCAACCGGATCCTGCATCCGGAACCCGCGAAGCAATGGCAGTACGTCGCGATACCGGTGCACCACGCACCCCTCGGAACGATGATCGCGGAAATGAAGATTGACCGCGACCGGGCATGGAAAGAATCGATCCTCGGCAAGCTGTCGTCTTATCGGCGGGCGCCCCGCTACGAAGAGGTCAGCGCGCTCGTCGCCCGCTGTCTCGACGCCGATTGTGAGTCGATCGCGCAATGGAACGTATCCGCGCTGCAGTCCGTATGTGATTACCTCGGGATAAGCTTCGACTACGAATATTCCTCGGACCTCGCGTACGACCGCACCGCGATCACGCACCCCGGCCAGTGGGCCCTCGAGACGGCGAGCTACCTCGGCGCAAGTGACTACGTGAACCCGGCAGGGGGCCATGAAATATTTCGCGCCGCGGAGTTCGACGCGCGCGGTGTCGCGCTGCGTTTCCTCCGGCCCGCGCTGCAACCCTACGCGCAGGGCAGAGACGGCTTCGTCGGGGCGCTGTCGATCGTCGATGTGATGATGTGGAACCCGGTCGCGAAGATTCGCGACATGCTCGATGCTTATGCGATCATCGATCACGCACAGGCACAAGCGGGTCCACCGTACGCGCAATCGTGAAGGAGTTCGCGAGCAAGCGACCATGAAAATTCTGATCTTCGGCGCCACGGGCAACTGCGGGCGCGCATGCTTCCGGCACCTGACGGGCCGCGGTCATGACGTGCATGCGGTTGCGCGCTCGGTACCGCGGGACGCGCTCATGGCGGAGCGGTTTTATCAGGGCGATATCTGCGACGAGACATTGTTCTCGCGTCTGCCTGATGGCATTGACGCGGTGATCAACTTCGCCGGGGTGCAGCCGAGTATTCTCCCGGTGTCGGAAGCGACGGATCGCGCCGCAACGTATCGCCAGTATGTCGACATCAACATCCGCGGCGTTTTCAACATTCTGGAATATTGCCGCAACACCGGGGTTGCGCGGTATCTGTACGCAACCACGCATCGTGATTACGAAAACTACTGGTCCGGCGAGAGCGCGCTCACCCACGACCTGCCGCCTGCGATCAACTATGCCGGCGACCATGCGATGTATGCGATTTCGAAGACGAGCGCGAAAATGATCGGCGACTACTTCGGCACGGTGCACGCAATGCGTGTGTTCAATCTGCGACTGCCGATGATCTTTCTCGTGCCGGAACAGCCGTACTACCTGCACGACGGCAAGCCCGAGCTCATGCCGTTCCTGAAAATCATCCGCGATGCACTGAACGGCGACACGCTGGAAATCTGGGGCGAGCCGACGATGCGCCGCGACTACGTGCACATCGACAACCTGATCGCGCTCGTCGATGCCTGCCTCGAATCCTCGCACGCAAGCTGCACCCTGAACGTCGGCACGGGGGAGGGGGTGACGACCGAGCGTTTCGTCCGCCGCATCGGCGAGGTGTTCTCGCCGCCGGGCAAAGCGCCGACGTTCGTTTACCGGCCGGAGAAAAAAACCTATAAGAGCGCCGTCTACGATATCGCGTTCGAGCGGCAGCACTTCGGCTACGATCCGGTCCTGCTGAACGGCATGCTGGAACGACTGCAGCACGCGCTCGTCGAGGGCGGCTACCTGAAGCAATGGGGATGGCACGTCGATGGCGGCTGAGGCGTGAGGATCCTGCTCCACCCGGGCTTCCCGAAGACCGGTTCGTCCACGTTCCAGTACGGCTTGTTTCTGCCCCTCGAACGGCTGGGTCTCGTCGCCTTGAGGATGTGGCGGAAAGACGATCCGGACGAACCGCTCGACCGGCGCCCGAGCAGCCGCCTGTTCCTCGGCCAGGACATGCTCGAGACCTCGCTCGATTTCGCGAACGCCGGCGACAAGCTCTGCGTGCTCTCCGATGAAAGCTTCACGGCGCCTTGGCGTCTGCGGCGTAACAACTTCGGCGCCGACGCGGTCGACCCCCGGCAGTTTCCCGCCCGCATCCGCGACGCGTTGCGATCCCGACATCCGGGCGCCGACATCGACGTGCTCGTCGTGCTGCGCAACCAGGCCGATCTGCTGCTCTCGCAGTTCGTCGAGGAATACAATCTCGTCACGTACAAGAACACGAACATCCTGTTCGACGAACGCGGCGACGTCGATGTTCACGGCTATCAGATTTATGAGTTCGCGACCTATATCGGGATGCTGCAAGAGACGTTCGGCCCCGACCACGTGAGCGTTGTCATGTTCGAGCAATGGATGGAAAATCCCGCCGCGTTTTATCAGCACGTCGCGCGCGTCATGCGCATGCCGGTCGAACGCGTCGCGCGGCACCTCGATACGGTGCATCTGAACCGCAAGGAAAAGCGCGCCGACGGTTACCTCACCCGCAACGGCACGCTCGTGCCGTTTTTGACGGCGCAACAGCGGGCGAGCATTCTCGCGGCTTTTCGCGCGTCGAATTTGCGCCTGACGGAACACGGGTTCGATCTGCAGACGCTCACGCGGTACGGCTATCTGTGAGCGCGCGTCGCGCAGACTATTTTCGTCTCGCGCTGACGGGCGAAGATTCCGCGGCGTTCGTGGAAGTGTACCGGTCGCTGCGCTTTTCGACGCACTGCGCGATTGTGGTGATCTCGGATCGGGCGCCGGATCCCGCCGCACCGTGGGTCACGTGGGCGGACATTGCCGATGAGCACGCAGCGCACGCCATCAGGCAGCAGGCGGATCTCGTGCTGTCGGTCACGGACGGCGAGTGCGTGGCGGATCCGCCACCACCCGGTCCGCCGTTGGCGGATCAATGGCCGGCCATCCCGGCGCGCCTCCACGAAGCGCTCACACGCGCGGGCGAGAACCTGGACGCGGCGCTCGAATCGGCATGCATGCTGGCCGATGTCGCCGCGCCGCCCGGCTATTTAAGGCTCGATTTTTTCCGCACGCGCGGCGGCGAAACGAAATTCATCGGCGCCAGCTGCAGCCCCGATCGCAGCGTGTGGGTGCCGCTCGCGCACGGTGTGGAGCCCGGATTCGTTGCCGAGCTGCACCGGGCGCTGGCGCACGTGCGCTTCGGCGGGTCGATGTCCTGCGAGATTCGCCGTCCACGTGCGGGTGACTACACCATCGTTGGCCTCGATCGCGCGTGCCAGCACTGGAGCGCGTACCGCGCCGTCGGGGTGAATATCCCGCTGCTTTATATCCAGGACTATCTGCAACGACGTTTCGATATTTTTCATTTTGTCGATCCCGGACACCTGACGGTCGTGGACGCTGCGGCACTGAGGTACTGCTTCGAGTTGAAGCACGTGTTTGTCGATCTGGATGAGACGCTGATCATCGACAACGCGCGGGTGGATTACGTCACGACATTTCTCGAGCGATGCACCGCAGCCGGGATCCGGATCAGCATTATTTCGCGACACGAGCACGATATCCCGGCAACGCTCGCGCGCGCCGGCATTGAAGCGGGGCTGTTCGAGAACATTCATGCCGTCGCGCAGGGAGCGAAGAAATCGACGTGCGTATTAAATCCCGACGGGGCGATTTTTATCGATAACGAGTTTGCCGAGCGCCTCGATGTGCGGCGGCGCACGGGGATTCCGGTTCTCGATACGAATCAGCTCGACTTCGTGGTTGGTGTCGCCAATCCGCCCGGCGCGTGAGCCGGGCCGGCACGCAAAGCAGGACAGGGTAGGGCGAACAGCCTGGCTTCATTCGTGACCACGCGCACCATCGACGTCGCGGCGCCGCCGCATCGGCTACAATTCGCGACTCACAACCGCGCAGTGCAATTCCGGGGACAATCCGGACACCGCACAAAAACAACGCACGCAGCAGGAGGACGGGGACGATGAGCAAAATTGACGTGGACAGCACGATACGCGACGTAGAAGCAGGCCGCTTGCCCGGCTGGATCGCGGATCATCTGCGGATTTATGAAGAATCCGGCGGTAAGCAAGGTCATATGTGGGACTCGACCGCGGCCGGCGGCAACGGCCTGCTGCCGTGCCTGTTGCTGCATACGCGCGGACGCCGGTCCGGCCGTGAATTGACGCATCCGTTGATCTACGGCGTCGACGGCGACAACTTCATTATCGTCGCCTCGAAGGGCGGCGCGGATACGCAGCCGGGCTGGTATTTCAATCTAATCGCCGAGCCGAATGCGCGGGTACAGGTGGGCACGGAAACGATCGACGTCACGGCGCGCGTGCTCGAAGGTGACGAACGGGCGCGGATCTGGCAGCAGATGGAGGCGTTGTTCCCGCCCTATACGAGTTACCAGGCGAAAACGAGCCGTCAGATTCCGCTGTTCGCGCTCGAACGACGCTAGCCTGCCGGGCGCCGCCGCCGGGTTTCGCGATTAGGGCGAGTCGGCGGGTTGCGCGGCGGCCGGCACGTCGCCGCCATCCTGCGCGGCCGCTTCGGCTTCGCCCTCATTGCCGAACCAGCGGTACTTGATGTTGCCGATAAACCCCGACAGCGGTCGCGTGATCCCGCCCTTGATCGCGCCGTCGCTCGCACGCTCGATGATCTCGGCGAAATTCGATTCCGTTGCGGCAACGGAGCCCGAGATGCGGAACTCCGGTCCCTTCCAGTAACCGTACTTGTCCTGCTCGTCTTCGAGCAGATCGATGCTGTAGAGAATCGCCGCGCCCTTGCCCGTCATGTTCAGATGCGCGACCACATCGAGCGGGCTGTCGATAATGTCTTTACCGTATTCGTGCGCGATCGCGCCTTTCGCACTCATGCGGATGTTCGGACTGAGCATATTGAAGCGCTTGATCACGAGATCGAGCGAGGTGTCGCGCGTGATGTGGATGTCGATGACATCGTAGTCGATGACGGCGATGTAATTGACGAGACGCGACACGGCGCCGGCCCCGAAGCCACCGGTTGGCACATAAGACAGACCTTCGCCGACAATGCCGAGCGCATCGGACGCGCCGGCCATCAACGTACCGCCGGCGGGCAGCGGCCGGAACAGTCCGTCGCGGCTGTTCATTTTCAGATCGAGCAGCAGGCGATTGCGAAACTGCGCCGCATTCGGCGACGTGCCGTCGATCGCGATATCGACGCTGAACAGGCCTTCGATGCGCGATTCCTCGTTTGGCGTGAGCTCGGTGAAGAACTGGTTCAGATCGAAATCCGCGATCTTCCCGCGCAGTTTCGCGGTATACGGCGCCGTTTCGCCCGCGGTGAACGTGAGGCCACCGTCGAGCGTGATCGGGCTGTCGTGGAACCGCGCGCCAAACGCATTCAATACGAGTGCCGTGCGGGTCAGTTCGGCGCTGCCCTTGATATCGTTGAACGCGAGATAGTCGCTGTAGAACAGCTTGCGGAAATCGAATTCGACTTCGGTCGTATACGGCAGCACGTCCCAGAATGCCGCGGTGTCGGCCGTTTCGTCGAGCACGAGCGGCGCGGCGACGGCCTTGTCGGCGGATTCGTCGCCGGTTTTGACGGGTGCGCGCGCCGGCGCGGAGCGGCTGATGCCATCGATCGCGGCGAGCATATCGTTCAGGTAGAACAGTTCGCTCGAGATCTGCAGGCGTAACGTCGACGGCTCGTCTTTTACCGGCAGATATTCGCCGACAATCAGCGCATTGCCGACGCCGGATTTGCCGGTCCCGATCAGCGGCATGGAAATATCGAAACCGCGACCGTCCGGTCGCATATTGCCGGTAAGCGGCATGGCGATTGTATGGATCGCGAGCGTTTCGCGGCTCGCGAGCCCGTCGAGCAGGGTCTTCGCCGTGATGTTTCCGTCCGGCTCCACCGCGATCGTCATGCCGAGCGTACCGTTCGTGAGCGCATGGCCGGGCAGTACTCCCGGATGGTCGAGCAATTGCGGCACATCGCCGGTGAAATCCGCGCGCAGGCGCTGCAATGCGATCGTCCGTTCGGGCTCGATGCGTGCACTGAGCGAGCCATGCAGGCCGGGCTGTTCGTTGCCGTGGAAATTGATCGCGAGCGAATCAAGTGCGAGATCGAGCGTTTGCCCGACGGCTTCGACGGTTGCCGACGTCGTTACGTCAAACGGCTTCAGGATCGCCACGCCGTCGGGGTCCGTGATGCGCACATTGCGCACCTGCAGCGGATCATCGGACCGGGCGACGAGGCGCTCGCCGTCCGAGCGCAGGCGCACGATCCCGTCGATGCGATCGAACGCAATGCCGCTCAGCGGCAACACGTCACCAAGCGCGGTAGCGCTGAGTGCATCGATTTCGAGGCGAATCTCCCCGACCGCGTGTCGGGCAAGATTGTCGCCAGCGTCGAGTTGCGGCCGGATCGTCAATCCCGATTCGCTCTCGACGCCGAGGTAACGCGTTTTATCGAGCGACATATCGAGCTTGAGCCGTTCGAGTTCGATCACCTCGCCGGTGTACGTCACCCGGTACCGAAAATTCGTCGCCAGGGACGTCGCGTAGTCGCGCGCGGACAGCATGGCGGCGATGAGCGGTTGGCCGCCGAGTGCGTTGACGGCAATTTCGAGTTCGCCGTCGGCGCTGATCGCCGGTGTCTGATCGGGACGCGGGGTCAACGTGACCTCGCCGGCACCGCCGGCGATATGACGCTTGCCGCCGGAAATCCGCAGCCCCTCGTAGCGCAGCACCGTGCGCGCGGGCGCGTATTCGATCGTCGGCTGTACGCTCGCCCAGATATTGTCGAGCATCGGCTCGCCGGCATTCGCAACGTTCAGATTGCTCAGCCGCAACGGCGCGTTCGCGCTCAGGACGAGCGCGCCCCCGTCCTGCGCCTGCAGCGAGAACGCAGCCTGGCTCACGCGTCCGCCGATCGTGTAGGGATCGAGGAACGGCGACAGCCACGCGAGGTCGAGATCACTGATCGATACAGCGGCCAGTTCACCTGCCGGGTTGTTGATCTGCGCGCCATCGGCCGAGGTCTTGATCGTGAACGTCTGCTTCGCTTCGGCGCGCACGAGGTCGTCGCGATCGGGTTGCGAAAAACGTGCCTTCAGCGCACGAATGCGGATCGTGTCACCGGCGAGTTTCAGCTTGCCGTCGATGTGCAGCGACAGCGCCTGCGGCAGGGACACGTCCGTGAGCAGCGAGGTGAAACCCGGTTGTTGCAACAGCGGATCGATATCGAACCTGCCGCTGAGCTGCAGATCCGTTGTCCGGGTACCGTCGGTCGCGGCAGGCATGTTTGCGGTAAGTTTGACGGCGGCGATCGCGAGCTCATTCGAGCTTGCCGTGAGGTCGTCGAGCGATGCGTGCAGGCCGCTGTCGTCACGCACGATCCGCGGCGATACGGCCAGGCGCAGGCCATCGGCGAGCGGGGCGCCGCCGTGTTCGATCGCGATGCCGTCGATAATCATCGGTGCCGTCGGCGCCAGCCGCACGACCCCGTCGGCATCACTCGACAATTCGAACCGGGTCGTGGCGACCGTGCCGCGGATAATGACTTCGGGCGCCATCCCGTCAAACCAGCCGAGCGGGAGCTCCGTCACGTCGAGGCTCAGCAACTGTTGCTCACGGGCGAGCAGGGTGAGCGGATCATCGAGCGGCACGCTCAAGGTCTGCGCGAGTGCCGAGGCGATCACGGTGTTCTGTTCGTCGTCGACGAGCCGATTGTCGAGGCGCGAAATTTCAAGTGCGCCGTCCGCGAGTTTCACCGCGATCCGTTGTTCGAGACCGACCCGGGACGGCAGTTGCGATCCCGGCCCGAGCACGCGCTGCAGATCGGTGATGTCTGCGTGACTGTCGAGGTTCGCCGTGACGCTGCCGTCTTGTGTATCGACAAACACGTGACCCTCGGCAGACTGGGTAAAACCCGGTAGCGCACTGTCGCCGGCGTACGGTGCAACGAACCGATCACTACTGGTCAGCGTGTAGGGTCCCGCAAGCGTTCCGTTCAGTCCGTCGTACAGGGCATTCAGGCTGAACTCGGCGCGTGGGCCACCAAGGCCATCGTGGCTGAACAGCTTCACGTTGATCGATTCGGGTTGCGGCTCGAAATGCACGTCGCCGTCGTCGCTTTCGATCGCGTGGCGAGTCGGATCGGCCGTCGGTTGCAGCGTCACGGCGAGGCGCAGGTGCTCGGCTTGCGGCAAGGCCGCCAGGCCTATGTCCGAATCGACGTGCATCGCGATCGTATTGAAACGCCCGCGGTCAAGCTGGTCGAGTTCGATGTTGCCCGAGAAATCAATCGTATCCGTGGCCTGCGCCGTGTAGCGACCGGCAAACGCGAGTGCCCCGGCCGTGTCCGGCGCGATGTCGCCGCCGGTGATCGTGAGCGTGAGGATGTCGTTAGCGCTCAGCTGCACGTACGCGTCGATGTTCACCTCGCCGAGTTCGATATCGAGGCCATGGTCGAGGCTTGCAAACACGCCTGGAAATGGCCCGGTCGGTGGCGGTGACGGCGGCGGCGTGAACTCGCGCAGGTCGACCGTGATACCGCGTGCGGACAGCGCCTTTACCGCGACCGTGTGCCCGATCAGCGAGCTGAGGCAAAAACGGGCGACGAGCGTGTCGCCGCTGAACGTGGCACCCGCGTAGCCCGCGCGGAAGCGTTCGAGCGTCACCGACCACGGCAGGATGTGAATGCGTTCGAACTCGAGCTGTTCGAACAGCGGGCCGGCAAATCTGATGACGAGTTTTTTCTGCACGTCGGGGTGGAAACCGATGGCGACGGCAATGATCAACAAGGCGGCCAGCGCCGCCGCAATCCGCGTACGGCGACCGGTGGCGGCAAGACGCGCGCGCAGGCGCGCGACAGTCGCGGAGCGGTTCGTCATGTCAACGGTTCCGGCCGGCGGCGTTACAACGGTGGTGGATCAGGGCGTGGCAGGTGGGGGCGGGCAAATTCATGAACGGCGAGGCAGGTAAAACAACAAGCACCAGTATACCGCGCCGCCGTGCCGCGTTCCGGGTTCCGGGGACAAACGGGGGACCCGGCCGCACCTCGATTCGACGGTTCGGGGTTGCAAATAAGTTCGAATATGCGATTATAAGTTCCAAATTACGAACTAACGAGTTACACGTATGTCGGCAGCCGATCGCACGCTGGACCTGATCGAGGCGTTCAGCGAGAGCGGAACACCCTTATTGCTACCGGAGCTCGCGCGTCGTCTCGGCGCGCCGAAAAGCACGTGCTTTGAACTCGTGCGCACGCTGCAGCGGCGCGGCTATGTGTATTCGCTGGGACAGCGCCGCGGCTTTTACCCGACCCGGCGCTGGTTGTGGCATGCGGAAATTATTTCCGCGAACGATCCGGCGGCGCGGGAGCTCGACCCGGCGATGGAACAACTCCGCGATGTCACCGGCGAAACCGTGATTGCCGGACGACTGCAGGACAACGCGGTTGTGTATGTCGCGGCGGTGGAAGGCATCCACAGCATTCGCTACTCGACCGTGCCGGGCGCGATGAAGCCGCTGCATTCGAGCGCCATCGGCAAAGCGTTGCTCGCGGGCTTTCCGAACCTCGCCGACGCGGTCGCCACGCTGCCGCTGCAGCGGTACACGGAAAACACGATTTGTGATCCGGCGGCGCTGCTTGCTGATCTCGAACGCGGTCGCGAGCGCGGCTACTTCACGACGGTCGGCGAAAACGTACCCGAGGTCATGGCGATCGCCTGCGGCGCACAACTCGGTGGCGACCCCATCGCGCTCGCGGTGGCCGGCCCGATCGAACGCATACGCGCGGCCGAACGAACGATAGTCCCGGCGCTGCACGCGAGCGCGGCGCAATTAGAAGTAGAAGCGCGAGCATGACGCGACAGGTTTGCCTCGCGCCGTTGACCGGACACCGCGCGTCGGCTCGCACGCTGCAACATCCCGCTTGAGAGGCAACACTATGGCAACGACGGCTCAATCGACAGGAGGCGCGAAACGCGCCGGCGACACACATTCTCCGGAGTCGTTCGTGACCCCGTCCGGAATCGAGATCCCCGCGGTCGCAACGGCGACAATGGTCGATCCCGCGGGCATTGGCGATCCGGGCCAGGCGCCGTACACGCGCGGCATTTTTGCCGACGGCTTCCGCGGCCGGAAATGGACGATGCGCCAGTACTCGGGATTCGGTTCCGCCGAGGAATCGAACGCGCGTTACCGATTCCTGCTCGAGCAGGGGCAGACCGGCTTGTCGGTGGCGCTCGATTTGCCCACCCAGTGCGGTTACGACCCGACGGATCCGATCGCGATCGCCGAAGTGGGCAAGGTCGGCGTGTCGCTGTCAAATCTCGCGGAAATGGAAATCCTGTTTCGCGATATCGACCTCGGCGCGATTTCCACGTCGTTTACGATTAACGGGACCGCCGCGATCATTCTCGCGATGTATATGGCGGCCGCCGACAAGGCCGGGGTGCCGCGCAGTGCCCTGACCGGCACGATTCAAAACGACATCCTCAAAGAGTACGTCGCGCGCGGGACGTGGATCTTTCCGGTGAAACCGTCAATGCGCCTCGTCGCCGATTCGATCCTGTTCGCGAACGAGCAGGCGCCGCGGTTCAATGCCATCAGCATCGCCGGTGCGCATGTGCGCGATGCGGGCTGCACCGCGGTCGAGGAAATCGCCTACACGCTGAGCAATGCGGTGGCCTATGTCGACGAACTCGTGCGTCGCGGCGGCGACATCGACCGCTTCGCGCGCCGGCTCAGCTTTTTCTTCTACGTGCACATGGATTTTTTCGAGGAGATCGCGAAGTTCCGCGCGGCGCGGCGTCTGTGGGCGAAACTCGTTACGGAACGTTTCGGCGCGCAGGACGAGAAGAGTGCACTGTTCCGCTTCGGAGTCGTGTGTGGCGGATCCTCACTCACCGCGGCGCAACCGCTGAACAACGTGGTTCGCGTCGGCATCGAGAACATGGCCGCCGTACTCGGTGGCGCGCAGTCGATATTCACCTGCGCCTACGACGAGGCATTCCAGATCCCGACGGAGCAGAGCGCGGAACTCGCGCTGCGTACGCAGCAGATCGTGGCCGAGGAAAGCGGGATCGCGAGCACCGTGGACCCGCTCGGCGGCAGTTATTTCGTCGAATACCTGACCGATCAAATGGAGGCCGGGATCGTCGCAATCATGGATGACATCGACCAGGTTGGCGGCGCCGTGCAGGCGATCGAGGACGGCTACATCCAGATGCGTATCGCGCGTACGGCGCACGCCAAGAAAGCGCGGACCGACGCCGGTGAGCGGGTGGTTGTCGGCGTGAACAAGTATCGACGCGACAACGAGGAAGCGAATATCGGCGACGTCTTCAAGCTCGACCCGACAATGCGCGACACCGTGATCGAGCGCTACAACGCGATCCGCGATCAGCGCGACAACGCCGCGGTGGAACGCAGTCTCGCGCGCCTCGGTCAGGCGGCGCGCGACGACGGCGAAAATATCATGCCGTTCCTCGTCGACTGCTGTCATGCCTATGCCACGGTTGGCGAAATGGTCGGCGAGCTGAAATCCCATTGGGGCGAATTCGAAGAGCCGCCACTGGCCGGTTGAGCCGCCCTGCATACGGAGACTGTTCTATGAGTCTGAAAGGTAAACGGATCCTGGTCGCGAAACCGGGTCTCGATGGCCATGATATCGGCGCGAAGATCATCACGCTCGCGCTGCGCGACGCCGGCGCCGACGTCGTCTATACGGGCCTGCGCAAGAGCACGGATCACATCGTGCGGGTGGCGGTGGACGAAGATGTCGATGCGCTCGGACTCAGTATCCTGTCCGGATCGCACAATGAGATTCTCGACGACATCATGGCGCAGCTCGCGGACAACGACGCGGCCGACATCAAGGTATTCATGGGTGGCACGATCCCGCCGGAAGACCGGCCGCGCCTGCTCGCGGCCGGCGCGGTCGGCATCTTTACGAGCGAACAGGGTATCGACGAGGTCTTAAGCGAACTCGACCGGGCGCTCGAAGCATGAGTCGCGGTGTGACCGGCGCCCCGCGGGCCGGGTCGCGGCGGTGAGTCGGCCACCGCTGAATCGGCGCCAGCTCGGTCGCGAACTGTCGGCCGCGGGGCGCGCGGACGCCGCGGCCATACTCGCGCTAGCGCCCGCCGCGGTGGCGCAGGCGGCGACCCGGATCGGTTTTACCGGCCCGCCGGGCGCCGGCAAGAGCACGCTCGTCAGCCGCCTTGCGGACCGTTACAGCCGTGACGACCGCCGGGTCGGCATACTCGCGATCGATCCGTCGAGCCCGGTGTCCGGTGGTTCGATACTCGGGGATCGGATCCGCATGGATGAATTGTCGCTCGCGCCGGATGTGTACATCCGCTCCGTACCGAGCCGCTCCGCGAACGACGGGCTGACGCCGAATGTTGCCGAGATGCTGAACATCATGGATCGGCATCACTTCGATGACGTACTCGTTGAAACCGTCGGTATCGGCCAGACCGATCACGCCGTGCACGCGCTCGTCGACACTGTAGTGCTCGTGCTCGTGCCGGAATCCGGCGACACAATCCAGGCGATGAAAGCCGGCATTCTCGAACTCGCGCATATCTACGTCGTGAACAAGTCCGATCGGCCGAACGCCGCACAACTGCGCGCGTCGCTCGAAGGCGTGCTCGCGCTCGGTCGCGACAATGCCACGCAGTGGCGGCCGCCGGTCGTCCTCACGGTCGCCGCCGACAACGACCTCGCGGATCTCGAAGATGCGATCGCGGCGCACCGGGAATGGCTACGGGACCATGAGGATCCGATCAGCCGGCGGCGACGGCGTGCGCGCCAGCTGGCCGAAAGCGTGATCGCGACGGCCGTGGCGGAAACCGCGGGTGAACTCCCGCCGGCACTGTATGACGGCGCGCTCGACGAACTGTACGCCGCCTACGTGGAGCGTCTGCGGGGGAAAGCCGGCTCGGCTCAGCGTTGAGCCGTCGCGTTCGGCGCCGGCCCCCGCGCGCGGCGGTAGTCGCTCGGGGTGACCTTGCAGCGCTTGCGAAATACACGCGTGAAATAGCTCGCATCGGAGAACCCGCACGCGAGCGCGATTTCCGTGATCGTGAGCGCATCACAGCCGGGGTTACCGAGCAGGCGGCAGGCATGGTCGACGCGCAGGGCGAACAAGCGCTGGTTGAATGTCGTACCGGTCGTCGCGCAGAGCTGGTGTAAATAGCGTTTCGAGATCCCGAGCGTGGCGGCGACGTCGGCGGGACCCAGTGCCGGATCGTCGAACCGGTGCCGCAGCACGTCGTGGATACGCGTGAGCAGCGTGTCGCTGCGGTTCGCCGCGCGTTGCGGTTCGAGCGCGAGCGTGAGCAGGCCGGCGACCTGATCGGCAACCGCGGCCGGCGGCTGCTGTCCGGCGGCAATTTCCCCGGGTTCGATATTCCACAGCGCGGACGACAGCGTGCGTCCCCAACCGGTTTGTCCGTCGACCCGTTGGCCGATGCAATCGTCGGCGAGCGGCAGGCGCCGCTGCAGCCAGTCGTGGTTGAACTGCAGGACGAGCGAACTCGTCCGCGCCGGTGAATCGAAACGGAACGCTTCCGCCGCCGACAGCAACACGATGTCGCCGATGTTCAGACGCGCCGAACTCGCGCGCGTCGTCAGATCGATACGGCCGCTGCGCATGTGGATCAGCACGTAATGATCGGAACCGGGCGCGCGCCGCTGGTGCACGGCATGCTGGTTGTCGCGGGCGGAGATCAGGAACGCGGCCTGGTCGGCGAGCGGGGTTGCGGCAATGTGCCCGCCGAATCCGCGCGGTACGTCGCTTTGCACGTCGAGCTCGATAACGTTTTCCGACAACACCTCGTTCCAGTAGTCGATCGCCCGGTGGCGCGGCACGCGCGCCGTCGTCCACTCGTCGTTGCATCGCAGCATATGGCGGTCTCCCGGTGCGCTGTCGTCCTACACTCTACGCGCTGTGCTGCAAGCCGGGCAACCGCCCCCGGGCTATCCTTGCCGGTATCCGCACACGGTTTTGGGCTACGCACACCGCAGAGGTAACAGTCGATGTATCTGAAGAATTGCTGGTATTGCGCCGGATGGGAGTTTGATATCTCGCAGAGTCGCGATGCGCTCGTTACGCGGCGTATCGCGGACGAGCCGATCATGCTCTACCGCAAGCTCGACGGTGACATCGTCGCGATGGAGGACCGTTGCTGTCACCGCCAGGCGCCGCTGAGTCTTGGCATGAAGGAGGGTAACGACATCCGCTGTGGTTACCACGGGATTAAATTTGGCCCCGACGGCCGCTGTCTCGAAATTCCGGGGCAGACGATGATTCCGGATGCCGCCCGCGTGCGGACATTTCCGGTGGTCGTGCGCGACAGCTGGGTGTGGGTGTGGATGGGGGATCCGGCGCAGGCCGATCCGGATTTGATTTGTTTTGCCGTTGGCCCGGAGCATCCGGACTGGCACATCAAGACCGGCCAGGTGCAGATTGATGTGAGCTACCGGCTCGAAATCGCGAACCTGATGGATTTGAGTCATGTCGCCTGGGTCCACAGCAATACGCTCGGCGGGACGTCGTGCTGGTACACCGAGGAGAAACAGCACACGATGACGGAGCGCGGGGTGACGACGGAATTCTGGATGCCGAATGCCGCGCCGCCGACGTATTTTCAACACGTGTTTCCGCCGGGCGCGACGTTCGACCTGCACGCGGTGATCGAAATGACGCTGCCGTGCAATTTCATTTTGCACTTCCAGGCATGGACCCCGGGGACCGCCGCGAACGGCAAGGCCTCGGGGCAGTTGCTGCTCGACAGTTATTCCTCGCAGGCGGTGACCCCGCGCGATGCGCGCACCGTCGATTACTACTATTCGTGGGGTCTGCACCGATCGACCGATGCGCCCGGCATGAGCGAAATGTTCCTCGACGCCGTCAACGTCGGTTTTCTCGAAGACAAGGCGATACTCGAAGCGCAGCAACGCAACATCGAGGAACGGCCGGACGGGAACAAGATCGACATCAAGCTCGATGCGGGGCCGAACAAGTTATTGTGGCTGCTCGACAAGCTGATCGCCGAGGAAAACGCGCCGGCGCAGATCAGCTCGGCCGGCTAGCGCGACGATCCTGGCCCGACCGGTGCCGGCGCCGTCATCGATCGCGCGCGGCAAGCGCGCTCGCGTAGGCGAGCGTTCTCTCCGCTTCGGCCGCATGCAGGTTTTCGATCAACTGACCATCGAGCTCCGCGACGCCGCGACCCTCCGCGAGTGCCGCCTGCCACGTTGCGAGCACGCGTTCGGCGTGGTCGACGGCCGCCGGGTCGGGCCCGAAACATTCGTTCGCGATGTCGATCTGCGCGGGATGAATGAGCGTCTTGCCATCGAAGCCCATATCGCGGGCGGCGACGCAGGCGTCGCGGAACGAATCGGTGTTACGGAAATCGAGATGCACCCCGTCGAGCGCGTCGATGCCGGCGGCGCGCGCCGCCGTGACGCACTGCTGCAGCGCGAACGCGAGGTTTTCACGGCCCGGGGTATGGCGTGCGCGCAGCGCCTGCACGAGGTCGCTCGTGCCGGCGACGAGCGCGCCGATCCGGGGTGAGGCGCAGGCGATAGCCGCTACGCTGAGGATACTCGCCGGCGACTCGATCATGAGCCACACGGGCAGCTTGTCGCCGCCGGCGGCATCGAGCGCCGCGAGTAAATCCTGCACTGCCGGCGCCGAGTCGACTTTCGGGAACAGCACCGCGGCGACGTCGAGCCCGGCGACGGCCTGCAGGTCGTCACGACCCCACGGTGTATCGAGCCCGTTGACCCGCACGACGAGTTCGCGATAGCCGAAGCCGCCCGCGTTGATGGCCGCGGTTACGTTTGCCCGCGCGGCCGCCTTGTTTGCCGGTGCGACGGCGTCTTCGAGGTCGAGGATCAGGCTGTCGCACGCCAGCGTGCGGGCTTTTTCCAGCGCGCGCGTGTTCGCGCCCGGCAGGTACAGTACGGAACGTCTGGGGATCATGCTGTCTCCGGATGGTGGTGCCCGGCGCCGCGGATCAGTAGGAACCGGCCGGGGAATCGAACTGGTCGAGCATAAACGAGAACGGCGGTGAGCGGCCCACGAGGCCTTCGATCAGCGCGAGTTCGAGGTCCGTATGGTCCTTGAACGGGGCGCGGCGGAAGCGTTTGCCGGAGCCGCCGTCACGCACAGCGTAGCGCGGTTCGTCGTGGTGCTCGGAGAATACCGTCTCCTCGACGAGCTCGGATTCGAACGGCATCAAGTCCGCCGTGCCGTAGCACGTGCAAATGTAACTTTCCTCGGGATCCGACTCGATATACACACCGGTGCCGCGGATCCCGATCGTCGCCGCTGCCGTGACGAGCCGTCGCTTGCGGCGCCCGAACACGGACAACAGGACGCCGGTGAACACGCGCAGTACGTTTGCCGTATCGTTCGCCGGCGGCAAACTCACGCGACTGTTCGCGCGCAGGATGTGGGCATTGCCGCGGTCGACAAAGATGAGTCGTGAATCGCGTGCGGTCTCGACCGTGTCCCCCGGCTTGATCGCGCTGTCGAGCGACGCGTCCGCGCCGTTGATCGTGGCCGATCCCTCGAGCGTGTAGATACTCCGCCCCGGCGGCAGTCGTCCGGGATTGTTGCCGAGAACCGCGGCCGCCGCCGGGGTCGCCGTCAGTGGTAGCGCCGCGGCACCGAACACGCCGGCCTCGAGTGCCGCGACCAGCAACGAGCGACGTTTCGGATCGAACGGTTCACGTGCGTAGCGCGGGATCAGAATGGCCATGACACTGTCCTCGAATGAATCTTAAGTATAGATAAATATTTGTTTAATTTCATATAGTAAACTACACTTTTTAAACTTTTATTAACAAAGTCCTTGCGAACGATGCGACAGCGGAACCTCCACTTGCCACGCGGGTGGCGCCACGGCGCCCTGGCGCTTGCGCTATTCGTGACGGGTAGCGCATCGGCACAGTCGATTACCTTCGATGCACGCGCCGGATTTACCTACGATGACAATGTGAACCGCACGGAACGCGGCAGGCTGACCGAAGGCGACGGGATCTGGTCGTTGCGGGGCGATGCCGGCTACCGGCGGGCACTCGGGACGAACCACGGCATTATCGCCAAGGTCGGGCTCGAAACGGACATCCATACGGATATCGGCGACCTCGACGTCGTGCGGGCCGACACCTCCCTGAGCTATCTGCTCCAGCCGTTCAGTGGCTTCAATGCACCCTGGTTCGCGCTCAGCGCCGGTTTCCAGCTGGCCGAGTACGCCGCGAGCGATATTCGCGATGGCTCGGAGGCGCGCCTCGGCGTCGAACTGGGTCAACGGTTTACCGACCGCATCTCTGCACGGGTCGGCTACACCGCGCGTGATCGTGATGCGTCCAAGGCGGAAGTTTACGAACTGCGCACGGGGACCCTGCACGCCATCGCGGAATACAGATTTAACAGCCGCATTGGCGCTTACCTGAAATACGATTTTACGCACGGCGGGGTCGTCACCGGCTCCCCGCGCACCGCGAAGCTGCTGGCGGTGCGACGGGTCGTGGCCCGCGATCGCGTCTTTGGACCGAACAACGTCGCCTGGCGGCTGAACGGGGTGGTCCACGGCTTGCGTCTCGGGTCGAAAATCCGCCTCTCGAAGCTCACCGCTGTCGATGTCTCCGCTCAGCATTCCGTCACCGAAGCCGATGGTGACAATCAATGGAATGTCTGGAACCTCTCCGTTGCGCTGAATCACCGTTTCGACTGAGTTCGGCGCGCTGCGCCGCCCACCCGCGATGCGCCGGATGTGGCGCCGGTCAACGTTCCTGCGAGCAAAATTCGCTAAGCTGCAAAGCGGTGTCAGGATTCCGCCTGACGGGCCGTCAGGGCGAGTTATAAAAAAACAAAAATACAATGAGTTACAGTGAAATTCGACAAGCGATGCTGAGTCCGGCCGAGTTGCAGGCGATCCGCGCGCGGAGTGATTTACTGCTGGGCCAGTTGCGCTACAACAGCCTGCAAAACCTGCTGATCAGCGCCGTGTTCGCGGCGTTTTTTTCCCAGGTTTCCGCTGAATCCTGGCTGTGGACGTGGTGGATCGCCTTCGTTGCAATTGCTCTCGCGCGAACCGCGGTGCTCGTCTGGCTGGAAACGCGCGACTTCGATTCGCGGCGCCGGAGCCTCGTCATCTACGCCTGCATCGGGGCGACGGCCGTCGCCTGGGGCATCGCGCCGCTGGCCTGCGGGACGGCGCCCGCGGACATGGCAACGATCGTCGCGATCTCCTGGGTGATGGTGGTCGTGATCGGCGGCGCGAACGCGTTTCACGATGACTACATCGCGACCGCGACGCTGGCACTCCCGGCAACGCTGCCGTCGGTCGTCGCCTTGCTCGCCTCGGGGCACAACACGGCGTATGCCGTGGTCTGCGCGATTGTGCTCTTCTATGCGCATCTCGCGGTCAGCTGTATTCGGGCGCGGCGCGCGCGCCTGATCGAGGAGCGCCTGAAAGCCGAGAACCAGAAATTGCTGCAGGAGTACCGGGAGCAGGTCGACAAGGCCGCCCGGGAACTCGACCGCCGCCTGCGCATCGAACGGGAGTTGCGCGCGGCACACCATCGCGCGGAGCGCCTGTCGTCGATTGATTCGTTGACCGGAATCGCGAACCGGCGCCATTTTGATGCCGCGCTCGAGGCGGAACTGTCGCGCGCGATGCGGCTCGACAAGCCGCTTGCCGTGATCCTGCTCGATATTGATTGTTTCAAGCAGTTCAACGATCGCTACGGTCACAATGCCGGCGACGACTGCCTCGCGGAAATCGGCCAGCTGCTGACGCGCTATGCGCGGCGCAGTGGTGATCTCGCGGCGCGGTACGGCGGCGAGGAGTTTGTCGTGTTACTGCCAAACTCGTACCTCGAAGCCGCACGCGAAATCGCCGAGGAGATCCGGCTTGCGATCATCGAGCAGGCGATCGCGCACGACGCCTCGCCGGTTGCGCCCGTCGTGACGGCAAGTTTTGGCGTCGCGACGGTCGTGCCCGGGCCGGAGGATTCACCGCGCAAGCTCATCGAAGCGGCGGACAAGGCGCTCTACGACGCAAAGCATGCGGGCCGCAACCGCGTCGCACTCACGAGCTGAGTGGCAAGCGGCGACTACCGATCCGGAGTGAGAACTCCTATCATTGCCACGACCGAGCGTCGTCGTGCCGGCGGCGCAAGCGCACACCAGCGGAGCTGATTTGCCATGCATACACTGTTCATTCTGTTCACCCTGGTCGCCGGCGTTGGCGTACTCGCCTATTTGCGTGCTTCACTGCTCATTGCGACTGTCGCCGGCGGAATTGGCCTGCTCGTCGTCGGTAAACTCGCGCAGGGCTTCCCGGCGACGGTCGTCATGTTCGTCGCGTGGCTTGCCTGGATCGCCGTGGCAATACTGAATGTGCGCCAGCTGCGGCAGCAATGGGTCAGTGCGCCGGCGCTCGAAATATTTCGCCGCGTGTTACCGGGGATCTCGCAGACCGAGCAGGATGCGCTCGACGCCGGCACGGTCTGGTGGGACGCGGAGTTGTTTTCCGGCGATCCCGACTGGCATCGCCTGCTCGCGATGCCGGCCGAGAATCTGACCGGGGAAGAGCAGGCGTTCCTTGACGGCCCGGTCGAAAAACTCTGTGCGATGGTCGACGAATGGGACATCTCCCGCACCGGCCAGCTGCCGGACAAGGTCTGGCAGTTCATCAAGGACGAAGGCTTCCTCGGCCTGATCATCCCGACGGAATACGGCGGTAAGGGCTTTTCCGCCCGCGCGCACTCGCGCATCGTCAGCAAGATTGCCTCGCGCAGTGGTACCGCGGCGATCAGCGTCATGGTGCCGAACTCACTCGGCCCGGCCGAACTGCTGCTGAAATACGGCGACGACGGGCAGAAGCAGCGCTACCTGCCGCGGCTCGCGAGTGGCGCGGACGTTCCGTGCTTTGCGTTGACGAACCCGTTTGCCGGCTCCGACGCGGCGGCGATCCCCGACACCGGTATCGTTTGCCGCGGAACGTACGACGGCGAAGACGTGCTCGGTATCCGGGTCACGTGGGAAAAGCGCTACATCACGCTCGCGCCGATTGCGACGCTGCTCGGGCTCGCGTTCCATCTGTACGATCCCGACGGGCTGCTCGGTGATACCGAGGACGTCGGGATCACGCTCGCGCTGCTGCCGACGAACCACCCGGGGGTCGAAATCGGTCGCCGCCACTACCCCGCGGGTCAGCCGTTCCAGAACGGTCCGAACTCGGGGCAGGACGTGTTCATTCCGATGGACTGGGTGATCGGCGGCAGCGAGCGTTGCGGCGACGGCTGGCGCATGCTCATGAACTGCCTCGCTGCGGGTCGTTCGATCTCGTTGCCGGGTTCGAGTACGGCGGGACTCAAGGTCTGCGCGCGCACGACCGGCGCATACGCGCGCGTGCGCCAGCAATTCAACCTGCCGATCGGCAAATTTGAAGGCGTGCAGGAAGCCATTGCGCGCATCGTCGCGAATACATACCTGATTGATTCCGCGCGCGACGTAACCGCCGGCGCGCTTGATAGCGGTGAAGAACCGGCCGTTTTGTCCGCCTTGTTGAAATACCAGGCCACCGAACGCCTGCGCGCCTCGCTCGGCGATGCGATGGATGTACATGGCGGTCGCGCGATTTGTGACGGCCCGTCGAATTACCTGATGAGCGCCTATACCGCGGCACCGGTCGCGATTACCGTCGAGGGCGCGAACATCCTGACCCGTTCGCTGATCATCTTTGGCCAGGGGGCCATGCGCTGTCATCCGTGGTTGTTGAAGGAAATCGCCGCGGCCGCGGAAACCGATTCACCGCGCGCCGTCGATGCGTTCGACCGTGCGCTGTTCGGACATATCGGCCGCGTCCTGACGAACGCGGCGCGCTGCTTCGCGAAGAACGCGACCGGCGGACTGATCGGATCCGATCCTTCCGTCGGCGAGGCAAACTACTGGTACGCGCAACTCGAACGCGCGAGTGCCTCATTTGCCACGGTGGCGGAATTCGCCCTGATCCAGCTCGGCGGCGAACTGAAGCGCAAGGAAATGTTGTCCGGACGCTTCGCGGACATCCTCGGCGAAATGTACCTGATGAGTTGTGCGCTGAAACGCTTCGAGGACGACGGTCGCCCGGCGATGGATTTGCCCGTCATCGAGTACGCGTTCGAGAACGCAATGTTCGCGATTCAGCGCTCGCTCGATGACATCATCGCGAACCTGCCGTCGCGGACATCGGCCTGGATCCTGCGGGCACTCGTGTTCCCGTGGGGACGCCGCTGGCGTCCGGCGTCGGACAAACTCGCTGGCCGGGTGTCCGATTTGCTTGTCATGTCGGCGGAATTCCGCGCACGGCTGTGCGCCGGGACGTATTTCGACCCGTCGAGTGATGACAATATCGGTTGCCTCGAACATGCCGTGCGGCTTGCCGCCGCGAGTGAATCGGCTGAAGCAAAACTGCGCGATGCCTTGCGTGACGGTACGTTGAAGGCCTACGCGCGCGATATCGTCGCCGACGCGCTCGCCGCCGGTGTATTGAGCACGAACGAAGCAGAACAGATCCGCGCAACTCAGGCCGCGGTGCGTCGCGCGATCGATGTTGACGATTTCGCGGCCGACGAATTGTGGGCTGTGCTCGCGGCGCCGAACGCCACGGCGGATGCGGCCTGAGTCATGTCCGCCTGCCAGTCGCGGTGACCGCGGAGGAAGTACTCGATGTCGTCGATGAGGGCGATGTCGTCGTCGGTAAGGCCACGCGCGGTGAGATCCACCAACGGGGTCATCGCCATCGTGCCGTGCACGTGCTCGTGTATGACCCCGCGGGGCGAATCTACGTGCAGCGCCGGAGCTGGACGAAGGACTGCTCGCCGGGACTGTGGGACACGTCCGCCGCCGGCCACGTAGACCATGGCGAATCGTACGCCGCCGCGGCGCGACGCGAGCTCGCCGAGGAACTCGGGGTCGAATCTTCCGAACCGTTGCAACTCCTGTTTGCGCTCGCGGCCGCGCCCGCGACCGGCAACGAATTCGTGCGTGTCTATCGCGCGCTGACGAGTGCACCGGTTGTTCCCGATCCGAACGAGATCATCGATGGTCGCTGGCTCGAACCGGCGGCGCTCGAGCGCTGGCTCAGCGGTGAGCCAGCGGCGTTTACGCGAACGTTCCATCTGATCTGGCGACAACTTAAGTCGGACACGACGCCCGCGTGATGCAGATTCGTAGAATATCGCCGGCCTTCGCCGCGTCCGATGCACGACGTCCCGCCGCGGTACCCGGCGACCGTGGTACGGAGCCGGGTTCAGGGCGCCGCTCACACGGGCCGAAGCTGTTGCGAGGTGAGCGGACTTGAGCTCGCCACGTCGCGTACACGGCGCCCCGGCCACGTTCGATTCGCGCTGTCGCGCGTGTCCCCGTCTGGCGAAATTCCTCGGCGAGGTGCGAACCCGGCACCCCGATTATCACGCCGCACCGGTGCCCCCATTTGGCGATCCGAACGCCGCGCTGCTCGTCGTTGGCCTCGCGCCCGGCATGCACGGCGCAAACGCGACGGGTCGCCCGTTCACCGGCGATCACGCCGGTATACTGCTGTACGAAACCCTGTTCAAAGCCGGGTTCAGCAACCAGGCCGAAGGCAGTCATGCCGACGACGGCCTGCAATTGACCGGTTGCCGGATCACGAACGCGGTGAAATGTCTGCCGCCGGCAAACAAACCGACGACGGCGGAAATCGCGACGTGCAACCGCTTTCTCGTAGCGGAACTCGCCCGGTTACCGCGTCCGGGCGTGATCGTGGCGCTCGGGCGCATCGCTCACAACGCGGTGCTGAAAGCGTTCGCGCAACCTCAGACGCGCCACACATTTGGCCACGCCGCGGTGCATGTACTCGACGACGGGGTGACACTGATCGACTCCTATCACTGCAGTCGCTATAACACGCAGACACGGCGCCTGACCCCGGCGATGTTCGAGCGCGTCTTCGATCTCGCCGCGCAACACCTGGAGCCGGCATGAGCGACGCGGCGACGTTCGAGCGCTTGCGCGATTCCTGTCGTGATTTGCCGGCGAATCCCGGCATCTATCGATTCTCGGACGCGAATGGCGAGGTCATCTACGTCGGCAAGGCGAAACACCTGAAGCGGCGCGTGTCGAGCTACTTCAACCGCCAGGCGAACGTGTCGCCAAAAGTCCGCTCGATGGTCGGAAATATTACCGCTATCGCGGTGACCGTGACGCGCACGGAAAACGAAGCGTTCCTGCTCGAAAGCAACCTGATCAAGGATTTGAAACCGCGCTACAACATCGTGTTGCGCGACGACAAGAGCTACCCGTATATCTACGTCGAACCGGACGAGGAGTTTCCAAAGCTCAATTTCCACCGCGGCGCGCGCAACGGTAAGGGCCGCTATTTCGGACCCTACCCGAACGCCGGCGCGGTGCGTTCGACCCTGAACCTGCTGCAGAAGCTGTTCATGCTGCGTCAATGCGACGACAGTTATTTCCGCAATCGCGCGCGCCCGTGTCTGCAGCATCAGATCAAACGCTGCACGGCACCGTGCGTGGGTCTCATCGATTCGTCGGACTATCGCGAAGATGTGCAGCGCGCGATTCTGTTTCTCGAAGGGCGCTCGGCCGAAGTCATCGACTCGCTCGCGCTGCAGATGGATGCGGCAGCGGCGAAACTCGAATTCGAGCGCGCGGCGCGGCTGCGTGACCAGATTCAGAAATTACAGCGCGTCCAGTCCGAGCAGTACGTCGCCTCGGGCAACGGCAATTTCGACATCATCGTGTGCCGGACCCGCGGTAACGTCGGTTGCGTCCAGGTGTTCTTCGTGCGCAGCGGCCGCCACCTCGGCAACAAGGTGTTCTTCCCGTCACACACCCAGGGCAATACGAGCGCCGACATCCTCGCGGCGTTTCTGCCGCAGTTCTATCTCGCCGGCCAGTCCGATCGTGACGTACCGCCCGATATCATCCTGTCCGAGGCCATCGAGGATGCCGACTGGCTTACGGATATCCTCAGCGAACGGCGTGGCACGGCCGTGCGCCTGCGCCAGGACGTACGCGGTGAACGGGCCAAATGGCTGGAGATGGCGCTGACGAACGCGGACATCGCACTCGAAGCGCGGATCTCCTCGAATACGGATCAACAACGCCGCGTCGCCGCGTTGCAGGATTTTCTCGATCTCGACGAGGCGCCCGGCCGCATCGAGTGTTTCGACGTGAGCCACACGGGTGGCGAGGCTACGGTTGCGTCGTGCGTCGTGTTTGATCAAGATGGCGCGCGCAAATCGGATTACCGTCGTTTCAATATCCGCGACGTCACCGCCGGCGATGATTACGCGGCGATGGAACAGGCGCTGCAACGGCGGTATACGCGCGTGAAACGGGAGGACGGCAAGCTGCCGGATCTGCTGTTGATCGATGGCGGCAAGGGGCAGGTCGCTCGCGCGCTCGCGGTGCTCGCGGATTTGCAGATTGACGATGTTGCGGTCGTTGGCGTCGCGAAAGGCACGACGCGCAAAGCCGGGCTGGAAACGCTGATCATGTTTGACGGTATCGAAGAGCGCGTGTTGCCGCGGGATTCAGCGGCTCTGCTGCTGATCCAGCAGATCCGCGACGAAGCGCATCGCTTCGCCATTACGGCGCATCGTCAGTCGCGGGCGAAAAATCGTACCCGCTCGCCGCTCGATCAAATCAGCGGGGTGGGCGCGAAACGGCGCCAGCAACTGATCCGGCACTTTGGCGGCTGGCAGGGCGTGGCGCGTGCCGGGGTCGACGACCTGTGCCGGGTGCCGGGGATTTCGCGCACGCTCGCGCAGAAGATTTACGACGAAATGCAGGGCAGTTAATGAACGTTCCGAATTCGCTCAGCCTGCTGCGCATCGCGCTGATTCCGTGTTTCGCAGTGGTTTTCTACCTGCCGTTTCCGTGGGCACGGATCGCGGCCGCGGCCCTGTTCGTGCTCGCGGCACTGACGGACTGGCTCGACGGTTATCTCGCGCGGCGGCTCGGGCAGACGTCGAAACTCGGCGCCTTTCTCGACCCGGTCGCGGACAAACTCATGGTGGCCACGGTACTCGTGCTGTTGCTGCAGTCGGATCCGTCGGTCGGCCTCGCGCTCCCGGTTGCGGTGATTATCGGTCGCGAGATTACGGTTTCGGCGCTGCGCGAGTGGATGGCGGAACTCGGTGCGCGCGGCACGGTCGCGGTCTCGTCGCTCGGCAAGGTCAAAACGGCGGCGCAGATGATCGCGATCGCATTACTGATCCTGCGTGGTACGCTTGAGGGGATTCCGGTGTACGATGCCGGATTCGTGCTGTTATACGTCGCCGCGGTGCTCACGTTATGGTCGATGGTGCACTACTTGCGGGCGGCCTGGCCCGAGTTGACACGACACTGATCGGGCACGTCTTGCGACGTTTCTTGACAGGGTACCTTCGGCGGTTAAAATGGCCGCCCGGACAAGGCGACGACGTCCGGATCCCGGCGCGGTAGTGGCGCCGGGGTTAGCGTTGAATTTATGCGGGAATAGCTCAGTTGGTAGAGCACAACCTTGCCAAGGTTGGGGTCGCGAGTTCGAGTCTCGTTTCCCGCTCCAAATTTCGCACGAAAAAAGAAAAAGTGGGGTCAGATGAGACTTGCGGATGAAAAGTCTCATCTGACCCCACTTTTTTTATGACGATCTGACTGACGGCTGGATGGCAGAGTGGTTATGCAGCGGCCTGCAAAGCCGTGTACGCCGGTTCGATTCCGACTCCAGCCTCCACTCGTTCCGAGCGCCGCCCGGGTGGTGGAATTGGTAGACACAAGGGACTTAAAATCCCTCGACTTCGGTCGTGCCGGTTCGATTCCGGCTCCGGGCACCACTCCCTGAACGGCTTTCCCCTGGCGCATGCAGAACTGCACATTGCCGTCGTATCGCCTTGTTTCGCAACTATAAACTGTTACCAAACGCGGGCGCAGCCGCGGATCTTCCGGCTAAAGCTTCGGCGTGATTCGCCGCTAAGAAAACCATACGGCCGCAACTGGCAGTAATTCTGCGGGGTTTCGTCGCGACTCCACAGCACTCCATAACCCGAACAAGTCGACCAAACCAGCGGAGCGATACGCGGGCAACGCCCGCGGCCCTGATGGATACAAACGCTTTGACCACGCACAGCGAGAGCCGCGAGACGCATGCCAACGGGCCGCTCGATCACGAAACGATCGATCTGCTCCTGATCGAGGACAATCCCGGCGACGTCGTACTCATTCGCACGATGCTTGCGGAAACCGGCGCGACGAACGTCATGCTGTCCCATGCGACGTCGCTGGCCGGCGGTATTGCGCTGCTCGACGAGCATCGCTATTCCGCGGTGCTGACGGATCTGAACCTGCCGGATTCGGACGGCATCGACACCCTGAACCGGCTCGTCGCCTGCGGACTCGATACCCCGGTGATCGTGCTCACACACTGCGAGGACGATCCGGCGGCCATCGAAATGGTCAAGCTCGGCGCGCAGGACTACCTCGTGAAAGGGCAAAGCGACGGTGCGATGATCCTGAAAACCGTGCGCTACGCGATCGAACGCAAGCTCGCCGATCAGCATCTGAATTACCTCTCGCACTACGACAGGCTGACCGGGCTGGCGAACCGTGAACTGTTTCAGGACCGACTCGAACAGGCGATCGTGCGCGCGGACCGCAACGGCAATCTCGTGGCGCTGCTGTTTCTCGACGTTGATCGGTTCAAGGCGATCAACGATACGCTCGGCCACAAAGTCGGCGACGAACTGCTGTGTATCGTTGCCAACCGCCTGCAGGCCTCCGTGCGTAAGGTCGATACGATCGCACGCCTCGGCGGGGATGAATTTACCGTCGTGCTCGAGGAAATCGCCGCCCCTTACGACGCGGAAATGGTCTGCCGCAAGATCATCGAATCGTTCGAAAAACCGCTCCTGATTCAGGGGCGCGAACTGTACGTCACACTGAGCATCGGCGTCACGTTCTTCCCCCAGGACGCGACCGTGGTGAACGATCTGCTGCGCAACGCCGACACCGCGATGTATCGGGCGAAAGACGAAGGGCGGAATAAATACCACCTGTTTACCGCCGATCTGAACGCGCAGGCCGTTGAACGTCTGAGTATCGAATCCGCATTGCGTCACGCGCTCGATCGCGACGAGCTGTTCCTTTGCTACCAGCCGAAGATCAATCTGCAAACCGGCGGCATCGCCGGGGTCGAGGCGCTCGTGCGCTGGCGGCACCCGCACCGTGGACTCGTCTCCCCGGTTGAATTCATTCCGGTGGCGGAGGAAACCGGTTTGATCGTGCCGATCGGCGAGTGGGTCCTGCGGCGGGCCTGCGCGGATGCGACGCGCTGGTCTGAACTCGGTCTCGACGAAGTCGATGTTGCCGTGAATTTGTCGGCGCGCCAGTTTCGCCGGGGCGATCTGCTGCGAACGGTGAACGATGTCCTGGCCGAATTCACGTTCGATCCGAATCGTCTCGAACTCGAGATCACGGAAAGCCTGCTGATGCAGGACATGCAGGCGAGCCAGGTCGCGCTGTACGATTTGAAGGCGCTCGGCCTCGAGATTTATCTCGACGATTTCGGTACGGGCTATTCGTCGCTCGCCTACCTGAAGAAATTCCCGATCGACGCGCTGAAAATCGACCGATCGTTTATTCGCGACATCCCCGGCAATACCGATGACGAGGCCATCACGCGGGCGATTGTCGCGCTCGGGCAGGCGCTCCGGTTGAAAGTGGTTGCCGAAGGGGTGGAAACCGACGCCCAACTCGGCTTCCTCAACCGCGAAGGTTGCGACGAGGTGCAGGGGTTTTTGTTCAGCAAGCCATTGTGCTTTGACGAGTTTATTACCTGGGCGCATTCGCGCCGGGTGCCGTTCGCCGGAAACGCCGTAACCGCGACACTCGATTGACCACCAGCGGGTGGCGGGCCGGCGATCCGGTCCCCCGAATCGCAATGTGGTAAACAAACCACGCTGTTGCGTCTCCTTACCAGCAAGGCCTTGTTGAATCCTTGCATTCCGACCGGAAATCAATAGAATACCGTTGCGCCGATAGATCCGGATTCGGACGAAATCGCGAGGCAGAATGACAACAAATCGCGAGCTGCAGTGCAGCATGGCAAAATGGCCAAAGCGCACCCGTACGGCTCGTGGCAGACGCCCGCCGACCCGCAATTCGGGCCGCAGAAATCGCCCTCTGTAACGCACGGGGGAACGAGGGGAGACGACATGCGCGACACCGCGTCGGCGCACCAACACACGACGCCAAATATTTTGAATTGCTGGTCCGGGACGCGGTCGGACCCTGCGGCGAGCGTGTGCGCGGATAACAAAACTGCAATGCCCGGAAACACGATTACGTTCGACCAAATCGTACGAACCGGCGGTCTTCGAGCTTGGTGCTTCCAAGACCACTGTCAACATGGCGGATGACATAGAGAACAAGCATGAGAAAATTCGAAGACTCGATCGCTGATACGCTGCACGAGCAAATTGCGGACGATATCGTCGACGCCGAAATACTCGTCGAGCAGGCGGTACACCCGCTCGAAGTTGCGGGCGATCCGGTGCAGGCGGCGATGAATCGCGCCGCGCAGGCGCTGGCTGGCCATCAGGCGGACGACGGGCACTGGTTGTTCGAGCTCGAAGCGGACGCAACGATCCCGTCCGAATATCTGTTCCTGCAGTACTTCATGCGCACGGTCGACCGTGAACGTGAAAGCAAGATCGCCGTCTACCTGCGCCGCCAGCAACACGCGAACGGCAGCTGGGCCCTGTACGAAGGCGGGCCCGGCAACATCAGCGCGACCGTCAAGGCCTATTTCGCCCTGAAACTCGCCGGCGATTCCCCCGACGAACCGCACATGGTGCAAACCCGCAACTGGGTGCGTGCGAACGGCGGCGCGGAAGCCGTGAACGTGTTCACCCGGATCACGCTCGCGATCTTCGGCCAGATCCCGTGGCGCACGGTGCCGGCGATGCCGGTCGAGATCATGTATCTGCCGAAATGGTGGTTTTTCAACCTGAGCAAGGTGTCGTACTGGTCGCGCTGCGTGATCGTGCCGCTGCTCATTATTTTCGCGAAACGGCCGGTCGTTGAATTGAGCGACGCGCAGGGGATCAGCGAACTGTTCCTGAGCGACCCGAAAGAACTGCGCCACATCGATCGCTTTAAGCCGGGTAAACCGCTGCAGAATGCCTTCGTGCTGTTCGACCGTCTGCTGAAAGTCGTCGACCGTATGTCGCCGCAATGGATCCGCAAGCCGGCTCTGCGCCGCGCCGAAACCTGGATGCGCGAGCGTTCGCAGGGCAAAGGCGGTCTCGGTGCGATTTATCCGGCGATGGCAAATGCCGCGGTCGCGATGCGTTGCCTCGGGGCCTCGGAAACGGACCCCGATTTCGTGCGCACGATGCAGGCGGTCGAGGATCTCGTCCTGGATAAAGAGGACGAAACGTATTGCCAACCCTGTGTGTCACCGATCTGGGATACGTGCCTGTCGCTCACCGCGATGACCGAAGCGGGTGCGCAGCCCGATCACCCGGCGGTACGCCAGGCAGTCGACTGGCTGCTCGACCAGCAGATTTTCGTCAAGGGCGACTGGTCCGACCAGGCGCCGGATCTCGAGCCGGGTGGCTGGGCGTTCCAGTTTGAAAACGACCGTTACCCGGACGTCGATGACACCGGCATGGTGTTGATGTCGCTGATCCGCGCCGGGGTGCACGACAAGGAAGCGAAGATCAAGCGTCTGAACCAGGCCGTGAACTGGGTTCTTGGCATGCAGAATTCCGACGGCAGCTGGGGCGCGTTCGATATTGGTAACGATCACGAATATCTGAACAACATCCCGTTCGCGGACCACGGCGCACTCGTCGATCCCGGCACCGCGGATTTGACCGCGCGTTGCGTCGAGTTGCTCGCGATGCTCGGCTACGATCAGAATTTCCCGCCGTTGCAACGTGCGCTCGAATTCCTCGAGAGCGATCAGGAAGAGTTCGGTGCGTGGTACGGACGCTGGGGTGTGAATTACCTGTACGGCACGTGGAGCGTGTTGTCGGCCGTCGGCATCCTCGGTGAAGACGTTGCGAAACCGTACATCCGCAAGGCCGTGGAGTGGCTGAAAGAAATCCAGGGCCCGGACGGTGGCTGGGGCGAAAGCTGCAACAGTTACGACGATCCGATCCTGCGCGGCAAGGGCGAAAGCACGGCATCGCAGACCGCGTGGGCGCTGCTCGGCCTCATGGCGGTTGGCGAAGTCGATTGCATCCAGGTGGAGCGCGGTATCGATTATCTCGTGCGCACGCAAAATGACGCGGGCGAATGGGACGAGGAAGTGTATACGGGCACGGGTTTCCCGCGCGTGTTTTACCTGCGCTATCACGGCTACAGCCGCTATTTCCCGCTGTGGGCACTCGCGTCCTACGCGCGTCTGCGCCGGGGCTTGCCGACCCGCCAGTTCGAAATCATGAACCAGGGCCCCATCGACCTCGGCCCGATCCCGGTCCTCGCGACCGCCTGAAACCGGGGGGGCTCCGGCCCCCGATCCGGTTGCGCCTGTGCGACGTATTACAGACGTCGTGCGGGCGATCCTGCCGTCAATACAGTTCAAATGATTGCGCAACAGTTGTTATCATGAACGGTCAACTGTTCGCCGGATCGTGGCGCGAACGTCGATAAATGCTCACCGCAAAGCTACTGGAGTAAGCCGTTAATGTCTGAGTACATCGCCCCGATTGCCGACATGAAATTCGTCATCGAAGAACTCGCAGGCTTGTCCCGGCTGACGTCCCTGCCGGCGTTCGAGGAAGCGACGCCGGAACTCGTCGACGCGGTGCTCGAGGAAGCCGCGAAGCTCGCCAGCGAAGTTCTGTCGCCGTTGAACCGGGTCGGCGACGTCCAGGGCTCTACGCTGAACGGCCACGAGGTCACCACCCCGGACGGCTGGCGCGATGCTTACGCGACATTCGTCGAGGCCGGCTGGGGCGGACTCGCCGGCGAACCTGAATTCGGCGGCCAGGGGCTGCCAAAACTGATCGCCACGGCGGTCAGCGAAATGTGGAATTCCGCGAACCTGTCGTTCGCGTTGTGTCCGATGCTGACGCAGGGCGCGACGGATGCGATCGAACATCACGCGGCACAGTCACTGCGTGAAATCTACCTGCCGAAACTCGTCAGCGGTGAATGGGCGGGAACGATGAACCTGACGGAACCGCAGGCAGGTTCGGACCTGAGCGCCGTGCGCACGAAAGCGGTGCCGGAGGGCGATCATTACCGTATCTCGGGGCAGAAAATTTTTATTACGTACGGCGAGCACGATCTCACCGACAACATCATTCATCTCGTGCTCGCGCGCACGCCGGATGCGCCCGAGGGCACACGCGGGATTTCGCTGTTCGTCGTGCCGAAATTCCTCGTCAACAGCGACGGCTCACTCGGCGAGCGCAACGATGTGAAGTGCGTTTCGCTCGAACACAAACTCGGGATCCATGCGAGTCCGACCGCGGTCATGTCCTACGGTGAGGACGGAGGGGCGATCGGCTACCTCGTCGGCGAGGAAAACCGCGGTCTCATGTACATGTTCACGATGATGAACGCGGCGCGTCATGCGGTGGGGCTCGAAGGGGTCGCGATCAGCGAGCGTGCGTATCAACAGGCGCTCGAGTTCGCGCGCGAACGCGTCCAGGGCCAGCCGATTGGCCCGAGTGGCGGTGAGCGCGCCGCGATCATCGAACATCCGGACGTCCGTCGCATGTTGCTGCAAATGAAATCGCACACCGAGGCCATGCGCGCGCTTGCCTACGTCTGCGCGACGGCCTACGACCTCGCGGCAAACGCGAAGGACAAGGACGAAGCCGCCGCCGCCGGCCGGCGCGGCGACTTCCTGACCCCGATCGTCAAGGGCTGGAGTACGGAAACCGGTATCGAGATGGCCTCGCTCGGGGTGCAGATCCACGGCGGCATGGGTTTCGTCGAGGAGACGGGGGCGGCGCAATACCTGCGCGACGCCCGCATCACGACGATTTACGAAGGCACGACGGGCATCCAGGCCGCGGATCTCGTCGGTCGCAAGACATTGCGCGACGGTGGCACCGCCGCGCGCGAACTGCTCGCCGAAATCGAGCAGGATGCGGCGGCGCTCGACGGATCGGATCCACGGCTCGTCACCGTGAAGGCGGCACTCGATCAGGCCTGTGTCGACGTGCGTGCAGTGCTCGACTGGCTACTCGCCGCCGAGGCGCAGGACCCCCGCCTGCCGGCAGCCGCTTCGGGTCACTATCTGAAACTGTGGGGCATCACGGGTGGCGGTTGGCAAATGGCGAATGCCGCGCGCGTATGCGCGGCGAATCTCGCTGCCGGCACCGACAACCCGGTTTTCGCGGAAACGAAGATCGCGACGGCGCAATTTTTCGCCGCCCAGGTGATGCCGCAGACCACCGCGCTGGCGAAAACGATTATCGCCGGTTCCGATCCGGTGCTCGAACTCGACGCCGCGAATTTCTGACGACGACGGTCGTCACGAGGACGGTACTCGCCCGCGCACCGGTCATCTGCTATCGTCGCCCGACTCGACGACTGCGTGAATCAATATGTCCTGGTCCTGGCTCGAAAAGATCGATAAGGCGTTCGCCAACTGGCAGCTCAAGCGGTGCCACAATATCAACGATTTGCGCAAGGCAGCGCGCATTCGCATGCCGAGCCCGATGTTCCATTACATGGACGGGGCCGCGGAAGACGAGGTCAATCTGCGTCGCAGCTGTTCAAGCTTCGACGACTACGAACTGCTGCCACGTACGCTGCGCGATATCTCGCAAATCGATCCGTCGACCACGCTGCTCGGTGAGCGCATCGACATCCCGGTTTTCTGCGCGCCTACCGGTATGTCGCGATTGTTCCACCATGACGGCGAACTCGCGGTGTCGCGTGCCGCCGCGCGGGCAAACACGATTTATTCGCTGTCGACGATGAGCACGTACAACATCGAAGACGTCGCGCGCGTTTGCGCCGGTGCGAAATGGTTTCAGATCTACGTGTTCAAGGATCGCGAACTCGTCAGCGAATTCATCGACCGTTGCAAACGCGAGAAGTATCACGCGATGTGTCTCACGGTTGATCTCGCTCTGACCGGCAACCGCGAACGCGACCTGCGCACGGGTATGACGATCCCGCCGAAATTCTCACTCGCCACCTGGTTCGATTTCGCGCTGCATCCGCTGTGGTCGCTGAACGCGCTCACGACCCCGCCGTTCAGCCTCGCGAACGTGGTGCATCGGGTCAGCGATGCGAGTGGCGAGGACGTCACGACGCTGATGGATTACGTATCCGGCCAGTTCGATCGCACGGTAACCTGGGAAGACGCGGCGAAGATGGCCGGGGAGTGGGGCGGGCCGTTCGTCGTCAAGGGGATCCTTACCGTCGACGATGCCGTGCGCGCGGCGGACATCGGGGCGCACGCGATCATGTTGTCGACGCACGGTGGACGCCAGCTCGACCACACCCCGGCGCCGATCGACGTGCTGCCCGAAATCGCCGCGGCCGTGGGTGACCGTCTCGAGATCATCGTCGACGGCGGAATCCGCCGCGGTACGGATGTCATCAAGGCACTTGCGCTCGGCGCGAACGCCGTATCGATCGGCCGAGGCTACCTGTTCGGTCTTGGCGCCGGCGGCGAAGCCGGCGTCGATCGTGCACTCACGATCCTGAAAGATGAAATCGTGCGCGACATGGCGCTGTTGGGCTGCCGCACGATTGAGGAGATTACTGGCGAATATGTCCGGCGTAGATCCTGAATTCGAATCCGATATTCCGACTTTGCGGCGGATCCTGAACGACTGCCACACGGTGGCGGTTGTTGGCCTGTCGCGCAACTGGCACCGACCGAGCAACTTCGCGGCGAAATACCTGCAGGACCACGGTTACCGCGTGATCCCGGTTAATCCGGCCTATGACGAGGTCCTCGGCGAGACGTGTTATCCGAGCCTCAGCGACATTCCCGAACCGGTTGACGTCGTCGATTGCTTTCGCGCCGCGGCGGAAATTCCCGCGCTCGCGGAGCAGGCGATAGCGATCGGTGCGAAAGTACTGTGGACGCAGCTCGAAGTGATCAACTATGACGCGGCGCGAGCGGCACGTGCTGCCGGACTCGACGTTGTCATGGATCGCTGCATGAAAATCGAACACGCGCGCCTGTTCGGCGGGCTGAATTTCGTCGGTGTGAATACAAAAGTCATTTCCGCGAAACGTCCGAAAATCATCGCGAACTGAAACCGTGCCGGACATGATGCAACAGCGACTTCGACGGACCCCGTGTCGCGCCCCGCAAACCGAGGGCCGCGGCAGGCATGGGGGGCAGAATGTGGTTACGGTTCCGCAGCCGCGGTGTTGCGGATTTGCGCACCCCTGTTCAGTACGTTAAGCCCAGAGACCCGAGAGCATTTAATGGCAGACCGCGAATTTGGTTTTGAAACGCTGGCGCTGCATGCGGGGCAAATCCCGGATGCAGCCACCGGTGCACGCGTTACTCCGATCTATCAGACAACTTCCTACGTGTTCGACGACGCCGATCACGCGGCAAGCCTGTTCAACCTGCAGACGTTCGGCAATATTTATTCACGCCTGACGAACCCGACAAATTCGGTTTTCGAGGAGCGGGTGGCGGCGCTCGAGGACGGACGTGCCGCGGTCGCGGTCGGCTCCGGCATGTCGGCGCAGATGATCGCACTGCTCACCTTGCTGCAGGCCGGTGATCACCTCGTATCGGCAAACACGCTGTACGGCGGTACGTATTCGCAATTCGACGTGACATTTCGCCGGCTCGGGATCGACACCACGTTCGTCGACCCGGACGATATCGGGGCGTTTGCCGCCGCGATTCAACCGAACACGAAAGCGCTGTACGCCGAGACGCTCGGTAATCCGCTGATCAATGTCCTCGATATCGAAGCCGTCGCGGATGTCGCGCGCGATGCCGGCATTCCGCTCGTGATCGACAATACGTTCCCCACGCCGTACCTGTGCCGGCCAATGGCTTTCGGCGCCGACATCGTCGTGCACTCGGCGACGAAGTTCATGGGCGGCCACGGCACGACGATGGGCGGTGTGCTCGTCGAGTCCGGTCGATTTCCGTGGGATAACGGCAAATTTCCGATGATGACGGAACCCTCGGACGGCTATCACGGCGTGAAGTTCTACGAAACGTTCGGAGATTTCGGTTTCACGATGAAAGCGCGGGTGGAAACGCTGCGTACGCTCGGGCCGGCGCTCAGCCCGTTCAACGGGTTCATGCTGTTGCAGGGGCTCGAAACGCTGCCTTTGCGCATGGAGCGGCATTGCGACAACGCGCTCGCGGTCGCGCGGTTTCTCAACGAGCATCCGCAGGTTGAATGGGTGCGTTATCCGAGTCTGCCGGGCGACCAATACTACGAACGCGCCCGGAAGTATGTCCCGCGCGGGGCGAGCGCGATCATGTCGTTCGGGATCAAGGGCGGTCAGGCCGCCGGCGTGAAGTTCATCGAGGCGGTGCAGTTCCTGAGTCATCTTGCGAACGTGGGCGATGCGAAGACGCTCGTGATTCATCCGGCTTCGACGACGCACCGGCAGTTGTCCGAAGAGCAGCAACTCGGTGCCGGCATCACGGCGGATATGATTCGGATTTCCGTCGGACTGGAAACGCTCGACGACATCATCTGGGATATCGACCAGGCACTGGCCGCGGCGGCACGCGACGCTTGAGCAGCCCCGGGCACCTGGCGCGAGGAACATCATGAGCAAGCTGATAGAACAATTTCGCGGAATTCTCGACGACAACGCGATCATGCTCGGTGATGCGGTATCCGGGCGTGCGGTCCACGTCTGGGACGACTCACCGATCGCGGCGCAGGTGATCCTGCGGCCGACGACGACGGAGCAGGTCTCCGCGATCATGAAGCTGTGCGACGAGGCCGGGCAGACCGTAGTTGCACATGGCGGACGCACCGGCCTCGTACAGTCGTCGATTACGCAAGCCGATGATGTGATCGTGTCGCTCGAACGCATGAACGCTATTGAGGAGGTCGACGAGGTCGGCCGTACGATGACCGTACAGGCCGGGGTGCCGTTGCAGGTATTGCAGGACACCGCGGCGGAGAAGGGCCTGTTTTTCCCCGTCGACCTCGGGGCGCGCGGCTCATGTCAGATCGGCGGCAACGTATCGACGAATGCCGGTGGCAATCGCGTGATCCGGTTCGGCATGATGCGCGACAACATCCTCGGTATCGAAGCGGTGCTCGCCGACGGCACGATCGTGTCGTCGCTGAACACGATGCTGAAGAACAATGCCGGTTACGATTTGAAACAACTGTTCATCGGCACCGAGGGAACGCTGGGCATTGTCACCCGGCTCGTGCTGCGCCTGCGTGAGGCTGTAACCGAGCAGGAGACGGCGTTCGTCTCGTTCGATACATTCGATCAGGTCACGGGGTTCCTCAAATACATCGACGGTGCGCTCGGCGGCCGGCTCAGTGCCTACGAAGTGTTGTGGCTCGATTACTACGACCTCGTGACGACCGCGCCGGCGACGAACCGGCCACCGGTGGAGAAGACCCGGCCGTATTACGCGCTCGTTGAATCGCTGGGCTCCACGCGCGATCGGGAAGGATTCGAAGCCGCGTTCTTCCAGGCGCTCGAAGATGGCTTGATCGCCGATGCCGCGATTGCGCAGTCCGGCGCCGAGGCGGCGGCGATGTGGGCGATCCGCGACGATGTCGAACATTTTTTCCGTTACGGGCGGCCGCAAATATTCGACGTCAGTATCGCGATTCGCTACGTCGGCGAGTACGTCGATGAAGTGAAGCGGCGCCTGGCGGCAAACTGGCCACATCATTACTGCTTTACGTTCGGCCATATCGGCGACGGCAATATTCATTTCGCAATCACGGTGCCCGATGCGGGGCCGGCGGATCACCGCAAGGTCGAGGAGTGCGTCTATGAACCGCTGCAGCCCTACGGTGGCTCGGTATCGGCGGAGCACGGCATCGGTCTCGAAAAGAAGGACTTCCTCGCGATTTCGCGCAGTGCGGACGAAATCGCGGTGATGCGACGTCTGAAGCACGCGCTCGATCCGAGAGGCATTCTGAATCCGGGCAAGATTTTCGAGTTTGAGGGTGCGGTTTAGCCGGCCGGATTCCGCGTGAAGACGCCCGACACCGCAGCCCGGCAGGGCCTGCGCCGCGTGCTCGGACGGCGCGACGTGCTGTCGCTCGCGTTCGGCGCGATGATCGGCTGGAGTTGGGTGCTGCTCACCGGTGAATGGATCGGGCGCGCCGGTTCGCTCGGCGCGATGACCGCATTTTTGATCGGGGGCGTTGTCGTCGTGTTTATCGCGCTGACGTATGCGGAACTGGCCGCGGCGATGCCGTCTGTGGGCGGTGAACACGTGTACAGTCTGCGTGCGCTCGGGCCCGGCCTCTCGTTCGTGTGTTCGTGGTCGATCGTCCTCGGCTACGTCTCCGTCGCCGCATTCGAAGCCGTCGCCCTGCCGTTCGCCCTGTCGACGCTCGTGCCCGGTACGGACCTCGTGTATTTGTGGACCGTCGCCGGGTGGGATGTGCATTTAAGCTTCGTTGCGATCGGCATTGCGGCGTCCGTGGTTCTGACGTGGATCAACATCCGCGGCGTTAAACCGGCGGCGACGATGCAGCGGATCGTGACCCTCGCGATTGTCATTAGCGGTGCATTCTTTCTTACCGGTGCATCGTTCAACGGTGATCCGCACAAGCTGCAGCCATTATTCACGAGCCTCGAGGGAGGCGGGCTGTTCGCCGTACTCATGATGGTGCCGATCATGTTCGTTGGCTTCGACATCATTCCTCAGACCGCCGAAGAGATCGATTTGCCGCATGCGCAGATCGGCGCACTCGTGGTCGTGTCAGTGATCATTGCCGTGCTGTGGTACGCCGCGATCATCTTCGGCGTAGGACTGTCGCTCGATGCGCCCGCGCGCGCCGCTTCGGCAATGACGACGGCGGACGCCGCCGGTGCGGCGTGGGGTTCGTCGGCGGCGCGTGACCTGCTCATCATCGGGGGGATCGCCGGCATCGTTACAACCTGGAATGCATTTCTGATCGGCAGCAGCCGGATCGTCTATGCGCTCGCTACCGCCGGCATGTTGCCCGCCGTGTTCGCGCGGTTGCACCCGCGCTACCGCACGCCGCACGTTGCCCTGCTTGCGATTGGTGCGGTCGTGTGTGTCGCGCCATGGTTCGGTCGCCCGATCCTCGTGTGGCTGATCAATGCGGGCAGTTTTGGCGTGATCATCGCCTACATGATGGTGGCGGCGTCGTTCCTCGTGCTGCGCCGGCGCGAACCCGACATGCCGCGACCGTACCGGGTGCGCCATGGCGGCTGTGTCGGTGGCACGGCGCTCGTCCTGTCGGGTGCGTTGATCCTGCTGTACCTGCCGGGCGGCCCGGCCGGCCTCGCGTGGCCGCATGAATGGGGCATTTGCCTCGCCTGGGCCGCCGCGGGTGGCGTATTGTATTTCGCTTGTGCGACCCGACGGCCCGAGGCACGACGTTGACAAACAGCACGACAATCCCGGCACCGTTCGAAGACTCGCTCGCGGTAAAACCGGCATGGCTCGACGCGAACGGCCACATGAACGTCGCGTTCTACCTGCAGGCGTTCGACGACGGCGGTGAAGTCTTTTTTCGCGATTGCGGGATCGGCTGGGATTACACGCATGCCGGCGTCGGCTCGGTGTTCATGTCGAACTGCGATCTCGACTTTCACCGCGAGTTGTTCGAGGGTGATACGATCCGGGTGACGACGCGGCTGATCGACTGGCGACCGAAACTCGTACACACGTGGCAGGAGATCTACCACCGCGAGCGGGGATATCTTGCCGCCACCGCGGAAATGCTGTTCGTGCACATAGCGTTTGCGGATCGCCGCAGCGCCCCGATGCCGGCTGCCGCGCAGGCGCGGCTCGCGGCCGTACTCGACGTGCACGCCGGGCTCGAGCGGCCCGCGGCGCTGGGACGAAAAATAGAAATCAGGAACTGAATCCGATGTACATCCGATCGCGCAGCCCGGGCTACGGGCGCAAAGGCATGGTCGCGACGAGCCAGACGCTCGCGACGCAAACCGGACTCGCCGTGCTGCAGCGGGGCGGCAGCGCCGTCGACGCGGCAATTGCCGCAAACGCGGTGCTCAGCCTGACGGAACCACATATGTGCGGACCCGGTGGTGATCTGTTCGCGATCGTGTGGGACCCGGCGCAGCAATCGTTGCACGGCCTGAACGCGAGCGGCCGCGCGCCGCGCGAATTGAGTTACGCAACGCTCCGCGATGCGGTTGGCGCGGCCGGCGTGATCCCGGGGCGTGGCCCGCTCGCGGTAACGAGCCCGGGTGCTGTCGATGGCTGGTGCACCCTGCACGAACGCTTCGGCCGACTCGATCTCGATGACGTATTCGCGCCGGTCATCAATTACGCGCGCAATGGCGTTCCGATTGGTTCGCGCACCGCCGATATGTGGGCGGCGGCTGCCGCAGGCATCCTCGGTGATCCGCAACTCGACGGGTTTACAGCGTCTTTCGCCGATACGTTTGTCCGCGAGGGGCGGGCACCGGTCGCGGGTGAGACGCATGTCAATCCGGATCTTGCCGACACCTACGCCCTGATCGCGCAGCGCGGCCGTGACGGGTTCTATAATGGTCAGTTCGCGGAACGGCTGAGCGCCTGCGTGCGCGCGGCCGGCGGTTTTCTCGGCATCGATGATCTTGCCGCAACCCGCTGTGACTGGGTCGAACCGATCACGACGAATTACCGCGGCTATGATGTGTTCGAGTTGCCGCCGAACGGGCAGGGCATGACCGTCCTGCAGATCCTGAACATCCTCGAAACCTACAGCACGGACGAGTTGTATCGCGACCCGTCGAACTACTGGCATGCGTTTATCGAAGCGAAAAAACTCGCGTTCGAGGATCGCGCGCGTTACTACGCCGATCCCGCAGCCGCCGAAGTACCGGTCGCGACGCTCGCCGGCAAGGCCTACGCGGCCGAACGCCGCCGCCTGATCGACGATGCGAGCGCCGGCGCAAACTACACCCACGGTGATGTCGCGATCCGGAGCGGCGATACGACGTACCTGTGCGCAGCCGACAGCAGCGGCATGATGGTCTCCCTGATCCAGAGTATTTTTTCGCCGTTCGGTGCCGGCCTGGTCCCGCCCGGCAGCGGCTTCGCGCTGCAATGTCGCGGCGCCGGATTTACGCTCGCCCCCGATCATCCGAACGTTTACGCGCCCGGCAAACGGCCGTTCCACACGATCATTCCGGGGTTCGTCATGCACGACGGACGGCCGTGGCTGAGTTTCGGCGTCATGGGCGCAGACATGCAGCCCCAGGGGCAGGTACAGGTGCTCGCGAACATGATCGACCGCGGCATGGATCCGCAGGCTGCCGGCGATGCACCCCGGCTGCGCCACGTCGGCGGCACGCAACCGAACGGCGAGCGGCTCGACGGGCTCGGGGTCGTGCAATACGAAGCGGGGATTGCGCCGGCAACGATTGATGCGCTCGCGCGCCGCGGCCACCGCCTCGAAGTGATCGAGGACTGGATCACCGGCTTTACCGGCGGCTACCAGGCAATTCGTTACGACGCGGAGCAGCAGGTGTACGTGGGTGGCAGTGAACCGCGCCTCGACGGCTGCGTGCTCGGCTACTGATGCGCATGCAACGCGGATTTACCGCATGAACAACACCCTGCCCGCGTCGGCGAAAGTCGGATTCGTCAGCCTGGGTTGCCCGAAGGCGCTCGTCGACTCCGAACGTATCATGACGCAGTTGCGTCTCGATGGTTACGAACTTGTCGCAACTTACGAGGATGCCGATGTCGTGGTCGTGAACACGTGCGGCTTCATCGACAGCGCGAAAGCGGAATCGCTCGGAACGATCGGCGAAGCCCTGAGCGAGAACGGCAAGGTGATCGTGACAGGCTGTCTTGGCGTCCACGAAGACGCGATCCGCGCCGTGCATCCGGCCGTGCTCAGCGTCACGGGTCCGCAACAATACGAGGCCGTCGTCGGCGCCGTGCACGCTCATGCGCCAATCGACGTGGCCCACGATCCGTTTACCGATCTCGTGCCACCGCAGGGGATCAAGCTCACCCCACGGCATTACGCGTATCTGAAAATCTCCGAGGGCTGCAATCACAAATGCAGCTTCTGCATCATCCCGTCGATGCGCGGGCGCCTCGACAGCCGTCCGATCGAGGACGTCATGGCCGAGGCCGAACGGCTCGTTGCCGGCGGCGTGCGTGAACTGCTCGTCATTTCGCAGGACACGAGTGCGTACGGCAGCGACCGCAAATATCGCACGGGCTTCTGGCAGGGCAAACCACTGAAGGCCGACATGCTCGGTCTGTGCGCGGCGCTCGGTGAACTCGGCGCATGGGTGCGTCTGCATTACGTGTATCCCTATCCGCACGTCGACGGCGTGATCGAACTGATGCGTGACGGTCTCGTGTTGCCTTATCTCGACATTCCGTTTCAGCACGGCAGTCCGCGCGTGCTGAAGGCCATGCGGCGGCCCGCGCATGCCGAGAACGTACTTGAACGCATTGTCGCGTGGCGGACGGCGCTGCCCGATCTCGTTCTGCGCAGTACTTTCATCGTTGGTTTCCCCGGCGAAACGGACGAGGATTTCGAACAGCTACTCGACTTTATCGAAGCCGCCGATCTCGACCGGGTCGGCTGTTTCCAGTATTCCGCGGTTGCGGGTGCCGCCGCAAACGAGCTCGCGGGCCACGTGCCGGAGGCGGAAAAGCAGGCGCGCTGGGATGCGTTCATGCAGTTGCAGCAGGCAATCAGCGCCGCGCGTCTCACGCGCTATCGCGGCCAGACGCTCGAAGTGCTCGTCGACCAGGTTGACCCCGACGGCGCGGTCGCGCGCAGTTACGCCGACGCGCCGGAGATCGATGGTCTCGTGTATATCAAGGGCCCGGGGGCCGCGGCCCTTGCCGTCGGCGAATTCTGCAATGTGACCGTGCGTGATACGGACGAGTACGATTTGCATGCCGTGCTTGCCTGACCGCGCGTGCCGGCCCCGTCTGCCCTCCGGAGACGGCGCATGAACGACCCGATCGCAATCGAGGCGTTCGACCGGGCCGCCGCGATTATCTACACGGCGCTCACGGCGAGCCCGCAGATACACTGGCCGCTGCTGTCGGGACACTGCGGCACGGAAGTCTGGGTGAAGCACGAGAACCACCTGCCGACCGGGGCGTTCAAGGTGCGCGGCGGGCTCGTGTTCGCCGAACACCTCGCCCGTGGTCGTGCGACGGCCGGCGTCATTGCGGCGACGCGCGGCAATCACGGCCAGAGTGTCGCGTTCGCTGCACGGCGCCATGGCATGGACGCCGTCGTCGTGGTGCCGGAGAACAACAACCCCGACAAGAACCGCGCAATGCGGGCCTACGGCGCGGAGCTGATCGAGCATGGTCGCGACTTCGACGCGGCTTACGAATACGCGATCGCGCTCGGCGAAGAACGTGGCCTCACACTGTTCCCGTCGTTTCATCCGCTGCTGCTGCACGGGGTAGGTACGTATGCCGTGGAACTGTTTCGCGCGGTCGCGGACCTCGATACGGTTTACGTCCCGATCGGTCTCGGGTCCGGGATCTGCGGCCTGATCGCGGCGCGCGACGCACTCGGGCTCGCGACGAAGATCGTCGGCGTCGTCGCGACAAACGCCGATGCGTACGCGCAATCATTCGCCGCGCGTGAAGTCCGTACCACCGCAAGTGCCGACACGATGGCCGACGGGCTTGCGGTCCGTACGCCGAACGCCGATGCCCTGGCGATCATGCTCGCGGGAGCCGAACGTATCGTTGCCGTGACGGATGCCGAGATCAAACACGCGATGTCGGTGTACTTCTCCGCGACGCACAATGTCGCCGAAGGTGCCGGCGCCGCACCGCTGGCGGCGCTGTTGCAGGAACGCGGCCGCTATGACGGCGAACGCGTCGGACTCATCCTGTCCGGCGGCAATATCGACGGACCGAGTTACGCCCGTATACTGGAGCACTCCTGAATGTCCTGCATGGATCAAGACCCGTGATCGATTTCAATCTGTTCATGTACTGCACGATGGGGCGCCGCGAGGAACTCGAGCGTGGCATGGCCGGAAAGGATCCGGTGTTGTACCGGCGCATGCTCGAGGAGATCGCCGGCTACGCGCGGCTTGCCGACGAACTCGGCTACGCCGGCTTTGGACACCCTGAACATCATCTGCAGATCGAAGGCTTCGAGGCGAGTAACGACCCGACGCTCATGGGTATGTGGCTCGGCATGCATAGCGAACGCCTGCGCGTCATTACCTGCGGGTTTGTCGCCACGGCGCACAATCCGCTGCGCACGGCCGAAGCGATCGCGACGATGGACAATATGCTGAATGGCCGCTTCGGGGTCGGGCTCGTGCGCGGGTACCAGTCGCGCTGGGTCGAAAATTTCAAGGTGCAGCCCGAACTCGGCGCGGTTGGGCCATGGAACAAGAACGAACCGGTCGACATGCTGAACCGCGAGTATTTCGCGGAGTACGTCGATATCGTGATCAAGGCGCTCACGCACGACACGTTCAGCCATCGTGGTCGCTTCTGGGAGTTTCCGCCGGCCGATTTCACGAACCCGCACGAGCATCCCGTCTACCGGGATTACGGTCGTGGCGTCGATGCGGATATGCGGATCACCGAGATCGGCATCGCACCACGGCCGCTGCAACAACCGACGCCGCCGCTGTATGGCGGTTTTTCAGCGTCGTTGCGCACCGCGAAGTTCTGGGCGAAATATCTCGGCAAGCCGATCGTGCTCGCACCGAACCTCGATCTGTGCAAGGTGTTGTGGCATGGCTATCGGGAGGAAGCCGAGGGTGTTTACGGGCACACGGTGGCGGCGGGTGACGAAGCGGCCTGGGGCGGCATCATGATCTGTGCACCGAGCGACGCCCAGGCCCGCGCGTGGGCCGACGAGATGGACTGGTTCTGGAAACTGTGGCCGACCGCATTCGGACAGGGCGCGGTGAACTGGCTCGTTGGGTCGCCGGATACGATCACGCGGCAAATCGAGGCCGCCGCGGCGGAAATTCCAATCAACGAAATGTTCCTGTTGCTGCCGCAAGGGATTCACGAGCCGGCGCAAATCAATGCCTCGCTCGAATTGTTCGCCACGCAAGTCATGCCGCGATTTCAATAATCGTTCGCGACGGCGCACGAGCCCGCCGCACGGGAGGTGAGACATGAGCCTGATGTGGGATGAACTCGATACGGCGATCGGCCGGGTCGTGGTCGTAACGAACGCAACGCATGTCGTCGCGGTCGATTTCGCCGATTGCGATGCACGGCTGAAAAAAATCCTCGCGCGCGGTTACGGTGACAGCGAACGGCAACGGGTCGCCAATCCACTCGGTGCCACCGGGCGTCTGCAGGCGTACTTCGCCGGCGAACTCGACGCGCTCGACGATATCCCCGTCGATCCGCACGGTTCGGAATTCCAGTGCTCGGTGTGGCGGGAATTGCGCCGGATTCCCGTGGGCGAGACGATTTCCTACGGTGAACTCGCCACGCGTCTCGGACGGCCGACCGCGAGCCGCGCGGTCGGCATGGCGAACTCGAAAAATCCGGTCGGCATCGTGATTCCCTGTCATCGCGTGATCGGGGCCAACGGCAAGCTGACCGGTTACGCCGGCGGGGTCGAACGCAAACAATGGCTACTCGAGCACGAGCGCGCAGGGGCCCAGCTCGGGCTCCGGCTGTGAGCACGGCTGCGCGGTACGCCGGGGCGCATGACGCCGGATCCCGGTTAAGATAGCGCGACCACGGTCGCCGAACCATCGCGGGGCGCGCATGCAAACCTGCCGGTGGCAACGACACACGACAACCTGAGAGGAGCGAAGCGATGGCCATGCCACAAGACATTTCCCCGATCAATCCGGAACTGATGGACACGTTGTACAAAACCAGCGAACACGACTGGATACCGATCCCCGACGACCCGGAACGCGGTTTTCTGAAGATCCTGTGGACGGGTGCGGAAACCGGGCGCTGGGCGGTATTGTTTCGCTGGCTCAAGGGTTACGTTGCGCCACAACACAAACATCTGACGGCCTCGCATACATTCATTCTGTCCGGCAAGCTTGAAGTGCGCGACGGAACGCTCGATGCCGGCGACTACATCTACGAACCGAACGGCATGCTGCACGGCGCGACGAAGGCGCTCGAAGATACGGAATATCTGTTTATCTGCGACGGGCCGGTATTGTTTTATGACGACAACGGCTTCACGCGTTATCTCGGCTGGGAAGAATTGCGCCGCCTCGAAGCGGCCCACAACGAGAAGAACTCGAAAGCGGCTTAAGAACCGAAGCGGCAGTGAAGCTGTATTGCGTCGGGATCGCACCAAACCCGACGAAGGTGATGTTGTACATCGCCGAGAAACGCGCCGCGGGCGCCGCGATTGAGCTCGAGCAGGTAACCGTCAAACTGATGGCCGGCGAGCAGAATGAAGCGGCGCACCGGGCGCGCACCCCGTTTGCGAGTTTGCCGGTACTCGAGATTACCCCGGGCGACTACATCATCGAGTCACTCGCGATCATGGAATACCTCGAAGAGCTGCATCCGGAGCCCGACATGCTTGGCTCGACGCCGCGTGAACGGGCACGCCGACGGGAACTCGAACGCATCGCGGACGGACGCGTGCTGACCCCGCTGGCGCGCTATGTCCACGCGACGAACTCACCCCTCGGGCTGCCGCCGAGCGAGGACATCGCCGCGGCGAGCCGCAAAACGCTGCGCAGCGGGCTCGACTACTTCGACAATCTGCTGGCCGACGGCCGTCCGTTCCTTGCCGGGAGCGCGGTGACGTTCAGTGATTGCACGCTCGCGGCAGGGCTGCAGTTCGGACGTTTCGGTGGCGTCGCAGCCGACGGCACGCACGTCCACCTGCAGCGCTGGGACCACGCCTACCAGCAACGGCAGGCGGCCCGGACGGTGCTGCTGCGCTAGCGTCCTGCGGGGCGGGCCGGCGGCAGGCTCTTCGGGATTCGATTGCTGCGCTGCAAGAATTTTCCCTCGCGTACATGCGCGAACGTTCGCCCGCGGTGTCACCCGGCACGGTGGCGAAAAACGCCGTGCTCGCCGTCATCTCGGTCGGGTCGGTGGTCGCTATCGGGGCCTCTTCATGCTAAAGTAGCGGGCCCCCGACCATACCGGACGGGAGATTTTACGCCGCACCGACTCGAGTTCCGGCGCGGCGGTTCCCGTGAGCGATCACGGCGCACCTTGCCACCGGAAATTGGCCTTGAGAGCTGCCGGCCGGCACCCGCGCAGGGACGCAATGTCCCCGGAAATAATAAACAACGAAGAATAGCGACAGAGGCCCACACGACCAGAAGAACTCACTTCGCAAACGCGTGCCGTGACTAGTCCGATAATAACAACGCGGTGTCGCGCAATAACTTCATGGAGCATTGGATATGTCTGAAACCGCAGCGAAACTCGACACCTCAAATGGCTACTACCGGGTCGCCCAGGTCGAAAAAATGGCATCGCCGGACGGCGCCAAAGGTAACTGGTTCCAGTATGTGATCGAGGGTGGTTACGCACCGGTAACCGGTTCACGGCCGGGAACCCAGAAGCAGGTATCGGCGTACGCGCGCCAGCTCGCCGACGAGCTGAACGCACGCCGTTCGTCCGGCGGCGCGAGCCCGTCCGCCCCGCGCGGCCGCAAAAACCAGTTGGTATTGAAGTAAGTCCCGCAGTGCTCCCCGTGCAGTAGCGCGGGGAGCACTGCAAATTTCAGCAACTCGTCTCAGCCCGATCGCGGCGATACGACCCACCCGCCACGACCCGGCCGCCAGGAATCGCCATCGATGCTCGACAACCCCTACTACAGTCAGGAAACCCACGGCCCTTACGACATTTTCGAACTCGGGGATTTCGAACTCGAAGAAGGCGGCACGATTCCCGATCTGCGGCTCGCCTATGCAACGCACGGTTCGCTGAATGCCGCCCGTGACAACGCGATCCTCATTCCGACCTGGTACTCCGGTACGAGCAAAATCATGGAGCAGGTGTACATCGGCAGCGGACGTGCGCTCGACCCGGAGAACTATTTCATCGTCTGCATCAACCAGATCGGCAACGGTCTGTCGAGTTCTCCGCACAATATCGACGGTCCGGCCGCGATGAGCGGCTTCCCGCATGTGCGTATCGGCGACGACGTGCGCGCGCAACATCGGCTCATTACGGAAAAATTCGGTATCGAATCGCTGGCTCTCGTTGTGGGCGGGTCGATGGGGGCACAACAGACCTACGAGTGGGCGGTGCGTTATCCGGAAATGGTGAAACGGGCGGCAGCAATCGCCGGCACCGCCAGGAACACCGATCACGATTTTCTCTTCACGCAGTCGCTCATGGATGCCCTGACCTCGGATCCGAACTGGGCCGGGGGTGAATACCGCAGTCACGCAGCGGTTGCCGACGGCTTGCGGCGCCACGCCGGAATCTGGGCCGTGATGGGGTTGAGCACTGAATTCTATCAACTCGAAGCATGGCGTTCCGTTGGCCTCGAAAGCGTCGAGCAGTTCATGTCCGAATTCCTCGAGGCAACGTTCCTCGTCATGGATCCGAACGATCTGCTGTGCATGGCGTGGAAATGGCAGCGCGGCGACGTTGCGCGCAACGCGAACGGGGATCTGACGGCCGCGTTGTCGCGCATCCGCGCGAAAACCTTCGTCATGCCGATCGACGAGGACATGTTTTTCCCGCCGCGGGATTGCGCGCGGGAACAAGCGCTGATCGTCGGTAGTGAGATGCGCACGCTGAAGAGCGTCTGGGGGCATCTCGCGCTGTTTGGCGCGGACCCCGCATTTCTTACCCAGGTCGACGCCCATCTGAACGAGTTGCTCGATACGGACGTCTGAATGCAACAGCGGGCACTGCCCGGAGCGCTCAATGGAAAGAACGCACGCCCACAAGACCACTTGCGCCGGCAACGTCGCCGTGCCGGCCATGGCTGATCATGCCCCACGTCGGCGCGCGGTGGTTGCCGCAATGAGAGCCTGAGCATGGCGGCGCTAGCGTTTATCGGTCTCGGGGTGATGGGCTACCCGATGGCCGGACATCTGAGCCGCGCGGGTCACAGCGTACGGGTTTTCAACCGCACGCCAGCGACCCGCGATCGCTGGCTCGGTGAACACACCGGTACGGCCGCCGAGACCCCGGGCGACGCCGCGCGGGAAGCGGATTTCGTCTTCTCCTGCGTCGGTAATGACGACGATGTTCGGGCGGTGATCCTCGGTGACGACGGGGCGCTCGCGCACATGCGTTCCGGCACCGTGCTCATCGATCACACGACGACCTCGGCCCGGCTCGCAGTCGAACTGGGCGATCACGCCACCGCCGCCGGGATCGGTTTTCTCGACGCACCGGTGTCCGGCGGACAGAGCGGGGCCGAGGGAGGCACGCTGACGGTGATGTGCGGCGGTGCCGAATCCAGCTTTGCGCGCGCCTCCCCGCTGATCGATGCCTACGCCCGTACGTGCATCCACATGGGTGCTACCGGTAGTGGCCAGGCAACGAAAATGGTGAACCAGATCTGCATCGCGGGTTTGTTGCAGGGGCTGTCCGAAGGCATGAATTTCGGACTTGCCGCCGGTCTCGACATGGACAAAGTCGTGGCGGTCATCAGCAAGGGTGCCGCACAATCGTGGCAGATGGACAACCGTGCGGCGAGCATGCTGTCCGGGGAGTTCGATTTCGGTTTCGCGGTTGACTGGATGCGCAAGGACCTCGGTATCGCACTGGACGCCGCCCGCGGGAACGGCGCCGCCTTGCCTGTGACCGCGCTCGTCGATCAGTTTTATGCGCAATTGCAGCGCCGTGGCGATCGGCGAGCCGATACCTCGAGTTTGATCAAGTTACTGCGTGACTTTGATTGACATAATTATGGATATGGATAGCGACATTGACGTCGAAAAATTGTTCGCTGACGCGAAGCACGGCGACGCGGCGGCGCAGTTTACGCTCGCGGAGCGTTTCCGGTCGCACGCGTCGATGGACAGCAACGACAAGCAGGCGTTCACGTGGTACGAGCGGGCGGCAAAATCCGGCCACGTCGAAGCGCAGTACCAACTCGCGAAATGCTATTCCGCGGGGCGCGGCGTAAAAGCCGACGACGAAGTGGCAATGACGTGGTATATCGCGGCGGCCGAACAGAACCACGCGCGCGCACAGGCGCGCCTCGGCTGGTGCTATCAAACCGGTACCGGCACGGAACGCGATATGGATCGGGCGCTGACGTGGTACTACTCGTCGGCGGCGAACGGTAACGCGATGGCGCAGTACAACCTCGGCGATATGTACGCGCGCGGCACGGAAATCGTCGGTGACCTGAACGCCGCGTTACGTCACTGGGAGCAGGCGGCGCAACAGGACCATCCGCGCGCGCAAATGCAGCTCGCGCTCGCCTACGTCAACGGCGACACCGGTATGCGCGACTACGAACAGGCGATCTACTGGTGCAAGCGTGCGGCGAAGGCGGGTTACCACAAGGCGCAGTACAACCTCGGCCTGATTTATGCGAATTCACCCGCGCTGTTTCAGGACTACAAGCGGGCGCAATACTGGATGGAGAAAGCCGCGAATGCCGGTCTGGGCGCCGCTCAGTACGCGCTGAGCCGCTTCTACTCACGTGGCCTCATCGCGGAACCCTCTCCCGGCGAAGCGATGAAATGGTTGCACATGGCCGCGGATCAGGATTATCCGAAAGCGTGTTACCGCATGGCTATCGCGTTCGAGAACGGCGATGGCGTCGCCGCGAACCGGCAGATCGCGCTGTCCTGGATGAAGCGCGCGGCGGTGCGCGGATACACGAACGCGCAATATGAACTGGCGCGACGACTCGTCTTGTTCGACGGTACCGATGACACCGTAGCGGAAGGAATTACGTGGTATGAAAAGGCCGCGCGTCGTGGTCACATGCGCGCGCAGTATGCACTTGCGGTGTGTGCCGCAAGCGGCACGGGTGCACCCCGGGATTCGGTCAGCGCGTATTACTGGATGTCACTCGCCGCGAACGGCGGCTTCCCCAAGGCGCAGCATCGCTTGCGAATTCTCGAAGAAGAGCTGCCGCCCGCGGTCCTCAAGGAGGCGCGTCAGCGCCTCGCGCGTGACCCGCTCGTCGCGGCGCTGGATTAAACGTACCCGCGCATTGTCGCTTGCGGACAGGTGGCAAAAACGCCGCACGGTTGCGAGGCAAGGCAGGTATAATGCGACGAAACAACCGTCACCTGTAAGGAGTTCGACATGAGCTTGACCCCGGGAAGCATCGCCGCGCGCGATGTTGACAGCGTACTTCACCCGTATACGAATCCCACGCTCATGGCCACGCAAGGTCCAATGATCATGGACCACGCCGAAGGCATCCATATGTGGGATGACCAGGGTAACAAGTACATCGAAGGGCTGGCCGGCCTGTGGTGCACATCACTCGGTTACGCGAATGAAGAACTCGCGCAAACGGCCTACGACCAGATGAAAAAGCTGTCGTACTCGCACATGTTCATCGGCAAGAGCCACGAACCCGGGATTTTGCTCGCCGAAAAGCTGAAGTCGATGATGCCGATGGAAGCGTCGAAAGTTTTCTTCGGGTGCTCCGGCTCCGATGCGAACGACACGCAGGTCAAGCTGATGTGGTACTACAACAATGCCATCGGCCGACCGAACAAGAAGAAGATCATCAGTCGGGTGAAGGCGTATCACGGGATTTCCCTGGCCGCGACAAGCCTGACCGGGCTGCCGGCGATCCATACCCATTTCGACGTACCGGTGAACGACCGCTTCCTGCATACGGACTGTCCGCATTACTACCGCTTCGCGGAGCCGGGCGAAACGGAGGAGGAATTCTCGTCACGTCTCGCCGCAAACCTGGAAAAAATGATCCTCGCCGAAGATCCGGACACGGTTGCCGCATTCATCGCCGAGCCCGTCATGGGCGCCGGCGGCGTGCTCGTACCCCCGGCCGGTTATTTCGAGAAAATTCAGGCCGTGCTGAACAAGTACGACATCATGTTCATCGTCGACGAGGTCATTACCGGCCTCGGCCGGACGGGAAACCCGTTCGGATCGCAAACCTACAATATCAAACCCGATACGATGAGCCTCGCGAAGGCCCTGACATCGGCGTACCAGCCGCTCAGCGCCGTCGTGATTCCCCAGCGCATGTTCGAAGCGATCGCCGAAGCGAGCGCCGAGGTGGGTAATTTCGCGCACGGGTATACGTTCAGCGGGCACCCCGTGGCCGCCGCCGTCGGGTTGAAAGTGCTGGAAATCTACGAACGCGAAAACCTGTTCGACAAGGTCGCGGCCCTGAGTCCGCGATTCCAGCAGGGCTTGCAGACATTCGCCGATCATCCGCTCGTCGGAGAAGCGCGCGGGGTCGGCCTGATCGGGGCGCTGGAACTCGTCCAGAACAAGGCGACGAAAGCATCGTTTGATCCGGTCGGAAAAGTGGGCATGCACTGCCTCTCGCGCTGTCACGCGAACGGCCTCGTGGTGCGGGCTATTGGCGATACGATGGCGTTTTGTCCGCCGCTGATAGTCAGTGACGATGAAGTCGGAGAGATTTTCGATCGCTTCGGCACGGCGCTCGACGAAACGCTCGACTGGGCCCGGCGCGAGGGTCTCGTCAGCGCCTGAGCGTCATGGCCGCGGTCGCCTACGGCGAGCTGCCGACGCTGCGGGTAGCCGGGGCGGCGCTCGAATACTGCCGCATCGCCGGCGACCCTGGCCGCGCCACGATCGTGTTGCTGCATGAAGGGCTCGGCTGTGTCGCCCTGTGGCGCGATTTTCCCGAGCAACTGGCCGCGGCGACGGGCAACCCGGTGTTTGCCTACTCGCGGGCCGGCTATGGCGCATCGGCGCCGATCGTCCTGCCGCGTCCACTCGACTACATGAGCCGCGAGGCGACGGACACCTTGCCGCAGGTCATCACCGCGGCCGGGATCACGCGCTACATTCTGCTCGGACACAGTGATGGCGCGAGCATCGCACTCGTGCACGCCGGGACCGCACCCGCCGGTCTCGACAGCACCATCGTCATGGCCCCGCATGTGTTCACGGAAGCGTGCAGCGTGGCCTCGATACGGATCGCCGACGAAGCCTATCGGGGGCGGGATTTGCGCCGGCGACTCGCGAAATATCACGGTTCGAATGTCGATCTTGCGTTTCGCGGCTGGTGTGACAGCTGGCTCGCGCCGGACTTTCTCGCCTGGTCGATCGAAGCGTCGCTCGCCGGCATCACGACGCCGCTACTGCAAATCCAGGGCAAGGATGACGAGTACGGCACGATTGAGCAGCTGCGCCGGATCGAGCGCGGGGTGCCCGGCGCGGTAACGACGCTGCTGCTCGACGATTGTGGCCATGCACCGCAATTCGACCGCGCACCGGCGACGCTCGCCGCCGTTGCGGAATTTTGCCGCTGAAACAGGAATTCCGGCCACGCACCTGCGCCTGTCGGGTGCTTCGCGGTGCGGTCCGTGGTGCGTTCGGAATCTGTAACTGGCGGCGAAAACCGGTAAACTCCGGTTCATCCACGGGCGGCGCGCCAGACGCGGCGCAAGCACACGACAGGAGCGGGATCGTATGAGCTGGCATCGCAAACTACTGCGGGTAAACCTGAGTGCGGGCACCTGCACCCATGAGCCCCTGAACATGGAATGGGCCGAGGCGTATATCGGTCAACGCGGGCTCGGCACGAAATATCTGAGCGAGGAAGTCGACCCCAAAGTCGACCCGCTGTCGGCGGAGAACAAACTCATCATCGCCACCGGGCCGCTCACGGGCACGGCCGCGTCGACGGGCGGCCGCTGGTCGGCAATTACGAAAGGGCCGCTCACCGGGGCGATCGCGTGTTCGAATTCCGGCGGTCAGTTCGGCGGCGAACTCAAAAACGCCGGTTACGACATGCTGATCATCGAAGGCCGTGCGCCAACGCCCGTATACCTGCACCTCGAAGACCAGCAGGCGACCCTCATGCCGGCGGATCATCTGTGGGGGCAACGCATCTGGGACGTCGAAGCCGCGATCAAGGAGTACCACGACGACCCGCTCATGCGTATCGCCTCGATCGGCCCGGCCGGTGAGTACGGCAATCGCTTTGCCTGCATCGTCAATGACCTGCACCGCGCCGCCGGGCGCTCGGGCGTCGGTGCGGTGATGGGCTCGAAGAACCTGAAGGCGATTGCCGTGCGCGGTACGATCGGAACGCGTGTGCATGATCCGAAGGCGTTCATGGCTGCTGCCCGCAAAGCAACCGAAGCGCTTGCGAACAGCAAACCCCGTAAAGGCCTGAGTCGGCACGGCACGATTTCGATGATGGATATCACGAACACGTTCGGCTCGCTGCCAACAAACAACAACCGCGCGGTCCAGTTCGCCGGGGCGGAGAAGATGGGCGCCGCGGCGATGCAGAGCCCGAATGAGCACGGCCACACGAATCTGATCACGAACAGCGCGTGTTTCGCCTGCACGATTGGGTGTGGCCGGATGAGTCACATCGATCCGCAGCATTTTTCCGTCAGGGAGGAGCCGCGGTACCAGACCGCTTCCGGCGGTCTCGAATATGAAACGGCCTACGCGCTCGGCTCTGCCGTCGGGGTCGATGATATGGACGCCGCAACGTACGCCGGTTTTCTGTGCAACGACTACGGCATGGATCCGATCTCGCTCGGCGGTTCGATTGCCGCGGCAATGGAACTGTTTGATGTCGGCGCCATCGACGAAACCATGACCGGCGGGGTCAAACTTGAATTCGGCTCGGCCGAAGCGCTGTGCCAGATCACGGAGCTGATCGGCAAAGGCGAAGGATTCGGCAAGGAAATCGGCATGGGCTCGAAACTGCTGTGCGCGAAATACGGACGGCCGGAACTGTCGATGTCGGTGAAAGGTCAGGAGTTCGCGGCCTATGACGGGCGCGCGATGCAGGGCATGGGCCTCGCCTACGCGACGAGTAACCGGGGTGCGTGCCATTTGCGTGCCTCACCGTATGCGCACGACTTCGGTACGACCGAGCCGGATGAAAAGCCCCAGGTCGTGAAGGAGTCGCAGGATTTCATCGCCGCGATCGATTCGACGGGATTGTGTCTGTTCTCGAAAAACGTGGGCCTCGAACTCGAGCATTACACCGCCCAGGTACAGGCCGCGTGTGGCGGGACCTGGGATGTCGAACGCTTTACGACCATCGGCGAGCGGATCTGGAACATGGAAAAGCGCTTCAACCTCGCCGCCGGCCTCGGTCACGGTGACGATACCCTGCCACGACGTATCCTCGAAGAGCCGGCACCGTCCGGTGCCGCGAAAGGGCTGGTTAACCGCCTCGACGTGATGCTGCCGGAGTATTACAAGCTTCGCGGCTGGGACGAGAACGGCGTACCCACTGCGGCAACGCTGGGTCGACTCGGGCTCGCGTGACGCGCAGGCCCCGGCGCCGTTTCGCGGCGCCGTGAACCCGTGGAATTGTCAGTAAAACTGATCGGGCACCTGCTCGACGACGTAACACCGGCGGACGCGACGTTCGACGGCCGCCGTTACGTGATCGCCGATCGCGCGACACCGCGTGACCTCGCGGCCGCCATCGGACTGCCCGCCGACGCGGAGTATTTTGTCATGGTGAACGGGGATCACGTGGCGGAAAACGTGCTGGATACCCACGAACTGCAGGCCGGTGACGAAGTTGTATTATGTCCGCCGCTCAAAGGCGGTTAAACGCGTACTGCCGGAACCCGCTCAGAACGGTCGCCACATCAGGATCAGTTTCGCCATCAGGGTCAGCGCGGCGACGAGCGCGATAATCATCGCGACGGCCGTCAACAATCCGAACAGTATCGTCGGGATGAAATTCGACAGCACGAGGATTGAGAATCCGACGAGGATCGTAAGGGTCGTGTAGAACGCGGCTTTCGCGATGTTCGCGTGGCAATAGTGCATCGTATGCTCGTAGTCGCCGAGTCGCGGAAATTCTTCCTTAAAGCGATACAGATAGTGAATGCAGTCGTCAACCGCAATGCCGATCGTGATCGCGGCTATCGTAATCGTCATCATGTCGAGCGGAATACCCGCCCAGCCCATGAACCCGAGGATCGACGTCGCCGCGAGAAGGTTCGGAATCACGCCGATGACGGCAATCTTCAGCGAGCGGAACAGGATCGACAGCATGATCATGATCCCGAGCATGACAATGCCGAGCGTCTGGATTTGTGATTTGAACAGGCTTTGCAGCATGTTGTTGTACAGTACCAGCAGCCCGGTCAGTTGATACTCTCCGGGTTCGAGGCCGATCGTGTCCCGCAGTTCGGTATCGATACGTTCGAGCAGGGCTTTACGCCGTAATTCCGGCTGTGAATCGTAAATGCGTACGGAAATACGCGCTTCGTTGTCATGGATAGAGACATACGGATCGATCATCGCCGCACGCAGGGCGTAGGGCATTCGTTTGTAGATGACGTTCAGCTGGAAGGCATCAAACTCCTGGCCGTCGTTCAGGTCCTCGGCAACCCGCACGACCGTTGCGAGCGACAATACCTTGCCGATCGCGTCGAGGCTGTCGAGATAATCATGGACGCGCTTGATGCGATCGACCTTCGTCGGCGTAAACCAGGTATCGGAATCCTCTGATTCGATCTCACCGAACAATTCGTCGAGATCGCCAAACTCCGAATCATTCGCGATCTCGGACTCGACCGCGTCGCCGAATTTCAGCACGATGTCCAGCGGCGTGGTCCCGCCGAGGTTTTCGTCAATTTCCTTCAGGCCCTGATAGATTTCCGTGTCTTCGTGGAAGTAGTTGATAAAGCTGTTTTCGACTTCGAGTTTCTGTACGCCGACGAGGCCCGCGACCGCAACGACCACCGCACCGATCAGCACGACGGACCCGTGCTTTTCCGTGAACAGGCCGAGCGCCTCCGTCAGGCGATAGTGCTCGCCTTCGGGTCGGCGCATCTGCTTGCGCGGCAAACTCACGAGCAACGCGGGAAACAGCGTAAATGACGTCACGAATACGACGACGAGTCCTATCGTCATCATCAGGCCAAAGTCGATTACCGGTTTGATTTCGCTGAACACGAGTGACACGAACGCGATGATCGTGGTCAGCGCGGTGTACAGACAAGGCCTGACCATATGCTGCATCGTTGCGCGAACGAGGTCGAACTGGGAAGTATCCGCGGGCATGTCCCGTACGAGCTCCCGGTAGCGAACGATCAGGTGGATGTTCATCGACATCGTGATAATGAGCATCAGCGAAATGAAGTTCGACGAAATGATGGTCACGTTCCAGCCAACGAGTCCAAGGAGGCCCATCATGAGGACGCCGGCGTAACCGCAGCTGAGCAGCGGCAGGAGGGTCCAGCGGATTTCGCGAAATATGATCGACAGCATGACAATGAGGAAAATGGCAACGCCAGTGCCGAAAACGAGCAAATCGTTGCCAATGAACGCAACCATATCGTCGACTATCATCGGGACGCCGCCAAGGTGCAGCGTTGCGCGGTCGCGGTACTTTTCAATTACCCGGCGGACATCCGCAATCCCGGCGTGGTTGGCCGCGTCGGCCGCATTCTTCAGGGCGGGGTATACGCCGAGTATGCGCTCGAGTTCGCCCTGTTCGAGTTCACTCAAGCCTTCGCGATCGCGCTTGGCGAACAACTCGTTGCGCCGTTTATGCGTCGCGACGAACTGTTCATGCGGCTGCAGGAATAACTGGATCGCGGTCATCGTGCCGGCCGGATTGACCACGAGATTACGGTAGATCGGGCTGGTCGTCAGTTCCTGGCGGGCACGCTCGATGTCGACGTCGTCAGACTCGAGCAAGCGGAAATTCTGCGCGATGTCGGCAAGCCCGCCGTCGATATTCTTGACCAGCGGCACGTCGAGCATGGAAATAACGGAACTGACGGATGCGAGTGCATCGAGGTCATCACGGATTTCGCCGACGAGACGAATGTTCTCGCTGTCGAACAGATCGCCGTTCGGCTGTACCGTGACAAACAGAAACTCGTTGACCTTGTAGCGCTCCGAGACTTCGCGAAAGACGCGCAGATCCTCATCGCCTTCGAGCAGCAGTGAGTCCGACGACGCGTCGAGCTTGAATTCGGACAGCGACATCGCGAAAAAGGCGATGATCGCAATAAGCACGGCGACGGTCAGGCGCGGATGCGTGAGTACCGTGCGGTCGTAAAAAAGCGTGACGATTCGGGTCATAAGGGCGTCAGGATCGGGTTCGGGTTGGCCAGGATTAAGCGGCTGAATCTCGACGCGCCGACAGGACGTGGCGCCATTGTGGACTTGAGTGCATTGGGAAAAGGCAAGAATTTATCATCGGGCTTCAGCGCCCGGATCATAACCTGATCCGGAGGCCGCGACGATAGCGTCTGCATCGCCCCAATGCCGCAATATTGATCGGTAGCGACCGCCGCCCGACCCTTTTTCCTCAAAAGCGGAACTAGTCCATAGCGCGTCATTTTACCCGGGGGCACAATTCGGCTACCGGAGGCCGGTCCTGGCCAAAGACGGATCGACGTAATCGCGGCGTAATGAACCAACACCTGTTATCCAGAATCAAGCGCCGACGCTCACAGAATGTCGGCAACAACTTACCCACGCGTTCCGGGCCGGCCGGGACGGATCTCCCCGATGAGTCCGACGCAGCCACGATGAATCACCTCGCGGTGCTGCGCGCGAACGCACGCCACGGGGTCTTCCCCTTGCTGGCCGCAACGCTGAGCCTGGCCCTCATCGTCGCCCCGCCATCGAAAGGCGAATTATTTTTTGCCTGGCTGGCCGCGCTGGCGCTGCTCTCGCTGGCGCGGGTCGTGTTCGTCCTGCGTCTGTGGCCGTCCGGCGAGGCCGGGACGAACGCCGTGCGCTGGAATGGCGTATTCCTCGCACTGCTCGGGTGCCTGTGCGGGCTCACGCCCGTGTGGCTCAACGTCGATGCCGGGCTCTCGTTCCTTGCGCTCGTCAATTTGTTGCTGATCGGGATCGCGTTCGCGGTATTGCTGTCGCAGTGCATCGTATGGCGCGTGGGCCTTGCGTTCGCCGTTCCGGCGGTAGTGCCTCTCGTCGGCTTCTTCATGCTTTCGGGTGTGCCGGCACTGCTTGCAATCGGAGCCGGCGATATTGCGTTGTGCGCGTATCTTTTTTCAGTCGTGCGGCGCACGCGCGCGGCATTCATCGAGGAAACGCAGCAGCGGCTGCGACTGGAACGTCTCGCGGAACATCAGACCCTGCAGCGCCGCCGCAGCGAGCGTCTCGTCGGCGAGCTCACGGAAGAAATTGAACGCCGGAAAGTGGCCGAAGCCGCGCTGGAGCGGGCACGTGATGCGGCTGAGCACATGTCGAACCAGGACCATCTGACGTCGCTGGCGAACCGGCGGGTGTTCGATCGCGAACTTGCCCGGGCGTGGGCGCGTGCCGCCCGGGATCGGACCCCGACATCGGTGATCGCATGCGACATCGATCTGTTTGGTGCCTACAACGCGCACTTCGGCACGCATGGCGGCGATTGTTGCCTCAATCTCGTGGGCGGCGCGATCAGCCGCGCGCTGAACGGTATCGAAGGGCTTGCGTGTCGTGACAGTGGCGACCAGTTTTCCATCCTGTTGCCAAACACGCCCGAAGGCGGCGCGCTCGAACTCGCGGAAACGATCCGCAACGCGATACACGACCTGACGATCATGCATCCCGGTGCGATCGTCGAACGCGTCGTGACGGCGAGTTTCGGGGTCGCCACGCTGACCCCGGACACGGGTATCGATCCGGGCGCGCTCGCCGAATCCGCCGATCAGGCGCTACGTCGCGCAAAGCGTTGCGGCGGAAACTGCGTCTTTTCGATTTACGGCGACCTGGCCACCGACAAACGCTGAACGCGCGGCGAACCCCGGTCCGCCGTCTTATCCCGCGGCGTTACGCAACGCGGCGATGCGTTCCGACAATGGCGGATGCGTCCGTAACAGCGCACCGAGACCCTGGCGGACACTCGGGCTGATCCCGAACGCGGCCATCGAATCCGGCAATTCCCCCGGCTGACCTGATTTCAGGCGCTCCAGCGCCGCGATCATTTTTTGCCGCCCGGCCAGCGCGGCACCGCCGGCGTCCGCGCGGAATTCGCGCCAGCGGCTGAACCACATGACAATGAGTGAAGCGAGAAAGCCGAGCACGGCCTGCGCCGCCATGTAGGCGATGAAATATCCCGCACCACCCGCACGGCCATCGCCACCGCGGCTGATGGCGCCGGCAACGAGGCGGGCGAAGACGATCACGAACGTATTCACGACCCCCTGGATCAGGGTCAGCGTGACCATATCTCCGTTCGCGACGTGACTGACTTCGTGCGCGAGCACGGCTTCGACTTCGTCGTGGCTCATCGTCCGGAGCAGGCCGGTGCTGACCGCCACGAGTGCGTCGTCGCGCTGTGCGCCGGTGGCAAATGCGTTCGGCGCGGGCGAGTCGAATATCGCGACGTCCGGCATGCCGATCCCCGCCGCCTCCGCCTGGCGCCTGACCGTGTCGACGAGCCAGGCTTCCTGCGTATTCGACGGCTGCTCGATCAGCCGTGCACCGGTGGACCGCAGCGCCATGCCTTTCGACATGAGCAGTGAGATCAGTGAACCGCCCATACCGAACACGGAAGCAATCAGGATCGTCGGCAACAACCCCTGCTGATTCAGGCCGAGCGCACTCATGACCACCGACAGTACGAGTACGACGGCGAAGTTCGTTGCCAGGAATAGCAGTACGCGGGTCATCAAAACCTCCGGATTCAGTGTTCAAAAAAAAACGACGGCACGTTTTCCGATCATGGGGACCGGGCATGCAGATTACAACACGCCGCAGCGACCACCGCGTTTACTCGTACGTCCGCCGGTGTCATCATGGCCGGCGGGCACGGTGAGCACGGCAGCGAGAAATTTGGACCAGGTACTTGCGCAAGAGTTGCAGGATTTTCTGCGCGAACTCGTTTCGATCGCGGCCGCCGCGTCGTTACCGTACTTCCGTCAAACCGTCGCCATCGACAACAAGAATGCGGACGGCTTCGATCCGGTCACGGTGGCCGATCGCGAGACCGAGGACGCGCTGCGCCGGGCCATCGAGCGGCGTTTTCCCGAACACGGGATCATCGGCGAGGAGCGGCCGCCACATCGCCCCGATGCGCGCTACCAATGGGTTATCGACCCAATCGACGGCACGCGTGCATTCATCTGCGGATTGCCAACCTGGGCCACGCTCGTCGGTGTGTGCGACGGCGGCGTGCCGGCATTCGGGCTGATGAGTCAGCCGGTCGTCGGCGAGTACTTTATCGGCGGCGGTGGTACGTCGATCAATACCTATCGTGATCGCGAAACGGTCCTGGCGACGAGCGAGGTCGTCGAACTCGCGCAGTCCAGCCTGTTCGCGACGTCGCCAACCATGTTCGCGGAGCACGAAGCAGCGAACCGCTTCGGCGCGCTGTCCGGTCACGTCCGCCTCACGCGTTACGGGGTCGACAGTTACGCTTACTGTCTGCTCGCGGCGGGTCATGTTGAACTCGTTGCCGAAGCCGGACTCGGTTTCTATGACATCGCGGCGCTGATCCCGATCATCGAAGCCGCGGGCGGAACCGTAACGGACTGGGCCGGGCAACCCGTGCGCGGCGGCGGTACGGTCGTCGCCGCGGCAAATCCCGCGCTGCACGCGCGGGCGCTGGAGCTGCTCGCCGGGTAGCCCGGCGAGTCGTCGCGCTGCGTACCTGCACGCTGCTGAACATGTTTGATTACGCGATCCTGCCGGGCCGCCTGCAGCCGCCGCATCGAGGCCACGTGAGCCTGATCCTCGCCGGGCTGGAGCAGGCCCGCACCGTTATCGTCGCCTGCACGGGCGACGGCTTGTCGCGCTCGATCCTGCGACCGTGGACGACGGCGGAGCGGATCGCCATCGTGCGCGCAATCCTGCCCGCGCACGCCGCCGCGCGGGTGCACGTTATCGCGATAGCGGACAACCCCTACCGCCCGTGCCGCTCGGCGACGACGTTATCGCAACGGGTGCACGATGTGATCCGGCAGGACGGGGCCAAACCGGAAGCTGCGCGTATTGCACTGCTCGGGTGCGATGCCGGTGCACGCTCGCACTACGAACGCTGGCTGCCGCAGTGGCCGTGGATCGGCGGCCCACGCGACGAACACTGCGTTTCGGCGGCGCTGCGCGCCGAGTTGCTCGGATCGCCCGAGGCGCACACGGCGTGCGCTGACGATTGCCTTGCCGACCGCGCCGCGGCGGCGCTCCCGCCGGATCAGTACGCGGTATTGCGCGAGGAGTTCGCTGCCAACGAGACGTTTCGCGCGCGCTGGGCCGATGCACCGTGGCCGCCCGTGTTCGTCACGGTCGATGCCGTTGTCGTTGCCGACGACAAGGTGTTGCTGATCGAACGCGGCCACTTTCCCGGTCGCGGCTTATGGGCGTTACCCGGCGGGTTTCTCGACCCGGGCGAGCGATTGCGCGATGCCTGCCTGCGGGAACTCGCCGAAGAGACCGCGATTGATTGCGATGAGGCGATGCTCGTGGACGCGCTGCGCGGCGTCGAGGTGTTTGATGCGCCGGATCGGTCGGCACGGGGACGCACGATTACTCATGCGTTTCACTTTGCGCTTGCCGGCTCGCCGCCCGGGGTACGCGGCGGTGACGACGCCGCGGCAGCCCGCTGGGTGGCGATCGCGGAGTTGCGCCCGCAGCAGATGTTTGAAGACCATTACGCCATCGTCCAGGCGATGCTCGGTGTAGAATGAGACGGCAGCGCCGGGTCGCTGTCGGTTACCTCAATTCGACCCATCGTATGCCGCTACAGGGGAGTGGGTCCGCCGTTGAAACAAGGTTGCGCGCAATGAATCAGTCGAACCGGGTTTCGTTCGGGCTGGCGATGGTCTTCGCATCCGTCGCGGCCGCGGCGGCGCAGCAGTTTACGGCCGATCTCGTCCATAACAGCGGCGTGCATGTGAGTCGCTACAATGACGTCGTCGACACGCTGCTCGAATCCGGTGCCGACGATCAGGCGCGATTTGCCGAGGTTGCGATCGGACTGATGATCGAAGCGTATGAGGCCGAGCTGGATCGCAACGTTGCCGGCAGCGCGCACGATGGCGCCGACGACGCGGGCTGGCGAGCGGGTACCCGGTCCTATGTCGAATTCCTGCGGCGGGTTGGCCAATCGATCGCCGCCCGTCCACCGATCGAAATGATCCGCGAGATCCATGGTGGGGTACGACTCGTGATCGGGCATGAGCAGGTGATGCTGAATGCGCCGCGGGCGCGTGATCAGGCCGCGCTCGAACGCAGTGTCGCCGAACATGTCTGTCGCTTTTCCGCGTGTCGCGAGCCCGGTACAACAATCGAGGAACGTGTCGAACAGCGCATGGCGCAGAGCGGCGGCGCGTGGGAGTTCAGCAGCAATCAGCCGCCCGCGTATACGAGCGGCGATGGCCTGCGCTGCGTGTTTGCCGATCGCCGTCACCTGAACCTGAAAAAGAATGCCTGTATCGACCTCGTAAGGGAATTGCGCCTGCTGGCCGAAGCCCTGACCGCGCTGAAAGCGCAGGGTGAAACGATCGACTGGCACGACGTCGCGATCCTGCACACGGGGCCCGGGAACCCGCAGAAAATCGTCTACTCGGCGGCGCGTCGGTACGTCAGCATGCATGTGCCGAATCTGCTCCACGCCGAAACGGTCTGGCGCGAGGCGATGCCCTGGATTCGTGCGCACGTCATCGGTCGGGCGATGCAGCACGTGATCGATCTACCCGACCAACTCGCTTACCTGAATCCGACATTGTCGAGCCGTTATGAATCGAACAAGTTATTACCGTAGCGCCTGGCTCCTGTCAGCGCTGTTCGCCTGCCTGATTTTTTCCACCGGGGTCGTCGCGGAGTCGCGCTACCAGGTCGTCCCGCTGCATCCCGGTTATGAATTCGGTACCGAGAAAGCCCTCATCCTCGACACTGTCAGTGGACACCTGTGGATCTGGGTGGAAACGCCGGCGGTGAACGATAAGGCAGGCGGGCGCTACGTCATCTACCAGGGACAACTGGCTCCGGGTCGCGAAATGGGTGACATCATTGAGGAACAGCACTGGCCGGCGACGAAGAGATAGCACGTGGCCAGCCCGAGTGGGTCGCATGCCCGTTTCACTACGCTTCCCGCGCCGTGCACCGGTCGCCGGAGGCCGCGCCTGTGCTAACCTCGATGGCGAATTCGTACTAGTGGGGAACTGACATGCGTTTGGCTGGCCGGCGCGCGGTGGTCACCGGCGCGAGCAGTGGTATCGGTCGCGCGATCGCACTCGCGTTTGCGCGCGAAGGTGCCAGCGTACTCGTGAATTACCATCGCAACGACGCCGGAGCGCAAGCCTGCGTTGATGAAATCGTTGCGGCGGGCGGTACGGCCACGAGTTTCGCGAGCGATATCGCCGAGACCGATGCCGTACGCGAGCTCATTGCCGTTGCGGCGGACCGCCTCGGCGCTATCGATGTGTGGGCGAATATTGCGGGCGCCGATATTCTCACCGGCAGCGCCGCGACGCTGAGTGACGAAGCGAAACTCGAACGACTCATCACCGTTGATCTCCGCGGCACGATGTTGTGTTGCTGGAATGCGGCGCCGGTCATGACGGACGGCGGCGTAATCATCAATCTGTCATGGGATCTCGCGCTGTCGGGCATGGGCGGGCGCAACCCGGAAATGTTCGCCGCGGTGAAAGCCGGCGTGAGCGGCTTCACACGCTCACTCGCGCGGTCACTTGCGCCGAGATTGCGCGTGAACGAAATCGCGCCGGGGTGGATCGAAACCGCGTTCGCGGAAAACGACATGGCCGAGGACTACCGTCGCGGCGTGATCGACCAGACGCCGCTCGCGCGTCTCGGACGGCCGCACGATGTTGCGGAAGCTGCCGTGTATCTCGCGAGTGACGCCGCCGCATTCGTGACCGGGCAGACGATCAAGGTGAATGGTGGCTTGTCGAGTTGAGACCGCTTCTAGTTTCTCGCGAGACGGATACCGCCGAACTGCCAGCGGTTGTGCGGGTAGAAGAAATTGCGGTAGCTCGCGCGGATATGGCTGCGTGGGGTGACGCAGCAGCCGCCGCGCAATACCATCTGGCCACTCATGAATTTGCCGTTGTACTCGCCGATCGCTCCCGCCGGGGTCGTAAATCCGGGGTAGGGCGAATAAGCACTCATCGTCCACTCCCACACGTCGCCGAAAAGCTGCTGCACCCCGGTCCCGGTGACGCGCTCCGCGGGTTGCGGATGCAGATGCCCCTGGTCGAGAAAATTCCCGGCGATTGGCGCTGATTCCGCGGCGCATTCCCATTCGGCTTCCGTCGGCAGGCGTGCCCCGGCCCAGCGCGCGTACGCGTCGGCTTCGTAGTAGCTGACATGTACGACCGGCTCGTCGAGGGCCAGCGGGCGTTCGCCCGACAGGGTGAATTCCGACCATTCGTCGTCCGTACGGCGCCAGTACAACGGTGCCTGCCATGACTGATCGCGGATCCTGGCCCAGCCGTCTGCGAGCCACAGCAGCGGCGAGGTATAACCGCCGTCGGTAATGAAGTCGCGGTATTCCCGATTCGTTACGAGGCGTGAGCCGAGGCTGAACTCACGCAGCAGCGTGTCGTGTCGCGGGCGTTCGTTATCAAACGAAAACCCCTCGTCGCCGGCGCCGATCGCCCGCACTCCGCCATCGTAGCGTACGAACGGGACTTCGCCGGGAGTGCCGTCCCCGAGTACGGACACGGGCGCGGATTGATAGCGGGGTGCCACCGGGTTGCGCGAGAACAGATGCTTTATGTCCATGAGCAGCAACTCCTGATGCTGCTGTTCGTGGTGCAGGCCAACTTCGACGACGGCGGCGGTGTCGCGATCGAGCCCGCGATCGAAAAGCTCGCGCATGTGCCGGTCGACGTGTGCCCGGTAGTCGAGAATAGTTGCGAGCGCGGGTCGGGTCAGCAGGCCCCGGTCGGGACGCGAATACTGTTCACCAACGGCGTTGTAATAACTGTTGAACAACACGCGATAGTCGCGATCGAAAGCCGTGTACGCCGGCGCCGCGGGTTCGAGCACGAACGTTTCGAAAAACCACGTCGTGTGCGCGAGATGCCATTTCGCGGGACTCGCGTCCGGCATCGACTGTACACAGGCGTCTTCGGCTGACAGCGGTCCGGCAAGTTGCTGTGACTGCGATCGGATCTCGTCGTAACGCTCAGCCTGTGCGTTGCTGCGCGGCGCAATGAGGGTGCTGCTCATAGTGGGAACTCGGCGGGGAGAGACGAATATCCTAAGTGGCACCCGGATCGATTTCAAATCGAAATGTACGCTCACCAAGAAATGTCTTGTGCGGTCCGAAGCGGCGTTCGATGAACGTGAGCTGCTGATGGCGATCGATCAACACGACCGTAGAACAGCGGGTGCCGTAGTGATCCCCGTTGATAAAAATGGGCGACAGGATCCGTTCGTACGCGAGATCGAGGCCGGTTGCCGGTAATTCGGGATCGGGTGCGGCTTGCTCGCTCGCGAGCGCGTCGAACAATGCGCACACGAGTTCGTCTTCGGGCAGCACATCAAGCTTGTCGAACGCGTGTTTCAGGCGGCGGACTTTCGGCCACGGGGTGTCGAGCAGGTGGTTGCTGAGTCCGTAGACACCGGCGCCGAGCGTACGATGTTCATCGACGAAATTCGAATACCACGCGAGATCCGCGCCCTGGCTTGCGATGATGTTGAAACCGCTGTACGTCTGTCCGGTCGCCGTGAGGTCCTCGACGAATCGGCTCGGTGGACGCGTGTCGGTGAGAAAATCACTGATGATCAGTCCGCGCGAACGCGTTCCGAGCGCGCCGCCCGGAACCCTGACGTTCGTGATCGCGGCAAACGCGCCGCGCCGATTGACCGCGAGCCATGTACCCATACCTTCGAGGTCGCGGCCACCGAGTATATCCGGCGCATCGGTCCAGAAATCCGCGGGTGCGGCCGCGCGTTCGTGGAATTCGTCGCGGTTTGCCGCAACGACGAGTGCGTAGTCCGGGTGCGTATCGAGCGCGACGAGTAACAGGCACATTGGTTTAACCCTGGCCGAACCGGTTCGCGGTCGACTCGAGAAACGTGCGTTCCGCCGCGCTCGAGTGCCGACCGAGCACAGCATTGCGGTGCGGAAATCGACCGAAACGCTCAATCAACTCGTAATGCTCGACGGCATAGTCGAGATTCGTTCCGGCGAACCTCCGGAACGCCGCCGGTGCCTCATCCACGAGCCGCGTGAACGCTGCGACGCTTGCGGTCTGTTCCGCGATACTCTCGGCGTGTTCGAGTGGTAAATAAAAGAACGAGCGTTCAACCGGTTTTAACTCAACGTCGAACCCGCGGGCGAGGCCGCTGTGGCAGTAAGCGAGTGCGAGCGGGTCGCAGGCGAACGCGTCGGCGGTACCGCGGTGGATATTGCGCGGGAACTGATCGAGCAACACGATCAGCGCGAGCGTGCCGCGCGCCGTGCCTGACCAGTCGGCGAGTTTTCCCGCAGCGGCGTCCGCGACCGCGGCGCCGAAACGTTCCCTCACGATCGCGTCGAACGCCGGGTCGGCGCGGAACCAGAGCTCATAGCGATGTTGCAACTGTTCCGGATCGTCGCTGTCGTGGCCGAACCAGAATTCCACAATTTCGTCGATCGAGGGGCGCATTCAATAATGGATGAGCGAATGGACGGGCGTACCCCGCAGCAGTTCGCGGCCGTTCAGGAAATCGAGTTCGATGACGAAAGCGCACGCGGCGATATCCGCACCGGCACGACTGACGAGTTCGCAACTCGCCGCGGCGGTGCCCCCGGTGGCAATCAAATCGTCGATCAACAATATGCGGTCACCAGGTCCGACCGCGTCCGTATGCATTTCGAGGATCGCGGAACCGTATTCGAGATCGTACGACACGCTGTGCGAGGCGGCCGGTAACTTGCCGGGCTTGCGCAACGGTACGAAACCGACCCCAAGAGCCTGTGCCACGAGTGCACCGAAAATGAACCCGCGCGCTTCCATGCCCGCGACCGCTGTAATTCCGTCGTTGTGGTACGGACGGGCGAGTTCGGCGGTGACCCGGGCCAGTGCCGGCCCGTTAGCAAGTACCGGCGTCAGATCCCTGAATACGATCCCGGGTTCCGGGAAATCCGGTACGTCTCTGATCAGTGCCAAGATGTCGTCCATGCAGGTTCCTCGCGTGCGGGTTCGAGCACGGATTGTAGGATAATCGTACCCGCTTTTGGGGCGGCATCTGGAGCGGGAGCGGATCATCGGTGAACAGCGGGGGCCTGGCATGAGCGGGATTGACGTTGCTGAGAGCACGTGGCCGGAAGTCAGCCGCCGTCTCGCCGATGGCTGGCCGGCGGTCGTTCCGATCGGGGCCGCGAGCAAGGAACACGGCCGGCATTTGATGCTGGACACGGATTTTCAGCAGGCGCAATGGATCGCCGCACGGGTGCGCGCAACGCGCGAGGTTGTGGTCTGGCCGACCGTCAATTACGGGTATTACCCCGTTTTCGTCGATTATCCCGGCTCCATCAGCCTGCGCGAGGAAACATTCGTCGCGCTGTTAAGCGACATCCTCGCCGGCATCGCGCATGCCGGCGCTGCGCGGGTCGTTCTTCTGAACACCGGGATCAGCACGATCGCGCCGCTCGAATCGCTGCTGCGTCAGCGCGCACAACGGCCGCCGTGCAAGCTCGTCAACGTGTATGCCGGGGCCGAATTCGCACGGGTCAGCGCTGCGCTCGCCGAGCAGCGCTGGGGTGGACATGCGGACGAGATCGAAACGTCGATCATGCTCGCGCTGGCGCCGGACCGGGTGAGATTGTCTGCGGCGCGAGCGGCGCCGGTGAGGATCACACGCGGCCGCTTCAATCGCACGGATCCGGGCGCGCCGAATTACTCGCCCGACGGGGTAAACGGTGATCCAACGCTCGCGAGTGCCGCCAAAGGTGAGGCTCTGCTCGCGGCAATGTTCGCCGATGTTATCGCGGCATTCGATGCCGCGTAGGTTTCAGCGCGAATCCCCGCGCCTGTACCGGTGGTAGCGTGCCGCGATTTTCAGTAACCAGGCGGGTGCATGTGCGCGACGCCAGTTGCCTGCCGCGAACTTGTTTGCTTCCGCGAGCGTCGGGTAGATGTGGATCGTGCCGAGGATCTTGTTCAGGCCAAGGCCGTGTTTCATCGCGAGCACGAATTCCGCGATCAGATCGCCGGCATGCTCACCGACGATCGTGACCCCGAGTATCCGATCGCTGCCGCGTTTCGTCAGTACGCGCACGAAGCCGCGCGCGACGCCATCCGCAATGGCGCGATCGAGGTCGTCGATGCCGTAGCTCGTGAGTTCGTAGTCGACACCGCCCGCGTCCGCTTCCGCCTGGGACAGACCCACCCGGGCGACTTCCGGATCGGTGAATGTGCACCACGGGATCACGGAGTAGTCCACCTTGAATCGTTTGAACGCGCCGAACAGGCTGTTGATCGTTGCATACCACGCCTGGTGTGCGGCCGTGTGCGTGAACTGGAACGGGCCGGCGACATCGCCGCACGCGTAAATGTTCGGGAAATTTGTCGCGAGGAAAGGATCCGTCGCGACCGTGTTCGATTCGCTCAGACTCACCCCGAGTGCCTCGAGTCCGTAACCTTCCGTGTTCGGTCGCCGTCCGAGTGCTACGACCACCCGGTCGAACGCGACCTCCAGCGGTTCGGCGCTCGCGTCGCTCGCGTCCTCGCACACGACCGTGCCGCCGGGGCCGTTGCCGTGAAACGCAGCCGCGCGCCGGTTCAGTGCCAGCGTGATGCCGTCGTCGGTGAGCGCGCGCTCGATTTCCGCGGACACGATCGGGTCTTCGCGCACGAGCAGACGCGGCGCCATTTCCACGAGCGTGACGGTGCTGCCGAGACGCGCGAAGGCCTGCGCGATTTCGCAGCCGATCGGCCCGCCACCGAGTACGAGCAGGCGCGGGGAGAGGCGCTCAAGATTCCAGAGCGTGTCGGACGTCAGGTAGTCGATGCCGTCGAGTCCCGGGATGGGCGGCACGAGCGGACGTGCGCCGGCAGCGATGATAATGCTGCGCGTGGTCAGTTCGCGGTCGCCAACCCGGACGCGGTACGGTGAGACTATCGTTGCCGCGCCGGATATGCACTCGACCCCGAGGTCGGTGTAACGCGCGACGGAATCATGCGGCTCGATCGCAGCGATCACGTTGCGCACGCGCGCCATGACGTCGCGGAATTCGAGATCGAGCACGGCCGGCTGCAGTCCATAGTGATCGCCGTGGGCGGCGAGGTGCCGGATCTTCGCGCTGCGCAGCAGCGCTTTCGAGGGCACGCAGCCGGTGTTCAGGCAGTCGCCGCCCATCCGGTGTTTTTCGACCAGGGTTACCGCGGCCTTCGTCGCGGCGGCGATATAGGCGGCGACGAGCCCCGCGGAGCCCGCGCCGATCACGACGATGTTGCGATCGAAGCGTTTCGGTTTCGCATACCCGCGCATAACCCGGCGTGACTGCAGCATGCCGACGATTTGCTTCGCCAGCAGCGGGAACAGCCCGAGCAGTACGAACGATCCGATCAGCCCCGGCGACAGTACATCCGAAGGCGAGGCAAGCTGGGCGAGTTGCGTACCTGCGTTCACAAACACGAGCGTCCCCGGCAACATGCCGATCTGACTGACGAGCGCGAACGTCGGCGCCCGAATCGCGGTCAGCCCCATGACGAGATTGATGACGAAAAACGGGAACACGGGTACGAGTCTGAGCGTGAACAGGTAGAACGCCCCGTCGCGGGCGACGCCGGCATCGATCGCCTGCATGCGTTTGCCGAAGCGGTGTGCCACGGCATCGCGGAACAGGTAGCGCGAGATCAGAAACGCGAGCGTTGCACCGAGCGTACTCGCGAAGGACACGATCAGCGTGCCCCACGCGAGACCGAACAGGCCACCGCCGACGAGCGTGAGTACCGCCGCACCCGGCAACGACAAGGCAGTGACGAGTACGTAAATGGCGAAGTAGGCCGCGACAGACAGTGCCGGACGGGCCTCGACGAGTTGCGTCAGCGCCGCTTGCTGGCGCTTCACGTAATCGAGCTGGAGGTATGCATCGAGGTCGAAAACAAAGAACGCCGCGATTGCCGCCAACGCGATCGCAACAAGGACGAGACGTTGATTCACGATGGGCGGTCTCGCGGCAACGCGGGGTTCAGCAGCAAGCGGAAGTTGCAGTTGCGGATGCCGCAACCTCGTCGTCGAACGGGATATTCGTCCCGCAGCCCGCGAAAATTCCGAAATGACGGCTCCAGTCGCCGATGAAATCGAAATGCGGGTGGAAGCGCGTGTCGTGCAACATGCGCCACGTGTTACCGCACACCGGGAACGCGCGTCCGGTTTCCATCACGTGGTGTTTGTCGAGGACGAATACATCCGGTGCATGGGCGAGAGTACCGCGGTACACGACGGCCTGGCCGTAGTCTTCGCATGCGGGTTCCAGTGACTCGAGTTTGAACAGGCGATACGTCGCGGAGTAGAACGCGGCCTCACCGAGACGCGCTGCGATCGCGGCATCGTGGACCGTGATGGGACTGTCCGCGACGAGGCGCGGATCAGCAAATCCCGCGGCGCGCGCGAGGTGGAGAAAGTCGTTCCAGTACAGCGCGCCACCCAGGCATTCACCGTACATGACGGGGTCGGCGGTGATGTCCGGGCTCAGGCGTCGATCCGCGTAGACATCGGCGAAATACATTTCGCCGCCGGTTCGCAGCAGCTTGTATGCATGACGCAGCACCGCGGGTTTGTCGACCGCGAGATTGATCACGCAGTTCGATACGATCACATCGAAACTCCCCGGTTCGAGATCGATCTCGTCGAGTTTCTCGAGGTAGCCCTTGACGAACGAGACATTCGGTTTCGCGTAACCGAACTTCGCGGTGTGGTAGTCGATGTGACGGCGCGCGGTATCGAGTTGCTTGTCCGTCATGTCGACACCGACGACGGATCCTTGTGCGCCGACGAGCTGCGCGAGGACGTAGCAGTCGCGCCCCGAGCCGCAGCCGAGATCGAGCACGCGTGCACCCTCGAGCTCCGGAGGATAAACGAGGCCGCAACCGTAGTACGTCGAGGTGATTTCGGGGTGCACGTTCGCAAGCAGGCCCGCGAGGTGAGGCGCGGGCGCCGCGGCGGTGGAACATGCGTTCGTTTTCAGATCCCCGGAACTTTCGAGTACAGAACCGTAATACGCTTCGACGGCTTCCTGCATTTTGTGGTCTCCTCGTAAATTACGCCTGCGCGATGGTTGCGTCGTCGGCACGCGAGCGACGAACGGCAGCGAACAATGTCGCAACTACGCTGCGCGGGCAAGCCGTGCGTGGCGCCGCTGCGCTCGCGCCTAGCCCCCGACGAGCGATTTCGCGAGTTCGCGCAACGCGGGGTAATCGGTCTTGCCGCTGCCGAGCAGCGGAATTTCCTCGCAATAAACGACCCGTTTCGGGATCGATAGTTCAGAGGCGCCACAGCGTTTCGCGGCGCTCACGAGCTCACTTCGATCACACTCAGGATACTCCGAGAGCATAATGATTTGTTCGCCTTTGCGTGTGTCGGGCAGCGCGACCGCGGCATGGGCATGATCGGGCCATGCGAGTTGCGCGAGTTCCTCGGTCTGGAGTAACGAGACCATCTCGCCGCCGATCTTCGCGAAGCGCTTGTGACGGCCGACGATGGAGATAAAGCCATTCGGATCGATATCGACGATATCACCGGTGTCGTACCAGCCCTGACCGCGATCGGTCGAAGGCGGGTAGTGCTCACCGTCGCCGCCGTGAAACAAATAGCCGCGCATCACGTTCGGCCCGCGCACGACGAGGCGGCCGCCATGCGCGATACCGTCGACGGGTTCGATGTAGGCGTCCATCCCGGCAAGCAGCTGACCGACGGTTTCGGACTTGTTCGCCATCGGCGTGTTCACGGCGATGACCGGACTCGCTTCGGTCGCTCCGTAACCCTCGAATATCCGGATCCCGAACTTCTCGTGCCACAGCCGGCGCGTATCGTCACTGAGCTTTTCGGCGCCCGCGATCACGTAGCGCATGGCCTGGAAATCGTAGGGGTGGGCGTGCTTTGCGTAGCCAGCGAGAAACGTATTCGTACCGAACAGGCAGGTGGCCCCGAGCTTGTAGCTGAGTTCGGGAATGATGCGGTAATGCAGGGGCGACGGGTAACAGTAGACCCGCGCGCCATCGCAAAGCGGCAGAAAAACGCCGCCGAGCAGCCCGAATGCATGAAACATCGGGAGAATATTCAGGACGGTATCGCGGTGGGTCAGGTCGATCAGTGTTTGTACCTGGGCACGGTTTGCGACGATGTTCGAATGCGTCAGGACAACGCCTTTCGGGATCCCTTCCGAGCCCGACGTAAACAGGATCACCGCGACGTCGTGCGGATCGCGCCGCCGTTGGCGCAAGCGATATGCGAGCGCAGGCGCATAGGCGCACCACAGCGCGCGCAACTTGCGCAGCAGCGAGACCCGCGGCGCGAGGTCTTCGAGGTAAACCACGCGGGCGACTTCCTCGAGCGCGGCGGTCTGTTTTTCGAGTCCGGCTTCGCGCACGAATGCGCGCGCGGTATAGACGACACTGATGTCGGCCGTTTCGCAGGCGATGACGAGCCCGCGGGCGCCGGCGGTGAAATTGAGCAGCGCCGCCTTGCGTCCGCGCGACAGCGCCGCGGTGAACGTGACGATCGCGGCGGCCGTGCTCGGCAGCATAATGCCGACCGCGTCACCGGGCTCGGTGTCCAGGTTGATGAACTGGCCGACGACGTTCGCACGCAGGAGCAGTTGTCGGTACGTAAGGCGCGCGCCGGTCGAGTCTTCGATGATCGTGCGCCCGGGGCCGTGACGTGCCATGGCGGCGACGATCGTCTCGTACAGCGTAGCAGGCTCGTAGGCGGCCTCGAACGCGATTTCCCGCATGATTCGCAACATCTGGTCGCGCGCGGCCTCGCGCTTCGGCAGGGCGTTGTCGTCGTCGCCGAGCGTGACGTGGCGCGCTTCGAGGATGCGGATTTTCACCGCGGGAAAGCGGCGCGTTCGGAACAGCCCGCCGAGCAGTGACCAGCGCGAGTACTGCAGACCTTCGAGCGCAACCGGCAGGATCTGCGCGCCGGCCAACTCGGCCGCGAGTACCGGCGCGTCATACGCTTTCATCAGGGAACCTGTGTTTGTCACCCGTCCTTCCGGAAATATCGCAACGAGTTGCCGATCTTTCAGCGTTTTGACGAGCCCCTTCAGCGCGAGCGGGTTCGTCGGGTCCATCTCGAACGTATCGACGCGTCGCAACAGGCGGCGCACGAGCGCCGGGCGCGAAGTTGAAGGATCGACGACGAATGTCGGTATCTCGGGCAGGAACAGGTAGAGGAACAGGCCGTCGACCGTTGAAATATGATTTGCGACGATCAGCGTCGGACGTTCGCAGGCATGGAAATGTTTGCCGCCGATCACGCGCACCCGGAACAGTCGTCGAACGCAAGCGCGCAACAGGATGCGTACAAACGCGATGATTAAGCCCATACCCTGTCCGGTGTCATCGCGTATAGCGGTTGCGATCAGATGTTACGTGACGCGTCGCCGTCGGGCCGCGAGACGATCAGCGATTGCCCGGGCTGCAGTGGCTGCTGCCGCGGCAAACCGTTCCAGCGCCGCAATTCGTCGATCGACACCCGGAACCGTCGCGCGATCGTCCACAGCGAGTCACCGGGTTCGACGGCATACGTCGTGCTTCCTGCGTCGGCGCGGATCCTGAGCCTTTGACCGGGGCGCAGGAGAGCATCGAGTCGCAGTCCGTTCGCTTTCGCGATTGCGGTACTGCTGCGACCGTAGCGTTTCGCAATCGTCCACAGGGATTCGCCGCTGGCAACGACGTGTTCGTGCACGGGCGGTGTGATATCCGCGCGCAATGGCGTATCGAGAGCCGGAACGATCAGTTCCTGGCCGGGATGGATCAGATTGCCCTTGAGTCCATTGTGCTGGCGCAGCGTCGCGACGGAAATGTCATAGGTGCGGGCAATTCCCCCGAGTGTGTCGCCGGAGCGCACGACGTATGCACGGGTCGGCAGACGCTTCTCGGGCGGAACCTCGGCGAGAACGTTGGTGACCGGCACCACAAGCGGTCGCGGTACGAGAATACGAAAAGGGCCTTCCGGATCCGTGTAACGTTTGCGGTGCGCGGCGTTCAGTGTCGCGAACGTGTCGGCCAGGCGGTCGTCGCTGTCGCGCAGATATTCGAGGTCGATCGGGCCACCCAGATCCACGCGCTCAAAATACGGTTCGTTCGGAATCGGCTTGATCGTAATGTTACCGGGGTCACGCTGGGCGATGACTTCTATCACCGCGAGCAAGCGCGGGACATGGATACGGGTTTCGGCCGGCAGGGCATCGGCGATCGACCAGAAATCGTCCGCACCGCGGCGGGCAAGTGCGCGGCGCACCGTGGCTGGTCCGCAATTGTAGGCGGCGATTGCGAGCAACCAGTCGCCATCGAACTGATCGCGCAGGCGTTCGAAATAATCGAGCGCCGCGCGGGTCGAGGCGACCGGATCGAGCCGGGCGTCGTACCAGCGAGTTTGTTTCAAACCGAAACGTCGGCCCGTGTCCGGCATGAACTGCCACAAACCGGCGGCTCCGTACGGTGAGATTGCGCCGGAGCGGAAGCGACTCTCCACCATCGGGATCAATGCGAGTTCAAGCGGCATGTCGCGCTGCCGCAGCTGATTGGTGATGTACCAGAGGTAGGGTTCCGCCGCCGCCGCGGAACGCCGGAAACTTTTCGGACGCCGGTTCAGGCGTGTGAGTTCGGTTCGTACGGCAGCGTGATCAATTGAGGAACCCCAGCGAAATTCGCTTGCGAGTTGCTTCCACAAATCGGGGCGCACCGAGGGTTCCGTTGCGTGCGCGTCGGTCTGGCGGCGCGGCGCAGTGTGGACCGGCTTAATGGCCGTGGCCTGGTTTGTGTCGACGGCTTCGGTCGGCGGCTCCGACGGTGCCTTCACCCACGGCATGGCACAACCGCCGAGCGCCAACGGCAATACCAGTACGATCGCAGCGATGCGCATGCAGTTTCCCCCCGACACTAGGCCGGTATGGTAGCGACCGGTCGAATAGGCATCAATCGCCGATCCATTCCCGGACACTACCCGTGGCGCGACGGGCGCGGGTTACAATGCCGGCCATTCAAACTCACGGCGCTGTGGCGGTGCCGTTCAGGCAGTAATGACAGTCAGGCCAAAATTTCCGCAAACACAACGCAACGAGCTACTGGGGCGGCTCAGCGACTGGTTCCAGAGCGCCACCGGCAGATTCGTCACCGATGCCGAAGCAGAGCTCGTCGACTCGGTGTTGCCCAATCTGTTCGGCTATCACATCGTGCAGCTCGGGATCCATGTCGACCCGGGATTTGTCGCCTCGAGCCGGATTTCGCACGCGGTAATCGTGGATGAACAAGCGAGATCGCTCGATGACAGCTCCATGGTCGTGGGTGAGTGGGATGCGTTACCACTCGCCGCCGACGCCGTCGACGTCCTCGTGGCCCCGCACGTGCTCGAATTTGCCGCCGAACCGCACGCCGTACTGCGCGAGGCACAAAGAGTGTTGATTGGCGAGGGCTATATCGTGGTCACGGGCTTCAACCCGTGGAGCCTGTGTGGTTGCTGGCGTCTGCTCGCCGGGTGGCGTGGCCGACCGCCGTGGTGCGGCCGCTTCGTTTCCGCATCGCGCCTGAAAGACTGGCTGAAATTGCTCGGCTTCGAAGTCGAGTTCGCGCGCAAGGCTTCGTTTCGTCCGCCGCTGAGGCGCGCGGGTATTACCCGGCGCCTGCATTTCCTCGAACTGCTGGGCAAGGTCGTGTGGCCCGTATTTGGCAATGTCTATGTGATCGTCGCGCGCAAGCATGTCGCCGCCGCGACGCCGCTCAGGGCATCGTGGAAAACGCGGCGCAGGATGATTGCCGCCGGGGTTGCCGAACCCACGACCCGGGTGCGCAAGGACGTGGACGACGAACCATCGGTGACACGATGAGTGCGCCTCCTCGCGTCGAAATTTATACTGACGGTGCGTGTCGCGGAAATCCGGGGATGGGCGGCTGGGGCGTCTTGTTGCGCTACGGGGAGATCGAAAAGCGCCTGTACGGCTTTGCCGCCGAGACAACGAACAATCGCATGGAGCTGACCGCCGCGATCGAAGCGCTCAAAGCACTCAAAGTCCCCGCCGACGTGCGTCTGTGGACGGATTCGAAATACGTGCTTCAGGGCATCACGGAGTGGCTGCCGAACTGGAAAAAGCGCAACTGGCGCACGAGCGCGAACAAACCCGTGAAGAATGCGGATTTGTGGCGCGAGCTGGAAGCCGAACGCACGCGGCACCGGATCGACTGGCGCTGGGTCCGTGGTCATTCCGGCGAAGAAGGGAACGAGACCGCGGACGCGCTCGCCAACCAGGCGATCGACGAGTATCTTCAACGGCAGTAGCGCCGTGCAGCTCGTACCGGCCGGCGCTGCGGCAACTGCTGGCGCGAGTGTCGATACGGCACTAACGCGCCCACTGTGGGCCACACACGACAAGGATCGCGGCGGTAAAAAAATGCGTCAAATCGTTCTCGACACGGAAACCACGGGTCTCGAACCGGAGGCCGGGCATCGAATCATCGAAATCGGCTGTATCGAGATTCACAACCGGCGGATCACCGACCGCCGCTACCACCAGTACCTGAATCCGGAACGGGACATCGATCCCGGCGCGATCGAGGTGCACGGGCTCACGAGCGAATTCCTGGCGTCGAAACCGACGTTCGCGGAAGTCGCCGCGGAATTCCTCGAATTCATCGACGGTGCCGAGCTGATCATTCATAACGCACCGTTCGACATCGGGTTCCTCGATCACGAGCTTGCGCGCCTTGACAGCGCCGACGCGACGACGATCGCGGACCGCTGCAGCGTGTTCGACACGCTGCCATTCGCCCGTGAGCTGCACCCGGGTCAGCGCAATTCACTCGATGCCCTGTGTCGTCGCTACGAAGTCGACAACGCACACCGCGATCTGCACGGCGCGTTGCTCGATGCGGAGTTGCTCGCCGACGTCTACCTCGCGATGACGGGCGGACAGGTCGACCTGCAACTCGCGGCCGACGGCGGTATGAATATCGACGACCGGAACGAGGCGCCGGTGGTCACGACGGTCCGCCGCGCCATTCCGGTGGTGCTGCCGACCGCCGCCGAACTCGACGCTCACCGCGCGAATCTCGAGCGCATCGAGGCGGCGAGTGACGACGGCTGTGCGTGGTTGCGGACCGACGCACCGGAGACGGAACAGGCGTGATCGGGTGGGTCGCGACGCGACCCGGCGCGGAAGCGCGCAGGCCCGTTTGCCCGCTCTTTCGCGCGCTCGGACCGCCGCCCGCGAGCCGGCACGAGACTTGAATAATGGCCGGCTCTCATTGACAATTGCGGGCCTGAACCCGCGGGGCGGCCCCGTCCCGTGCATCATTCTGGGAGGAATACCGATGAATCCACTCGACACCGTTACCGGCACGATCATCGCCGGGCTCGTTTTATCCGGAATTCTGCTCTTTGTGGCGCAGGCAATTGCGGGAGCCTGACCGACGCGCGCTCACAAATACTTGAAAAGATAAAAATAACTGAAGATAACTCAGGGGAAAGCTGCAATGGATACGACACTGGCGTTGATCGACCGATGGCTGCACATCGCGGCCGGGGTGACGTGGATTGGTTTGCTTTATTACTTCAATTTCGTTCAGGCACAGGCCATGGCGGCCGCCGGTGCCGACAAGGACGGCCCGGGACCGGCAGCGATCGGCAAGTATGTTGCTCCGCGGGCGCTGCTGTGGTTTCGCTGGGCCGCGCTCGTAACCTGGCTCACCGGTGCCTACTATCTCGCGGCCTGGCCCGCGTACTCGCTCGGTGGTGCTTTCAGCCTCGGCATTGGCGCGGATAATCTGCAATTGACCAGTATCGGCATCGGCGCCTGGCTCGGGACGATCATGCTGTTCAACGTGTGGGTCCTGATCTGGCCGAACCAGAAAAAAATCCTCGGCATTGTTGCGGCAACGGATGACGAGAAAGCACGCGCCCGCCGCGTCGCATTTCTTGCCTCGCGTTCGAATGTCATGATGTCGATACCGATGCTGCTGTTCATGCAGGGCAGCGTGCACGGGTTGCCGATGTAGGACGCGCTGCCTCGAAGCGGCCCGCACAAAGCCCGGCCCGGCGGCCGGGCTTTGTTTTTTCACCGGTTTGATGTGTCGAATCAGGCGCGGGCACGGCAATCCTGCCGTGCGCCGTCGATGACACGATGTGAGAGTATTTCTCATGAATGCAACAAAGGGAAACCCGTTGATGTCGACGTACAATCGACAGCAAGTGACGTTCGAGCGTGGCGAAGGGGCGTGGCTGTGGGACACTGACGGGAAGCGCTACTTCGATGCCCTGTGTGGCATCGCGGTGTGTGGTCTCGGGCATGCCCATCCGAACGTAACCGAAGCGATTTGCCTGCAGGCCGGGGAGTTACTGCACACCTCGAATCTGTACCGTATCGATCTGCAGGAGCAGCTGGCGGAAAAGCTCACCACCGCCGCGGGTCTCGATAACGCGTTCTTCTGCAACTCCGGTGCCGAAGCGAATGAAGTCGCGATCAAGATAGCGCGACGCTATGGCCACGATCGCGGCGTCGATGTACCCGTCGTCATAACGATGCACGGCAGTTTTCACGGCCGCACGATGGCGACGCTGAGCGCGACGGGTAACCCGAAAGTGCAACACGGATTCGAACCGCTTGTTGCCGGCTTTGTGCACGCGCCTTACGGGAATGCCGAAGCAGTGGCCGCGATCATGGACGAACGCGATGACGTCGTCGCCGTGCTCGTCGAACCGGTGCAGGGAGAAGGGGGCGTCGTGGTGCCTCCGGCTGGTTATCTCGAGCAGCTGCGGGCCCTGTGCGACGAGCATTCGGCACTGCTCATGCTCGATGAAGTGCAGTCGGGCATGGCGCGAACCGGAAAGCTGTTCGCGTTCCAGCACGAGAACGTGCAGCCCGATGTCATGACACTGGCGAAATCGCTCGGCAACGGCGTGCCGATTGGCGCGTGTCTTGCGCGTGCGACTGCCGCCGGAGTACTGCAACCCGGTTCGCATGGCTCGACATTTGGTGGCAATCCGCTGGCATGTCGCGCGGCGCTTGCCGTGTTCGATACGATCGCCGACGAGGCGCTCGTGGAACGCTGTCGTGAACTCAGCGCGCGCATTATGGGCGGTTTCGAAAACCGTCTCGGGTCGAACCCCTGTGTGCGGGAAATTCGCGGCAAGGGACTCATGATCGGCATCGTGCTCGACCGGCCCTGCGGGGAACTCGTCGGCAAGGCGCTCGATGCCGGCGTGTTGCTGAACGTGACGGCGGAAAATGTCATCCGGCTGCTGCCGCCACTCGTGATGTCCGATGACGAAGCCGGTCACCTCGTTACCTCGGTGAGCGATCTCGTCGCGGAGTTCGGCCGTGCTTCATAGCCTATGAGCGTTCGCCATTTTCTCACGCTACAGGACCTGTCGCCCGCGGAATTGCGGGTGGTCATCGCACGCGCGTCCGAACTGAAAGCGCTGCGCGCGCGCGGCGAACGGCCATCCATTTTTGCCAACCGCGTGCTTGCGATGATTTTCGACAAATCATCGACGCGCACGCGTGTCGCGTTCGAATCCGCGATGATCGAAAGCGGCGGTGGCGCGGTTTTTCTGTCACCACGCGACACGCAACTCGGTCGCGGTGAGCCCATCGCCGATACTGCACGGGTCCTGTCCGGCATGTGCGACGCGATTCTCGTGCGGACGTTCGCGCACGAACTCGTTGAAGAACTTGCGCGCCATTCCGGTGTGCCGGTGATCAACGGATTGACCGACAGTTTCCATCCGTGCCAGTTGCTCGCGGATATGCAGACGTATTTTGAACACCGCGGTGATATCGAAGGCCGCAAGGTCGCCTGGATCGGCGACGGTAACAACATGTGCAACTCCTATATCAATGCCGCAAGCCTGTTCGGGTTCCGGTTGTTCATTGCCTCGCCCGAAGGTTACGAACCGGTGATGCTCGAATCCGGCGCCGGCGGCGGCGAAATCGACTTTTGCCACGATCCCGTCGCAGCCGTGGCTGACGCCGACCTCGTCGTTACCGATGTCTGGGCAAGTATGGGGCAGGAAGAAGAAGCCGCACGAAGGACGGAGAAGTTTCGCGATTTTCAGGTCAATGGCGCATTGATGGCGCACGCGAAGCCCGATGCGCTGTTCATGCACTGTCTGCCGGCGCATCGCGGTGAAGAAGTCTCCGCCGACGTGCTTGACCACGCGAACAGCGTCGTGTGGGACGAGGCCGGTAACCGCCTGCACGCGCAAAAGGCGCTACTGGAGCTTTTGATTTGTGGTTCTCCACATTGACTGTACGCGGAGCGCGCGATTGAGACGCCCTGATCCGACCATGCCGGTCCCCAAGCTCACGACCACCTGCGGTCCGGGCGGCGCGGCTGCACTCCGGCGACCGACCCCGGTCCGTGATGCAACGGCCCACTGAACGATGAATACGGATTCGCGCGGCATCGGCATGACCTCTCAGCGCGCGCGCGATCGCCTCGTGAACAAACTTCGCAAGATGGGGATCGATTCGGAGATCGTGCTCGAACTGATTCGCACGACACCACGACACCTGTTTGTGGACGAGGCGTTGGCGAGTCGCGCCTATGAGAATAACGCGCTTCCGATCGGTTTCGGCCAAACGATTTCGCAGCCTTATATCGTCGCCGCGATGACGCAAACGCTGCTCGGCGGGCGCGAACTCGACAATGTGCTCGAGGTTGGTGCCGGCTGCGGCTACCAGAGTGTGATCCTGTCGCAAGTGGCGAAAACGGTATACAGCGTGGAACGTATTGGTGCGCTCGCGAGCAAGCTGCGGGTGAGACTGCACGAACTGCGGGTGAATAATGTACGGGTTCTCCACGGTGACGGTTGCGAGGGCTGGGCCAAACACGCACCATTCGATGCGATTCTCGTTGCCGCCGCCGCCGTCGGGATCCCCGCAGCGCTCGTTGATCAACTCGCCGTTGGCGGCAGGCTCGTCATTCCAGTCGGTCAACCCGGCCGCCAGGAACTCCGCCTCGTGTGCAAGCACGCTACTGGCATCGAGGAGCAAACGCTCGAACTTGTCAGTTTCGTACCGATGGTGAGCGGTATCGGGTAGGCCCGGTCCACGATGTGTCCCATCCGAGGATTCCGCCTCGCGGCCCTGTGTGTGTTGCTGGCACTCGTTGCCGCTTGTGCGAACAAGGTTGCCGCACCGATCGCCCAGAAATCACCGCCGCCGCGGAATCAGGCCACGGTCCACCGCTACGGCGCCGAGCAACTCCCGCACAGCGCGACGGTGCCCGCGCAATATGTCGTTCGTGCCGGCGACACGCTGCATTCGATCGCGTGGCGTTATCGCCTCGATTATCGCCAACTCGCACGCTGGAACAAGCTCGCGAATCCAAACCTGATTTTCGTTGGACAGAAGCTCAGGCTCAGTGCACCGGCGCCGGCACCGGCACGGACGGTCGCGAAGCGCGTGACGCCGCGGACGCCGCAACGCCAGCCCACACCGGTACCGCGTCCACCGGCAGCGCAATCACGCGCGGCCGGATTGCACTGGACCTGGCCGGCGACGGGTTCGGTCCGCCCGGCGACGTCGGCGCTCGGGACGAAAGGCATCGAAATACTCGGTAAACGGGGCCAACCGGTGAAAGCCGCGGCGGCGGGCCAGGTGGTCTATAGTGGCAGTGGACTCCGGGGATATGGTCGGCTTATCATCGTTAAGCATAACGAGGAATTCCTCAGTGCTTATGCTCATAACGAGCGCCTGCTCGTTGCTGAAGGCGCGACGGTAAAGTCTGGCGAATCGATCGCAGAGATGGGTGACTCGGAGGCCAAAACCGTCATGCTACATTTCGAGATCCGCCGCGACGGGAAAGCTGTCGAACCGCTGAAACTCCTTCCGCGACCCTGATATTATGGCTCGATCACGCAAGAAGCCACGAACCAGCAAGCAAGCACCACCCCCCAACGACGCTGCCGCCAGCGGGGACGAGCCCGACTCGATCGCGGACGACACCGACAGCGATAGCGAACCCCTCGACCTGTCCGAGGCGCCCGATAGCGGCGCTGAAGATCCGGATCCGCCGACGACCGATACGAAATTCAGCACGGAACGGGTAACCGGTGCGAAGGACGTCGCTATCGGTGATCTCGATGCAACGAGGATTTATCTGAGCGAGATTGGCTACTCGCCGTTACTCAGCGCGGAAGAGGAAGTGTACTTCGCGCGCCTGTCACTGAAAGGTGACGAAAGTGCGCGCAAGCGCATGATCGAATCGAATCTGCGTCTCGTCGTGAAAATCGCGCGCCGTTATATGAATCGCGGCCTGGCCCTGCTCGATCTGATCGAGGAGGGGAATCTCGGCTTGATCCGTGCCGTGGAGAAATTTGATCCGGAGCGCGGTTTCCGCTTTTCGACGTATGCAACGTGGTGGATCCGTCAAACGATCGAACGCGCCCTGATGAACCAGACGCGGACCATCCGTCTGCCGATTCACGTCGTCAAGGAGATCAATATTTACCTGCGGGCCGCGCGCCAGCTCGCGCAGACGCTCGACCGCGAACCCAGCCCGGAAGACGTTGCGCAAATGCTCGATCGTCCGCTCGAGGACGTGCGCCGGATGCTCGGGCTGAACGAGCGGGTCACTTCGGTCGATGTACCGGCCGAACGCGATTCGGAGCGCTCTGTGCTCGACACGATTCCGGACGAACAAAACCCCGACCCGTCGTTGCTGCTGCAGGATGATGACGTGCAGCGGCACATCGACACCTGGCTGAATCAGTTAAACGAGAAGCAACGCTCCGTGGTGGTGCGTCGCTTCGGGCTGTACGGATACGAGAGTGCGACGCTGGAGGAGGTTGGTAACGAGATCGGTGTGACGCGTGAACGGGTGCGCCAGATTCAGATCGAAGCGCTGCGGCGATTGCGACAAATCCTCGAACGCGAGGGGTTTTCGGTCGATGCGCTGTTTGCCGAGACCTGAGGCGCCGTGCTTACAGCATGTAAAAGGCGCCGACCACGGCGCGGTTTTCCGCCACGAGTACGTTGTAGCAACGGCACGCCGCCGGCGTCGTCATAACCTCGACCCCAATCGCGCGTTCAAAAGCGGCGCTCAGTATCTTGCCGCCGAGCAGCACCTGCGACGCGCCGGTGCCGATGATGATAATGCTCTGGTCGAATGCAATGAGATCACGCAGCGCCGCGGTGTCGAATTCGGCGATCGTTCGCGGCAGCGCGTTCGTCACAAGCCGATCGCCTACGAGGACAAACGGTTCGGTGAGAACCGCACCATCGACTGTAATGCCCGCGGTCGAATAGGCGCCAATGGTTTTCCGGGCACCGTGATCGTCAAAATCAAGTTTCATCGCATTACCTGCTTGTCCGTCGTCGCACGATGCCTGCAGCACTACCGCAGGCGTACGCGTTTTCCTGATTCGCCTCTGGCGGCGGTCGTAGTTTAGCATTGCGTTATTTGAGTACGCGGGCGCACGGGCCGGAGGCGTTTCGGCGATCGCTTGCGCTTGTCGCACATGGCGCCGGGCGCAGGCCTGCAGCGCACGGGCACAGCGGTATGCGCACCCGCACGCGCCGTGCGTGCATGAGAAATTTCACACTACAAATTGTCCCGGAGGACAACTATGCGAGTCATATTATTAGGGGGGCCGGGAGCCGGCAAAGGTACCCAGGCTGATTTCATCTGCGAAGCCTACGGAATACCGAAAATATCGACCGGTGACATGTTGCGCGCGGCTGTCGCCGCGGGCACCGCGCTCGGGATCGAGGCGAAGAAAGTCATGGATGCCGGCGGACTCGTGTCCGACGAAATAATCCTTGGACTCGTCGCCGAGCGCCTGCGCGAACCGGATTGTGCCGAGGGTTTCCTGTTTGATGGATTCCCGCGCACGATTCCACAGGCGGAAGGGCTGGCGGCCGCGGGCGTTACGCTCGACCGGGTCGTTGAAATCGTTGTCGAGGATGATGAAATTGTTCGCCGAATGTCAGGTCGCCGTATTCATCCCGGGTCCGGCCGTACGTATCACATCGAGTTCAATCCGCCGCAGGTGCCGGGTAAGGATGATGTCACCGGTGAGGATTTGATCCAGCGTGATGATGACGCTGAAAGCACCGTACGGGAACGCTTGCGTATCTATCATGAGCAGACAAAACCGCTTGTTGGCTACTACACGAAAGTAGCCGCGGAATCCTCCGCACTAAGATTTGAATCAGTAGACGGCAAGGGCGACGTGAGCGAGATCAGGGAACGGATTCGCAAGGCGTTAGCGTAACTTTCAAGCTTGCATGGCGGACTGCCGATAACGAGAGTGTTCAAAGATCGTTTCAGATCGCGTGTTGTTGTAGCAGACGATACGTGGCGCAAGTGCGAGTAATTTTTTCGGTGTTCGAAGTGTTGTGACAAAAACACACAAGCAATTTGCACGCGGAAATTTGTACTATAATTGTTTGCACTACGTGTGGTAGTCATGTATATAAACGATCGTGGTGTTGCGTTTTAATCCCAAACAAAATTAAGGGGGGCTTTTGTCATGGCGAAAGCAAAGAAAAAAGCGACTAAGAAAAAGTCGACGAGTCGGAAGAAGACCGCGGCTAAAAAACGAGTCGTTCGGAAGAAAGCTACTAAGAAGAAAGTAGCGAAGAAAAAGGTCGCAAAGCGAAAGGTTACGAAGAAAAAAGTAGCAAAGAAAAAAGTAGCGAAGAGAAAGGCTACGAAGAAAAAAGCGACCAAGCGTAAGGCGACCAAAAAGAAGGTCGCTAAAAAGAAGGTTGCGAAACGGAAAGTAGCGAAGAAAAAGGCGACGAAGAAAAAGGCGGCGAAGAAGAAAACCGCCCGTCGTCCGGCGAGGAAAAAAGCCGCTAAAAAAAAGTAACGTCTGAAGCGGCCGCAGAGCTCGCAATCGAGCTGGAAAAAAAGGAACGGCTGAAGCGGGAAATCGCTGAAGCAAGAGCGAAAATAGCTGCGCGCAAGGAAGCGGCGCGTCAACGCAGGGCAGAGCAGCGCAAACGCGATGCGATGCAACGGGCGGTCGACGCGTTTACAAGGAAGTGGGAGCGTGAGTACGACCGTAAGCACCGCAGCTAATGGTCGAACCGACGGGCTCCGGCGCTTGCGCGCAGGATGCCCGGAGTTTTCGCAGGTTCCGGAAATATTAACCCCCGCCGATTCCGGCGGGGTTTTTTTTGCCCTGACATAACGTGCTGTCAGAGCCCGTCCCCGACTCCCGCGCGCCCACGCCCCACCGCCGTGTCTGGTCGCGGTTCACAAACTGCCTGACAACTTGTTCAAGAGCATATCGGTCGACTGATGCCCAGCAGGCGTAAACGCCAATCGAAACGCGGATGGCTGCGAATTATCCGGTTCTACGCACGCCACGCGATGTTGTGGCTTGTGCTTGCCGGAGTCGCTTACTGGTTCTGGATCGACACCGGAATCAGCCGTTCCGCGACGTTGCGGGAATGGCAGTTGCCGGCGCGGATTTACGCCGCGCCGCAGGAGTTGTTCGCCGGCGCACGACTCGGTCGAGCGGAACTCGAGGCGAATCTTTCAGCGGTCGGTTATGCCCGCAAGAGTGCGCTTGATCAGCCTGGCGCATTTGTCCGCAGCGGGAACGGACTGCAGGTTTTTACCCGACGCTTCGAGTTCCCTGACGACGATGAACCGGCACGCAAGATCGCGCTCGCGTTCGCCGGCGGCGCGGTCGCTTCAATCGTCGATATGGATCGTCGCGAGCCGGTACCCGTGGTGCGTATCGAGCCGATCGAGATTGGTGTCGTCCACGGTGAGAAGTTCGAAGATCGGGTACTCGTGGACATCGACGACGTGCCGACGCGCTTTCTCGATATTCTCGTTGCCGTCGAAGATCGGCGTTTCTACGATCATTTCGGTCTCGACGTAATCGGCATAGCACGTGCCGCAGTCACGAACGTACTTGCAGGTCGGGTTACCGAGGGCGGCAGCACGATTACGCAGCAGCTCGTCAAGAACGTGTACCTCACGAATGCGCGTTCCTGGACCAGGAAAATCCGTGAAGCCCTGATCGCGATTTCACTTGAGCGACGCTACACGAAGAAGGAAATTCTCGAGGGATACGTCAACGAAATATTTCTTGGACAGTCGGGTAACCGCGCGATTCACGGGTTCGGTCTTGCGTCGCGGTTTTACTTCGCGAAACCCC
>CAXBJY010000015.1:0-83791 GCA_963976285.1 uncultured Gammaproteobacteria bacterium
CGCATTCGTAATGCGTAGGTCCGCAGTTCGAGTCTGCGTTCCGGCATACTTTTCAATGACTTAACCACTGTATGCTTTTTTGTTTGGGGCATAGCCGTGCTTATAACAATATTTCGCGCGGTCCCTTTCCTCTGATCCGATCCAATCGACTCTTTCCGTATTCCACCGCAAAAAGTCGGGTATGCCCGGTAAAAGTCGTTTTCGTTGAAGTACTTGCCCGATAGGCTAGGCCGGATAGTTGCCATGAAGTCGATGATGACTAATAAAAGGTCGTTCGTTCTTGGCGCTCTCGTTTTTTGCGTTGCTCGTTCGTTTTTCGCCGCGTGACTAAACCAAAAAAAACCGGTAGTCGGGTCAACCGCCGATGGCGCGACCCGCGTGACCGTACGTCGCTGATTTAGCGACATGTCACAGATTCCGGCCGCTGTCTTGCACAAGGGAAATCTGTAGACTGAATCCAAGCGTCGCGGTTTCGATAAATCGTCGCAGGGCTGGCGATTTCGCGGTTCTCGACTCTGATCCAAACTCGTCGTGCAAACCCGCTTGCCAATGGGGACGACAATGTCCGAAAGTTCCAACCGTTGTTCTGTAGCTGTGGTTGCTTTCCATGGCGTCATTCCGTTCCATCTGTCGGTACCTTCTTTCGTGTTCGGCGCAGTTGCATCCTCGAGCGTTTTCGATGTCGTGGTATGCGCCGGTGAATCCGGCAAAATCAGGACGACCGCAGGATTCGGTCTCACCGATCTCGCGTCGATCAAAGTTCTCGAAACAGCCGATGCCATCATCGTGCCGGGTTGGCGAGAAGAGCTGGATGCGCCGCCCCCACGACTGCTCGCGGCGCTGAAACGTGCGCACGATCGCGGCGCGGAACTTGTTGGTTTGTGTCTCGGCACTTACGTACTTGCGGCGGCAGGTTTGCTCGAGGGACGGCGTGCGACGACTCACTGGGAGTGCGTGGACCAACTCTCCAGGCGCTTCCCGTCGATTCATATGGAGCCAGACGTACTCTACGTCGACGATGGCAATATCTTGACCTCGGCCGGAACCGCGGCGAGCCTGGATGTTTGCCTGCACGTACTCCGTAAACGACTTGGCGCGACTGTCGCCAATCGTACCGCGCGGCGGCTTGTTGTAGCCCCGCACCGCGATGGCGGACAGGACCAAATCATTGAGCAACCCTTGCCTGAGACATCCGGCGACTGTCGGCTCACCGCATTGTTGAATTCCGTCCGCACGCGCCTGCAGGAACCACACACCGTGGACGCGCTTGCCCGGGAAGCACGGATGAGTCGCCGGAGCTTCACGCGACACTTCAGGGCATTGACGGGAACCAGCGCCGCGAATTGGCTGTTGAACGAGCGATTGCTCTATAGCCAGCGCTTGTTGGAGTCGTCAGACAGCTCCGTCGACGCCGTAGCGGACGCTGCGGGATTTGGTTCCGTTGCATCCTTTCGACGCCACTTCCGTGAGGCGTTCGGCTTTACGCCCACTGCCTGGCGCGAGCAATTTCAAAGCCCCCGCGAGCGTTCCGCTGCAGCCACGCCATCACTTCTTCGAGGGCGAGCCGCGGCGCTTTTTCCAGACCAGACAGGCTCCAAACGGGCTTCCCCAGCAATCCCCTGAGCCGATCAGGCAGCAAGTTGACGGCGAATGTCACCAACGTCGAAATGCGCGCGCTTTTCGACGATCTTCCCGTCCCTCACGGTGAGCAGCATCATTAAAGAAATTCGCACGTTCTGTCCGCGCGCCGGCACGCCGAAGATGTCGGTGCGGTAACCTTTACCTTCGAACCTCATGTAGGCGGCTACTTTGTCGCCTTCCGCCACGAGGGTATCGATCGGGAATATGAAGCTGTCGAAGGCGTCAAAACTCGGCTTCTCCGAATCGGCCAGGCCCTGTACACCCGGCTTCGGAGTGTCGATTTGACTGTAGAACACGAAGTCGTCGTGGACCATGTCGTGCAGGGCATCAAAATCCCCTTTCTCAATCGCCGCGTAGAAGCGACGCACGAGTTGCTTGTTGGCTTCGAGTGACATTCTGTTTTACTCCATTGCGTATATTCGTTGTATTTGGAATTGGCCGCCCCGCTTATAGCGCGCAGGTCTCGCCGTCCTCTGGTACGAGCACCCGGTCGGTCATCTCATGTTCGGCCAGAAACGCGCGAAGCGCGGCACGTGTTAGCGTGGCATGGTTCACCGCCTCCATATGGCTCGCGACGATGCGGGCCTCAGGCGCCGCGCGATAGACTTCGCGCACGTCTTCTTTGCTCATGATGATCGATCCGAAACCCACGACCTGGGCATCGCAGCAGTTGAGCACGATGACGTCCGGTAAGAAGGTGCGCAGATTGCCCGCCACGTAGTCGTTGAATACCGTATCGCCCGCGAGGTAAAGCGTGGGCTCGGCGAGATGCCTGAACACGACCCCGCAGACTTCTCCTAAAAGGTCGTAAATGGCGGTGACACATTCATCAGAACCGTGCTGGCCCGGCGTTTTTATCAATTTGACGCCGTCGAACTCCGGGTTACCCGTGAGCATGCGCACATCGGTGAAGCCTGCAGCTTTGATTATCTCGCGATCACCGGGATGCTGTACGAAGAAGGGAATGTCCTTCGGCAGCGCGCGAGCGGCATGGTCGTCCCAGTGATCGGGATGAACGTGGGTCAGGACGACTGCGTCTACGTCCAGGAGCTCCTCGATGGGAACAGGTAAATCGACGGTTGGATTGCGAATGTGACTGTTTGGCGTGCCGTCGAAGCCAGGGAAATCACCTTTGGGACCAAACCAGGGGTCGGTGAGGAAGCGTTTGCCGGCGTACTCGATGACAAGCGTGGCGTTTCTGATCTGACGGATGTTCATGGCACTGGAGCTTTCAAGGAAAATGCGTTGCTCATCGTAGCTTTGCAGCCTTGTGTGTCGCCAGATACGGGCGGGACATAATCAGTGAAGTTTGGGCCAATCGGCGCGCCGGCCAGATCCGAAGCTGAGTAATTCCCTGATCAGTTTTCGGTGCAAATCGACAACCCGCAGTTCGTTCGTCTATCTGTCCGGAGCCGCCGCAGGCGCAACGCGTTACCTCTGACGCGCGCGGAGGATGAAGCAGGCTGTGCGCAACTCAGTTCACGACATCTCGATAGTCTCTCGGCTCGTACGGGGCGAAAACTTCCTTGAACGGTGCCAGCCAGCCAGTTTTGCGCAGCGGGGAGATGTGCAAGTCGACCAGCAACTCGTCATGGTAATGAAGCATGTGCAGCAGCAGACGTGCCGCGCGACCACGGCTGAATGGCATGTTTGCCCGCTTCCATACGCGTTGCGCCGCGATATCTGCCTGCATCAGGTCCTTCGTCGGCAGGTGGTGCTTTCCGTCCAGCAAGTCTGCGAGCCAACGTCCCTGCAGGTTATAAGTCAATACGCTTGCGATCGTAGACGCGTAACCGATGAAGGCGAGGCCCTCGACCTGCGGGTGAAGCATCTGGCGATAGAGGTAAAGACCATCGACTGAAAAATCGAGTGAGCGACGCAGGTCCTCGTCGAAAAATCCGTAGTCTGTTTCCCAGCCCGTCGCGAGGATGACGATGTCTATCTCCCGTTGGCTACGGTCTTTCAGGACGAGGCCATGCGCCGTGAATTCATTGATTTCCGTCATTACGGGTTCGATTGCCCCACTCCTCAAGCTGCGATAAAACTCCGGCCGCGGCAGCATAACCGCCTCACCGAAAGCATCGAACTCGATCGGCTGGCGGGGGACGAGGTTCAGCCGCGAATTGCCCCGTGAGCCAAGCCCGAACTGCGCGATGAGGAGCAGCTCCACGAGCCGCCACCACAGCCATACGAGGGGCCTGCCCAGCGAATGCAGACAGCGCTCCAGCATTGAAGGCCGATAGTAAGGCGGGAGCAGCGTGCTGGTCAGGCGATTCAGCATCGCCCATTTGAACGGCAGGAGTTCCAACAGCTTCGTCGGTACCGGCCAATGGACCTCGCGAAAAACCAGCAACGTGTTCGTGGCGGTCGCGGCCGATTCGAGTGCCGCGTCGCTCGCACTCTTACCAAACCCCACCACGGCGACTTTCTTGTTCGTGAGCTGTTCACGATGCCTCAACGCAGACACGTGAATGATTTCACCTGCAAAATTATCCTGCCCGGGGAACGATGGCATATGCGGCTTATTCGAGAACAATCCGGTGCACACGACGACGAAATCGAAGCGCTCGTCGCGCATCGCGCCGTCATGTTCAAGCGTCAATTTCCAACCGGCACCGTCCGGCGCTTTGCTTACATTTGTGACGGACGTGTCGAAACGAATGGTGGGCCATACTCCAAACCGCCGCGCATACCGCTCGAGGTACTGCTGAACCTGTTCCCCCGGCGTGAAATCGGGTGTGTCCGGCTGGTGTGGGAAGTCCGGAAACTCGTAGAGTTCCCGTTGAACCTGGAGGCCGAAGTTCGAATAGCCCGCAGCCCATACGCCGCCCAGCGCCTGGCTGCGCTCGAACACTGTGCAAGAATATCCTCGTGCAAGTAGTGTCTTGGCAGTGACCAGACCGGCGGCGCCCGCACCGATGATGGCGAGTGTCTTGACGCTGCGGATTGCCGGCATTCAGTACCGTCCTGCCGGTAACGGGCCGCGCCACAGGCGATGCAGGCCGAACACGCCGCAAGCTATCAGCCATAAATACAGGACGTACGCGCCGAAAATTACCCACAGGAGTATCGTCCAGAGTCCGTAATACAGCGGTGTCCATATCCTCCCCAGGGCGAAACCGGGGAACGCAAAGTCGGAGCGCGCGAAAATCCGCCGCGCGAGCCCGGCTGCGTGGATTAGCCCTAGAGCAGCGCCAAAAGCGCTGCCAATGAGGATTGCAGTATTCATTTAATTGGCCGCAGCGTTTCCGGGAATGGCGCTACGATGATTACGCCTTTACCGCGACAACTTCAAGGTACTCCGCTTCGATGGTGGTTCCTCCATCCTGCGCAGTATTGTGATCGCGCCAATGGGCTTCGAGATCACGCCGCAGCGCCGCCAGTTTCTCAGGCTCAGACGCCAATGTCGCGAAAGCGCTATTCGTCGGGCCGTAATACACGCGGAAGAACTCGACCACCTCGGCAGGCGAAAAGGGATACCGGACCGGGTACATTCGTTTTGTGATCCGGAGGTCGGCGACGCCGTCGCCGAAGCGTTCGCGCACAGTCTCTTCGTCGCCCCATAAAACCGGTGATGGCATACCGGCCGGTGGGGGGTAGCTGCCCGACGTTCCCCCGATATTGAGTAGCACGAGTATCTGGAGTGCAAGGTAACAAGGGGTATGCCCCCCATTTTTTACCCGACGCCTGATGCCATCGCCATCGGATGGCCGGCACGCCGCCATTCCGGCAGGCCGTCCTGCAGGCGCCGTGCCGTGAACCCCGCCTTGCGCAACATTCGCACCGCCTCGAACGACAACACGCACCACGGGCCACGGCAATAGGCGATCACTTCCTGGTTGGCGGGCAGCGAGCGCAAACGGGACTTCAGGTTGTCCAGCGGCACGTTGAGCGCTCCGGGGATATGACCCTGCACGTATTCTTCGGCAGGGCGGACATCCAGCACCGTCACGAGGCCGTCGGAAGCCAGCGCGAGCAGCTCGGCGGGTCCCACGGGCTCGAGCTCATCGCGGGCGAACAGATAGCTGCGGACCAGCGCGCCCACTGCATCGGACTGCGATTCGGCCAATGCGCGCAGACCCGCGATTACATCCAGCACCCGGTCGTCGGCGAGCTGGTAGAACACTTGTTTACCGGCTCGCCGCGCCTCGACCAGGCCGAGCGCCTTGAGCTGCTGCAGGTGTTTCGAGGTGTTCGCGATCGACAAGCCGGCGACCCGTGCCAGCGCATCGACGCTGCGATCACCCTGGGCCAGGAAATCGAGGATTTCCAGCCGCGCCCCGCTGGCAAAGGCCTGGGCGAACTGCGCCAGCTGCTCGAACAGCTGTTGTTTCGGAACCTTGCTGCTTGACACCTATCGCGCGCTTCCCTATTAATTCAACTAATGGGTTGAATGTTAGCCGGTCTGTACCGTGCTGGCCAGTGGCCTGATCACGCCGACGCGCCCCGCGCTCATAGGAGGCACCGTGGACACCCTGCAGACGCACGAGATCGCTATCCGGCTGACGGTATTCGTTGGTATTTTCGCCGTGATGGCGATTTGGGAGTTGCTGGCGCCACGCCGGGCACTGACCGTTTCAAAGGCGCAGCGCTGGCGGAGCAACATTGGCCTTGTCGTGCTCAATAGTTTAATGCTGCGCCTGTTGTTTCCGACCGCTGCGATCGGCGTGGCGCTGTTCGCGGAACACCGCGGCTGGGGCGTGCTGAATACGCTCGCCTTGCCGCACTGGTTCGAATTGCTGATCGCCGTCATTGTGCTGGATTTCGCGATCTGGCTGCAGCACGTGATGGTGCATGCGATACCGTTATTGTGGCGCGTGCACCGGATGCACCACGCCGATCTGGACTACGACCTGACCACCGGGGCACGCTTTCACCCGTTCGAGATCGTGCTGTCGATGCTGATCAAGTTTGCGGTGATTGCGGTGCTCGGCGCCGCGGTCGCGGCGGTGCTCCTGTTCGAGCTGATCCTCAACGGTATGGCCATGTTCAATCACGGCAACGTGCGCGTGCCCGATCCGATCGACCGTGTGCTACGCCTGCTGATCGTCACGCCGGACATGCACCGTGTGCACCACTCGGTCGAGGACGACGAGACGAATTCCAACTTTGGTTTCAACCTGTCGGTCTGGGATCGGTTGTGCGGCACCTACCGCGACCAGCCGCGCAGCGGACACGAAGGTATGACCATCGGCATCCGCGGTTTCCGCCGCGCGAGCGAGGTCGACGAGCTACCGGGTATGCTGGCGTTGCCGTTCCGTGGCGCGGTCGTCGACTATGCGATCAATCGTCGGCAGTCGGGTCGGCAGAATGACGAGCCTGTCTGACCGAGCGCGCTCTCGGGCGACTGCTGCGGGACGCTTTGAGGGCTGGCGCTTCGTCGCGCTCACCGGGTTGGCGGCGCCGATTCAATACAAGCTGCCGGACTACGCAGTCGATTCTAGTCGAATCCCTTTGCGCGCTACTCCGCCGCAACCGCCATGGACGGCTTAAGTCAGAGCAATACAGGAGAAATTGCTGTTGCGGGCATATCTGCTCCGAACGCTTCACGCGTCGGAGGAGCCGGGAAGGGAATTTTGATGACGATCAACGAATGCCACAACAAAGCACGTAATGAGAAAATTCACATAGCAATAGTCTTCTTGAACGCTCAGACTGGAATGGGTGCCAGACGATACGCAACGCGTGGCACTCACCATCCGCAGCAACAGGTCACGCCGTGAGATCGGAAGCGGGAGGGCTGATGCGCGACACCGATACACGTCGGGTATTTTCGGGATCTGTCAGTGTCATGTTGCGGCTGGTTCTTCGCCGGCTGGCTTATGAACCATCGCGAACGATGCTGATTGTGACTGCGCTCGCATCGGTAATCGCTGTCGTGCTCATACTCGAAGGTTTTCGTAGCGGGCTTGACGCGCAGCTTCGTGATGCCGTGTACGACCGCCACGCGCCCTTGTTCGTCGTGCAGCAGGGCGTGGAGAATTTCATCGGTACCCGCTCCGCCATTCCGCAACTCGCCCGGGCCAGTATCGAGGCCGTTGCGGGCGTCGCGTCTGTTTCACCGCTTTCCGTAGTGCCCGTGGTATTCGACAAAGATGGCCGCAAAACGCCGATCCTACTTGTCGTCAGCGATGGGGCGGGCGGTCCGGACGAGGTGCTGCGCGGCAGCGCGAAGCTCGGTGGCGGGAGGATCGTTATCGATCGCTCGCTGTCGGAGAAATACCGGCTTGAGGTTGACGAACCGATCGAAATAACCGGTTACCCTTTTCGAATTTCGGGGGTGGCGTCCGGCGCCGCTGCGTTCTTCACGCCCTTTGCGTTTATCGATTTTGGCGATCTGATCGATCTGTTTTGGGCGCTCGATATCGGTGCTGACATTGCAAGCGTGCCGATTGTCGGGTTTCTGCTGGTCACGCCGAAGGCGGGTACCGACGTTGCCGCGGTCAAACAGGCCATCGAAAAGTCAGTCACCGGAATTGACGTCATTCACGCCTCGACGCTCGCGGAAAATGACGTCTCGCTTGGCCGCGATCTCTTCGATCCGGTCCTCGGTGTACTTCTCGGTGTAGCGTACGTGACAGCGCTGGTGGTCGTGGCGATCGTCATGTTTTCGGGGGTACAGGCGCGTTTGCGCGATTACGTTGTCTTGTACGCGGTTGGGGTGCGCGACAGCTCCGCACTGATGGCACTCGTTATCGAATCGGTAATTCTTATGGCGACGGCGTTGCCGTGCGCGCTTGCATTTTCGTGGGTGGTCGCGCAGATTCTCGATGCCGTAGCGCCGCTGTATCGCGTGCTTCCGCTTGAGCCGGATGTTGTTTTCCGTACCGGCGTCGGCACCGTGATCTGTGGCATCGCGGGCGGGTTGATGGCGCTGCGCTTGATCAGCCGCATCGATCCCAGCGAAGCGTTCAAACAATAAGCATGTTGCGCTGGACCCTGAAGAGTATGGCAAACCAGCGGCTGGCGTTCGGGTTTTCGGCCATGGCCGTGGCGGGTGCGCTGCTGCTCGTCGTGCTGTTCGATGCGGTATTCGTCGGCGAGGCCGGCCGAATCGTTGCCTACCCCGAAAACATGCATGCCGATGTATGGGTGATGCAAAACGGGGTGGAGAACATGCACATGGCCAGTTCACTCATCTGGGACTCGAAGCAGACGCGGATCGAGCGGATCGCCGGCGTACAGCGTGTGACACCGATTCTTTACCTGAACTCAATCGTTGTCATCGGCGGACGGCGATGGTTCTCTTACATTATCGGCATAGAGGCGACGAACGATCGGGCCGGACCGTGGTTGCTCGAGAAGGGAGTTCGCCCGCACAACGCCGGAGACATCGTCGTTCCTGCCGCCATCGGACGGATGGTGAAAGTAAAAATAGGTGATCGCGCTCGCCTCGCGGATCGGGCGCTTACCGTCGTTGGCCTCAGCAAGGAGACGTTCTCGATGGCAAACCCGGTCATGTTCGTCACGCTCGAGACGCTGCGCGACGCAATGTCGCTGAGCGCGTCGCACAGTTATTTGCTCATTGATCTGAAGCCTGGCTACGATGCCCGGAACATCGCCCGGCAGATCAACACGGTCATCGACGGCGTGCATGCAATGACCGCCGAGGCATTCATTGCCAGCGACCGGCGCATGGCCCTGCAAATGGGGGTAGAGTTGATCGGATTGATGACGACAATAGGAACGGGCCTGGCGATACTACTGACAGCATTTTCGGTACAAGCGTTTATCGCCCGCAAGACCCCTGAACTCGTTATTTTGAAGGCGCTGGGTACGAACGGGTTCGTGATGGCGGGCGGCGTGCTTATTCAGGCCTTGGTGTTGTGTTTCGCGGGAATGCTGATCGCTACCGGGCTTGCGATTGTACTCGTTGAGGTGAGCAGGCAGTTCTTACCTCACGTCAGCTTGTCGCTGCAGATGACCCTGGTGGTGCGACTCGCTGCACTTGCGGCGTTGGGCGCTCTGATCGCAGCGGCCTTCTCGATCGTGAAGCTCGCACGGATCGATCCGGCGGCGGCTTTCCGTGTCTGAGCGTACGCTGGAACCGGTCCTTGAAGCGCGCGGATTGACGCGAACTTTCGGCGAAGGGCGTTCGCTCGTCAGAGCCGTCGACAACGTCTCGATCGCAGTCGCGGCCGGCGAACTCGTCATGATTGCCGGGCCCTCGGGATCGGGTAAAACCACATTCGTGTCGATGCTCGGATGTCTGCTGACACCGACTGCGGGTGACGTCCTCGTTGAAGGCCAGCCGGTGCCGTTCCGGGACCGCGGTCGCCTCGCGACACTGCGGGCACGTCGGATCGGCTTCGTCTTTCAGGCATTCAATTTGCTGGAGCCCCTGACGGTACGCGAAAACATCTTGTTGCCTGCAGGTCTTGCCGGCCAGGATCGCAAGCGAAGTCACCGACGCGCGGCCGAATTGATCGAACGCCTGAACCTCGGTGCGCGGGCATCGGCGTTGCCGCGCACCTTGTCCGGCGGCGAAAAACAACGCGTCGCCATCGCGCGCGCACTGATCAACGAGCCACCAATCATTATCGCCGACGAGCCCACCGGTAACCTGGATTCCCGCAACGGACGGGACGTGATGATGATCCTGCACGACGTCGCGCGCGATCAGGGTTGCGCCGTCGTGCTCGTAACGCACGACCCCCGGGTGGAAGATGTTGCGGATCGTATTCTCTGGCTCGAGGACGGCCGCCTTCGGGATCGTCCACGGCGGCGGCAGAACTGGGTCCGCGATCCCGTCTGCGGCATGCGGGTGGATGCCGAATTGGCGGAATGGACCCACCGGTACGATGGGCAATTGTTCTCGTTTTGTTCGCAGCGCTGCCAGCAACGTTTCGAAGCCGGGCCGGAGGAGTACGTTCGTTTAACACCACCGACTTGACCCATGTGCAACACCTATGTTCTAGGATAGGTTCAGAAACGACTGGGGAGGGTAATGGTGGAGCCTCGAAGTTCAATGTCCGGGTTCGTTCCTGCGCTGCGCTTTCACGCCTTGACCCCTTGTTACGACACGATCGTCGCATTGACAACGCGGGAAACGGCGTACCGACAGCAGCTGCTTAAGGGTATCGAAGCGGCGCGTCCGTCGCGGCTACTCGATCTTGGATGCGGCACGGGATCGCTTGCCATCATGGCGGCAGCGCGCCATCCCGACTGGACCGTGATTGGGGTTGACGCGGATCCCGCAATTCTGACCATTGCGGCCCGCAAGGCCCGCCGCGCCGGAGCGACTGTCGAGTTCGTCAATGCGCGCGCGCAGGACCCCGGGCTCGTGAATGCCACGGTCGACGTTGTCGTTTCCAGTCTCTTGTTCCACCATCTCGACGATGCGGGCAAACACGCGGCGTTTGCCCAGTGCCTGCGGTTGCTCCGGCCGGGTGGTGAGATGCATCTGCTCGACTGGGGAGAGCCGCAGGATGTTCTGATGTCGGTCACGATTTTGCCGGTGCGAATACTCGACGGATTTGCCAATACGCGTGCCAACGTCCGGGGAGCGCTGGCCGGAATGATGGCGGCAGCGGGATTCAGTGACGTGCGAACGGTGTTCCGGCTGCGGACGCCGCTCGGCTCGCTCGCGCTAATCAAAGGCGTGCGCCCAGCGACAGCGGGTGAAACGGGCCGTACAGGAGACGCGAACTCATGACGGACATGACCGTGAAAGAGCTGTCCCGCGTAACCGACGTCACTGCCGATGCCATCCGGTATTACACGCGCATCGGTCTCCTGCATCCGGAGCGTAATGAATCGAACGGTTATCGCCGCTTCGCACGAACCGACGTAGTGCGACTGAAATTCATTCAGCGCGCCAAGACGCTTGGCTACAAGCTCGATGAAATACGTGAAATCCTGGCCGCGAGTGAGCGTGGTGAATCACCGTGTCCGCTCGCGCGAGAGCTCATTGCCCGACGGATCAAGGAGAATCGCAAGGCGCTGGACGAGGCGCTGATCCTGCAGAGACGGATGGAAAATGCGATGGCGCAGTGGCGCGAGTTGCCCGACGGTATTCCTGTCGGCGATTCAATCTGCATTCTGATCGAGCAAGCGACAGCGGGGACGTGAGGAGCGCTGTTGTGTGTGCGATGAAAGCGAAAAGTGATGACACGGATGCGATTCGAATGACCTACAGCTGCCCTATGCACCCTGAGGTAGTCGCCGACGGGCCGGGTGATTGCCCGGACTGCGGCATGGCGCTGGAGGCGATACCCGACGCGCCGGGCCGGGCACGATGGACGTGTCCGATGCATCCCGAAATTGTCCGTCCCGAGCCAGGCGAGTGTCCAATCTGCGGCATGGCATTGGAGCCTGTGACCGCGACCGTGTCAGAGGACAATCCCGAACTGCGGGACATGACACGACGTTTCTGGTTGAGTCTTGCGTTGACTTTGCCGGTCGTCGTACTTGCGATGGGCCATATGATCCCGGGCCAGCCGTTTGCGGCCTTCATGCCGCATCGCGCCGGGCAGTGGGCCGAAGCATTGCTGGCGACACCCGTGGTCCTGTGGAGCGGTTGGCCGTTCTTCGTACGCGGTTACCGCTCCGTGCTCAATCGCAGCCTCAATATGTTCACGCTGATCGGTCTCGGGGTCGGCGTAGCGTACGTGTACAGTGGCATCGCGCTGCTGTTTCCGCATCTGTTTCCCGACACGTTCCGCACCGCGGAAGGGGACGTCGGACTGTATTTCGAGGCGGCCGCCGTCATCGTAACGCTGATCCTGCTCGGGCAGGTGATGGAATTGCGTGCTCGCAGCCAGACGAATGCCGCGATCAAGATGCTGCTCGGTCTCGCGCCAAAGACCGCGCGGCGTGTCGCCGAGGACGGGACGGAGGCCGACGTGCCGATCGATAGGATTGTCATTGGCAATCGGCTGCGTGTGCGTCCAGGCGAGAAAATACCGATTGACGGAGTCATCATCGAAGGCCAAAGCGCAATCGACGAGTCTATGATTACGGGCGAACCTATGCCGGTGACGAAACGCGACGGTGATGCGGTTATCGGAGCGACCGTGAACACCACGGGTGGTTTCCTGATGGAAGCGCGGCGCGTCGGTGCGGACACGCTGCTCGCTCAAATCGTTCAGATGGTTGCCAACGCGCAACGCTCGCGTGCGCCCATTCAGAAGCTGGCCGACGTCGTCGCGTCGTGGTTCGTACCGGCCGTGATCGTCGTCGCCATTCTCAGTTTTGTCGCGTGGGCGATGTTCGGTCCCGAGCCGCGCCATGCCTATGCGATCGTGAACGCCGTGGCCGTGCTCATCATTGCTTGTCCGTGTGCGCTCGGACTCGCGACACCGATGTCGATCATGGTCGCCACGGGCAAGGGTGCCGGCCTCGGCGTGCTGTTCAAGGATGCCGAGGCCATAGAGGTCCTGCGCTCGGTCGACACTCTGGTTGTCGACAAAACCGGCACGCTGACGCTCGGTAAACCGGAGTTGCAACTCGTCGTTCCTGCCGAAGGATTCGGGGAGACCGAAGTCCTGTCGCTCGCCGCTGCGCTCGAAAGGAGCAGCGAACATCCATTGGCCGCCGCCATCGTCGCCGGCGCCGAAGCACGCGGCGTCGCGCTACGGTCGGCAGAAAATTTCGAATCGGTAACGGGAAAAGGAGTAAGGGGCAGCGTGGATGGAAGGCGTGTTGCGCTCGGTAATCGGGCGCTCCTGACCGATCTCGGCGTGGATCCGGCCGGTCTGGAGGCGCGTGCGGAAGCGCTGCGCGGCGAGGGCCACACCGCGATGTTCATCGTCGTAGACGGGGCCGCAGCCGGGCTCGTGGCGGTGGCCGATCCCATCAAGTCTTCGACGCCGGAAGCGATCGCCGCGCTGCACGCAGAAGGGGTGCGCATCGTGATGCTGACCGGTGACAGCGAAACGACCGCGCGTGCCGTGGCCGCGCGACTCGGCATCGACGATGTGTTCGCGGACGTATTACCCGAGCAGAAGGTCGAAGCCGTGAAGAAGTTGCAGGCCGAGGGGCGCACGGTCGCCATGGCCGGCGACGGCATCAACGACGCGCCGGCGCTCGCACAGGCCAACGTCGGGATCGCGATGGGCACCGGCACGGACGTCGCGATGGAAAGCGCCGGCGTGACGCTCGTGAAAGGGGATCTGCGCGGCATCGCGCGGGCCCGTGCGCTGTCGCGAGCGGCGATGCGCAATATCCGTCAGAACCTGTTCTTCGCATTCGTCTACAACGCGGCCGGTGTCCCGGTGGCGGCCGGCGTGCTCTACCCGTTCTTCGGTATCTTGTTGAGCCCCGTGTTTGCCGCTGCGGCCATGAGCCTGAGCTCGGTGTCGGTGATCGGCAACGCATTACGCCTGCGCGCAGCGCGGATCTGATTACATCAGGGAGATCGCTCTATGACTCAGGAAAACGAACAAAAGCGACCGGTTCTCGACGATGCGCGGGACCCGTCGGGTCTGCGGTTCTGGATCGTGCTCGCGGTGTTTTTCGTGTTTGCCCTAGTGCTGTTGTGGGAAGAGCACGAGGCGCACATTCTTGGCGCACTGCCGTGGCTGATCTTATTGGCTTGTCCGGTGATGCACATATTCATGCACGGCGGCCACGGACATGGCGGCGGCAAGGGAGGCCATGACGATGACGCATGAGGGAATATCCGCGTACGGGTTGTGGGGTATGGCGTTGATCAACTCCGCCGTGTTCATAATTTTCGCATTCAGTTTCTTCAAGCCGCAAACGACGAGAGACTGGCGCTCTTTCGGTGCATTCAGCGCGTTCTTGGTTGCGCTGTTTACCGAGATGTACGGCTTTCCGTTGACCATCTACGTGCTGTCCGGCTGGCTGCAGACGCATTACCCGAACATTGACTGGTTTGCGCATGATTCCGGACACCTGCTGGAAATGCTGTTCGGCTGGGAAGCGAATCCACACTTCGGACCTTTCCACATGCTGAGTTTCGTGTTCATCTTCGCGGGCTTCTCGCTCATTTCGATGGGCTGGCGCGAGCTGTATCAGGCGCAGCGCGAGCGACGGCTGGCGACAGGCGGACCTTACCGCCGCGTTCGCCACCCGCAGTACGTGGGTTTCATTGCAGTCATGACCGGGTTCCTGTTCCAGTGGCCGACCCTGCTGACGCTGGCGATGTATCCGATGCTCGTATTCATGTACGTGCGTCTCGCGCGACATGAAGAGCGCGAGTCGGAGGAAGCGTTCGGCGACGCGTGGCGCCACTACGCAGCGCGGACGCCGGCGTTCTTTCCTTCGTTCGTGAGAACGCCGGATCCAGCGCAACATTAAACCGTCTGCGTTACCGGGCTCCTAACCCAGGGTATCGGCAGCTTTCTCGTTGTAAGGGGAAATGATCTCCGGATCGGGGACGGCAAGGTGCTCATGTTTGTCCGGACAATCGACGTGGGCGAGGAAATATCGGATGACATTCAGGCGTGCCTTTTTCTTGTCGTCTGCGCGGACGATTATCCAGGGCGATTCGTGCGTATGCGTCCGGGCTAGCATCGAATCGCGCGCTGCGCTGTAATCTTCCCACAAGGCCTGCGCGGCATCGTCGATCGGGCTCCTCTTCCATTGTTTGAGCGGGTCGTTGCGTCGGTCGTCGAGGCGTTTTGCCTGCTCCTGTTTCGAAATATCGAGATAGAACTTGAATATCTGGATCCCCGAGTTCAGCAGGAGCGCTTCGAACGGTCCTACGCTGTCGATGAAGTTCTCGTACTCGTCGTCCGTGCAGAATCCCATGACGCGCTCGACCCCGGCGCGGTTATACCAGCTCCGGTTGAACAAAACCATTTCGCCGGCCGCGGGCAGATGGGGCGCATAACGCTGGAAATACCAGGACCGGCGGTCGCGATCAGATGGTGTTCCGAGTGCCACGATCCTTGTATCCCGCGGGCTCAGGTGCTCGGAGAACCGTTTGATGACGCCGTCCTTGCCGGCCGCGTCGCGGCCCTCGAAAATCAGCAGCACCTTGTGACCGTGCGCTAGCAGATGCCGCTGGAAACTCACAAGGTCGATCTGCAACTCGCGCAGCAAGGTTTTGTAGTGACTCGGGTGCTTGCGCTTTCGTCCGTTCATGTGAAATCCTCCGCAGGCACCGGGCGCTGCCACGAGAAGTGCCCATAAACGCCCGCCCAGTAAAAGCCGAAACCGGCAGCGAAGAAAAGTTCTTCGATCGGGATCCCGTTGACCATCATTCCGCTTAGTGCTTCCAGATTCCACACCCGTTCGACGTAGCCCGGTGCGAGGCGCTCAATTCCGGAAATGAAGATCCAGTAGTAGCCCACAAACACGACGGCTCCAAGCCAGGTAGTCGTTTTTAGATCCGGTCGGCACAGCATTGTGGCAACTCCGCCGGCAAACATCGCGGTGATACCCGCATAAATCGGGTTCCACGGCAGCAAGTACAGGGGCAGGAAAACGATAAAAGGTGAAGCGAGCGCGAGACGATGGTGGCGATGTAGCGGGCCCCCGCGGTATGACGCAGCGACGGGTTCGAGCCGGGTGCCACTGATCACGTTGTACAAAACCGCCCCGACGCCGCCAATTCCGAAGCAGAAAATCAGACTTTCGATGTCGAAGCCCGTTCGATTCGCGAGATCGAACAGGCTCGGTGGTGTCCAGTATTCCGGCACGAACAACGGCTCGGTAAGACCGAACGGCATCGTGAACAGGCTGACCCGCAGCATCGCGCGGCGATGCGACTTGAACAGCATATAGAACGCTGCCCATGGCACCAGAAACGCTAGTGACCAGAAGAACCAGATCAGATTGTCAGGAATCGCCACGTCCGAATCTCTTGTCGTCCTCACCGTTTGGTCTGTCTGCGCAATCCCGCGTACCGGTGGACGAACCGTCAGGCACGGTGGGAGACAAGTGCCAGTTTCGACTATTCTCTTCGTCCGGAAATTGACCTGAAACAAGGATCATCGCCGAAGTGATTTGAAATCGAAATGCCTGCGGTATCGTTCCCTGCCATTCGCGTCCGTCAGAACGCCAAACGGCGACGGTTGCACGCTTGACTTGGGTCTTAGACACATGTTCTAGCATTGATCTCGTCCCGCCGTGTCGTGGTTCCAATCGAGCCCGCGGCTGGTTCTAAGTGAACGTGTATTGGACGAAATAAGGATGACTACCATGAGAAACATTTTACTGATCCCCAGCATCGTTCTGGCATTACTCGTTTCAGGCCCGTTAGCTGCCGCCGACGACGCGGAACATCGCAGCCGGGGACTGATGATGGATGAGGAGACAATGGCGGCTATGCACGAAAGCATGGCGGACCTGCGCTCGGACATCGACCAGATGCGCGATGCCAATTCCAATGACATCAAGGTCCGGATGATGGAAAAGCACATGCACGCCATGGTGCGGCAAATGGACATGATGATGGACGCGATGGAAGGCAAACCCGTACGCCGCCACGACCACCGCAAGACAAAATGACGAGTTGCATACACCCGACCCGGGCGTGTCCCGCCCCAACGTTGCGGCAAGGGATCCGGCCACCGGATCAAACGTGATTGAGAAAGTGGTAACCGAATTATGATGCGAATCGGATTCGTTATGACCACCGCCGTTATGGTGTTCGGCCTCGGCGGTTGCGACCAGAGTAATGCCGAGCGCAGTTCCGCCGATAGGCCCCCTACTGAGGTAACGGCAACACTGCCGATAGTGAATGCGTCTGCAGGCGATAACGTCGTTACGATTTTCAAATCGCCGACCTGCGGATGCTGTACGAAATGGGCGTCGTATCTGGAACGCAATGGGTTCGACGTCGTAACTCGGGACACTGAAAATCTCGAGGTCATCAAGGGCAGACTGGGTGTGCCGCGTGATTTGCGCTCTTGCCATACCGCGACTTATGGCGATCGCATCATCGAAGGACATGTGCCGGTCGAGGACATCCGGGACTGGATCGAAAGCGAGTCAGGCGGGCTGCTCGCAGTGCCAGGGATGCCTCTGGGATCGCCGGGCATGGAGCACCCGCGTGGCAGTGTCACCTACGAGACTGTGTTCGTTAGCGAAGACGGCACCCGGCGCGTATTCAAACACCACCCGGCGGCGGTACGTAGATAAACTCGTCCGGCGTAATGGAATCCGCCGTACACAACAGAGCGGGATCTCGCGTCAATTCCCGCTGCGGGGACGCAGGAACGGGATGACAGCGAATGGTGATGCCATAATACTGGCTCGCGAGCGCGGTACCAGCGTGCTTGAGGATGTGGACTGGGCCAGTTTTGTTATATACGGCGCGACGAACGCCGAGCCCGCCGCGGTTGTTACACGCGACGGTTGCGACCATTCGCCGCCACGCCGAAGCGCCTGCTAGCGACCCTGACTCCACGGTCGGAAGCCGTGGTCGCGTTTGAATTCCGCGATGACCTGTTCGTCTGTATATCCCGACTCCTGCATTCCCTTTCGGCATTCTTCGAAACTGAGGAAACCGTCCTTGTTGAAATCGTACTTTGTAAAATGGTTCGCCATGAATGGCTGAAATCCCTGGAAGTGCTCGCGCTCGGCGAAGTTCATAACTTCGCTATGGCTCAGTTTGGAATCATTGTCCGCATCAGCCATTTTAAGGACATCCGTCCACGGCATGAACCCGGCGGCGGTGGCGATGCCGATAGGCGCCAAAGCAAGAAATGCGATCGAGTGTAGCTTCATTTTGTATCTCCGGATAAAAAATCATTCGCATCAAAGGGATAGAGGTTCAAATGGTGAGCCTCAATCTCGATAATATGAGGCTACATCCTATGTGTAGCACACAGGTCAAGTGGTGCCGGCCTCCGGGATATTCTGTAGCTGCAAACAGCTATGCTTACAACGTCGAGGGCTCCGCTATCCGTCCGGCGGCGGACGATAGGGTACGGATCATACCGTGCCACGATGATGTAGCGGTTGCACTGGAAGAGGCCCATAACCTGTGGCGGCGGTGATTCAAATTCGCCACGGGGCGCCTCGCCGGCAAGCCGTGGCTTTTCGCCGGTTTCGGCCGGATGCCAACCTTCGCGTAGGTATAAGGTAGTAGATAGCAGCATCCAAGGATGCGACAAATTAGAAAAAGGTGAGGAATATGGATACCACATTGATCGTTGTTCTGGTTGTTGTCGTACTGATCGTTTTTTATGTGATCGCGATATTCAATAAACTGGTTACTCTGAAGAATCGCTACCAGAACGCCTTCGCACAGATCGAGGTGCAGTTAAAGCGGCGTTACGATCTGATACCCAATCTGATCGAGACCGCGAAGGGCTATATCAAGCATGAACGTGAAACCCTGGAGGCTGTAGTTGAGGCGCGCAATACGGCAAACAAACTGTTGTCAACGGCGGCAACCGATCCAGGCAATGCCGAGGCAATAAGAGGCCTGAGTGGTGCCGAAGGTAAACTGGCCGGCGCCTTGATGAACTTTAATATGGTGATGGAGGCCTATCCGGACCTCAAGGCCAATCAAAACATGATGCAGCTGAGCGAAGAACTCGTCTCTACCGAGAACAAGGTGTCGTTCGCCCGACAGGCTTTTAATGACCAGGTGATGGCCTATAACACCTATAAGCAGACGTTCCCGCCGGTGTTGTTTGCAGCACGCTTTGGCCACGCGCAGGATGCGACTCTGCTGGAGTTCGAAGATACGGCGGCCATACAGGCTGTACCAAAAGTCTCATTCTAATCACTGCGTTCTATTCCAAAGGTCGAAATGAATTTCTTTGAATCACAAGACCGCGTGCGCAAAAACACGTTCCAGCTGGTCTTGTTGTTTGTCCTGGCGGTAGTCACCTTGATTATCATGGTCAATCTTCTGGTCATGGTGGTGTTCGGCTATATCAACAGCCAACAATTGCAAGACGGCGGGACATTGCTCCAGCAAATGGATTGGCAGACATTCGCCGCTGTCAGCGCCGGCGTCGGAGTCGTGGTGCTGGCGGGCAGTCTCTACAAGATCATGGCCCTGTCGGCGGGTGGTAAGGTAGTAGCTGAATCGCTGGGTGGAAAATTAATCCCGCAAAATACAAAAGACCTGAAGCAACGCAAATTGTTGAACGTGGTGGAGGAAATGGCCATCGCCTCCGGCACGCCGGCACCGCCGGTTTATCTGCTCGCGGATGAACCGGGTATTAATGCCTTTGCGGCCGGTTTCTCGCCGCGCGATGCCGTCATCGGGGTGACCCAGGGAACGATCGATCATTTAAGTCGTGAGCAACTGCAGGGTGTCATTGCCCACGAATTCAGCCATATTTTCAATGGTGATATGCGGCTCAACATACGTTTGATCGGCGTACTGCATGGAATTCTGATTCTCGGCATTATTGGCTACTACCTGTTGTATTCCGCTTCTTATTCGCGGCGCGGACGGAGTAGCGGAAAGGAGGCGGGCGGAATGCTGGCACTGGCGATTGGGCTGATGGTCATTGGCTTTGCCGGCACCTTTTTCGGTGGCCTGATCAAGGCCGCGGTGAGTCGGCAACGGGAATACCTGGCGGACGCTTCGGCGGTTCAGTTTACCCGCGACCCGGACGGGATCGCCGGCGCGCTGAAGCGAATCGGCGGACTCGAGTTTGGGTCCAAGGTAGATAGCCCCGGCGCCCCCGAAGTCAGCCATGCCTTTTTCGCCCAGGGTGTTTCAGGGTTTATGCAAGCCCTGTCCGCCACGCACCCGCCGCTGGCGAAGCGCATCCTGCGCATCGATCCTCATTGGGACGGTAAATTTGCCGCTTCCGACAAAGCCGTCTCACTCCAAGATCGTGGCTTGGACGAGGAAGAGACCGGTAAAAAAGCTACCACGACGCGTGAGGCGCTCGCTAGGAATGTCACGACTGTTGTCACCAGCGCGGCCATGGCTGATGTCGCGAATGCGATTGAGCAAATCGGTAACCCGAAACCGGAAACACTCCAGCACACCCGTTCGCTGCTGGCAGAATTGCCGACTATTATCGTTGAATCTGCCCGCGAACCTTATGGTGCCCGTGCGGTTATTTATTCCCTGGTGCTGGATAAGGGGCATGAGGTTCGTGACCGGCAACTGGCGCATTTGCAGACGGATGCCGACCCGCATGTTTTGGCTCTGACACGCAAACTACTGCCGGCAATGGACGGCCTTGAGATTAAATACCGCTTGCCACTGATTGATATCGCCATACCGGCGCTCAAACAGTTATCGCTCGATCAGTACCAGACCTTCAGAGACAACCTGATCGTATTGATTGAACTGGATTCCAGGGTCGATTTGTTCGAATGGTCCTTACAGAAAATTCTGTTTAACCATCTCGATGGGCAATTCTTTAGGCTGGCGAACACAAAAGCGCGATATTCTCACGTTAACCAGCTCAAGCAGGAAATTGAGCTGCTTCTCTCGGTAATGGCTTATGCCGGCCAGGAGAATAAAGATTCCATTGATGAAGCGTTTAACGCAGCGACAAAAATACTGGAAATAAGCGGTCTTAGATTAGTAGTGAAAGATGAAATCAGTCTTTCAGAGCTTGATCGTTCTCTGGGGAAACTAGAGAAGCTGAAATTCCTGGCCAAACAGCAGCTGCTAAGGGCCTGTGCCGCCAGCGTCCTACATGACCAAAAAGTATCTTCTGTTGAAGTCGAATTATTGCGCGCCTGCTCGGATGTCCTCGGCTGTCCAATGCCGCCGGTAATTCTATAATGTTGCGGAACGCGCAAACCGCAGGGATGTCGTGAACGGCGGTGGTTTTTCCCGAATATTCGCACTTGTTGATCCGGGATCTCTGGCTTTATTTCGTGTTAGCGAGGAACCCGGATTGAGCGACATTTGTTCTGCAACCTCGGTTATTCAAGGTTCCTTAGTTTCATTCGCGGTCTCCGGAATCTAGCCATTTCGCGAAGAGTCATGACCTCGATTCAGAGCCCGGCTCCCGATACCACGAGCCCAAATCATTCGTGCGGCACAGAGATTAAGCGCCGTCGACGACCGGGCTAGTCCGTATCCGGAGACGTTATAGTCTCAGCGATATCATCCCGCTGGCCGAGACGCTCACGGTATTTCGCGATCTTCGACGCCATGTGGTCCATTAATCCTTCCATCCCTTCGGCCTTCTCGATTGCATTGAATGTTTCTTTGTAATTCTGAATGAGGCTTATGCCGTCTATGACGACGTCATCGGCAAGCCATTGACCTTGATTGTCGCGCAGGCGGAACGCCACCGGGATCCGTCGCGAATTACCGACGATGGCAATAACCACGAGCGCTCGTTCCCCGTTGATCTGCTCGTCCACGTATTCGATTTTTTGTCCCGTATATACCTCGATCCGATCGCGATAGACAACCTCCAGATATTGCGAAAAATACTCCACGAATCTGTGCTGATCCGAATCGGAAGCCGAATGCCAGTGTTTGGCCAGCATGCTTTGCGACATCGCCCGGAAATCGAAGTGTCGATGGAGCGCCTCACTGATTTTCGCCCATTTGGATTCCCGATCCAGCGAGTCGTCACGCAGAACAGTCAGCGCCTCATTAATCACGGCGCTCACGTGTTCGGTGGGTGTTACAGGTTGGGTAAATTCCGCCGCCGAAGCGGCAAGGGCAATGAACGCGGCGAAAATGGCAATCAGGCCGATACGTCGCTTTCGTACTTCCATGGGGGAACTCCTGGGGAATATTGTGCCGGTGAAGGTCGTTCGTTTGAGGTATCCGAGAGGAAACAATATCAACAGGAAGGCGATTTGCACAGCAAGCCAGACGCATCTTGTCGAAGCCGCAGTTACCGATTTGCAATCGCCGCTCGCGTGCGGCTTGACCTGAGTGTTGCTCACACCTGTTAGCCTCGTTCAACTAATTTGGAAGCAGTTTCAGGAGACAGTGTTTAAAGTGGCAGATGCAAACGCGGATAAGAACGACGCGGCGATTGAAGAATTCATGCAACGTATCGTCGAAAAGAATCCGGCTGAAATCGAATTTCATCAGGCCGTGCACGAATTCATCGTGCCCGTTATGCCTTTCGTCGCGACGCATCCGAAATACAGGGATGGTCATATTCTGGATCGGATGACTGAGCCCGACAGGATCATCGTTTTCCGTGTGTGTTGGGAGAGTGATGCGCATGAAATCTGCTGCAACCGCGGATGGAGAGTGCAGTTCAACAACTCGATCGGGCCGTATAAAGGCGGGCTGAGATTCCATCCGAACGTAACGCAAAGCGTACTGAAGTTTCTCGGGTTCGAGCAGGTCTACAAGAATGCGCTGACCGGTCTGCCGATGGGTGGCGCGAAAGGCGGCTCGAATTTCGATCCGAAAGGTAGAAGTGACTGGGAGGTGATGCGGTTCTGTCACTCATTTATGACTGAGCTTTCCCGGTATATCGGCGAGGATACCGACGTTCCCGCTGGAGATATCGGGGTGGGCGCCCGAGAGATCAGTTATTTGTTCGGGCAGTTCAAGCGTCTTGAGAATCGTTTTACGGGTGCAATGACCGGTAAGGGGCTCGCCTTCGGTGGAAGTCTTATACGTGCCGAGGCGACGGGCTACGGCGTGGTCTATTTCGTGCAGAACGTCCTGGCGCGTGAAAGCTCCACGGTGCAGGATAAGGGCGTACTGGTTTCGGGTAGCGGCAATGTTGCAATTTTCTGCGCGGAAAAACTCATCGAGGAAGGAGCGAAAGTTTTGACGCTTTCCGATTCCAGCGGCTTTCTCCATGACCCGGATGGGATCGATGCGACTAAACTCGAATGGGTGAAACAGATAAAGCTGGTGCGGCGCGAGCGAATTCAAATGTATACAGAGAAGTACCCGAACGCGCGTTTTCATGAAGGCGGCAAACCCTGGGCGATCCCTGCTGATATTGCGCTTCCGTGCGCTACGCAGAACGAACTGGATGAGGGCGATGCGTACGCGCTCGTCGCCAACGGCGTTCGGTTGGTTGTGGAAGGGGCCAATATGCCATGCTTGCCCGACGCAATACGTGTGTTTCACGATCACGACGTGCAGCACGTTCCAGGCAAAGCCTCGAACGCCGGCGGTGTCGCGGTCTCGGGTCTTGAGCAAAGTCAAAATTCGATGCGGATCGCCTGGGATCGGAACGAAGTAGACCATAGATTGCGGGCGATCATTAGCCAGATCCACGAAACCTGTGTTCATTACGGGCAGGATGGAGATGGCCGCGTCGACTATGTTCGCGGCGCGAATGTGGGCGGTTTTGTCAAAGTGGCCGACGCGATGCTGGCCTACGGGATTGGATGAATAGTCGGGTGCGAAGATTCTTTAACAGAAACGCGGGAAAGTGGATGGCAGCGCAGGGGGCAGAGCGTTACATAGCGAACGATGGTCCCTCGGCTGTCGTTCAGCGCAGTCGAAGTTATGCGGCACTCGATCGGCGCGATTTCCTCGAGCGGGCTGCCGCTGGCGGTTTGCTTGCCGCCTTCGGATGGACACTACCGGCTTACGCACAGCCCTCGTCTGGACTCACCAGGGACACGAAAGATCGCCGACCCGGCGAGCCCATCGATCTGTATGTGCGCCGCGCGGATTTTTCACCAGGGGCGGGAAGCGGCAAAGCGATTACGATCAACGATACCGTGCCCGGCCCGTTACTGAGACTGAAACAGGGCGAGGATGTCGTTATCCGTGTTCACAATGAGCTCGATGAGGATACGTCGATCCACTGGCATGGATTGATTTTGCCCTACGAGATGGACGGCGTGCCGGGTGTGAGCTATCCGGGGATCAAATCCGGGAGTACGTTCACCTACAGTTTCCCGGTACGGCAAAGCGGAACCTACTGGTACCACAGTCATACCGGACTTCAGGAGCAACTAGGTCATTACGGGCCACTGATCATTGACCCGGAAGGACCCGAGGCGGCGGACTACGACCGGGAACACATCATCGTGTTGTCGGACTGGACGTTCGAAGATCCTCACGACGTACTTGCTACGCTCAAGAAGCTTGCCAGTTACTACAACTATCAGGAACGCACGGCCAGCGAATTTCTGCGGGATGCGGCGGCCAATGGCCTGGCAGCAACTGTGTCCGATCGCATGGCCTGGGGTCGGATGCGCATGAGTCCGACTGATATCGCGGACATAACCGGTTTTACGTATGCCTACCTCATCAACGGCAGGGACCCGGGGTCCAACTGGACCGGACATTTCATTCCGGGCGAGCGGGTGCGGTTGCGGTTCATCAATGCGGCGACGATGAGTTATTTCAACGTGCGAATTCCGGGATTGCCCATGAGCGTGGTGCAGGCGGACGGTCAGGACGTCGTTCCCGTCGAGACGGATGAAATTCAAATCGGCGTCGCGGAGACTTACGATGTCGTGGTCACCACCCCCCAGGTAGACCGGGCCTACACGATATTCGCCGAAGCAATGGACCGCAGTGGATTCGCCCGCGCAACACTCGCGCCGCGTCCCGACATGACGGCGCCGGTTCCGGCATTACGCGAGCGGCCGCTACGCACCATGACCGACATGGGCATGGACATGGATATGTCTTCGATGGGTGGTATGCAGATGGACGCTGAAGTGCCGACCCACGTCGGGCACGGCGCAGGCGTGCAGGACGCGATGGGACCGAGCATCGCCGCTGATTCGATGGACTCGATGGTGACTGGCGGCAGCATGGAACAACGCGCGCCGCAAGCCGCGGCAATGACGGGCATGGCCGGCAATCGAGAGAGCGGATCGTGCGTTCCCGGCATGACGCCGTGCACGAGCCCCGTCGTCGGCAGGCATGGCACCGCGGATCACGGTCCTGGTAACACCACAGTTGCTGCAGTACAGCGAAACCGTCTCGGTGAACCGGGTACCGGGCTCGCACAGGTCGGCCACCGGGTGTTGGTATACACCGATCTGCGCCGTACGGCGGATGATTATGATGCCCGTAGCGTCGATCGTGAACTGGAGCTGCACCTCACCGGCAACATGGAGCGCTATATGTGGAGCTTCGATGGCCACAAATTTTCCGAGGTCAAGGGCGCTATTGAGTTCAATCACGGCGAACGCCTGCGGCTCATTCTGGTCAACGACACCATGATGGAACACCCAATCCATCTCCATGGCATGTGGATGGAACTGGAAAACGGGCACGGGTCCAGGATCCCGCGCAAGCACACCATCAGCGTCAAACCCGCCGAACGGCTCTCTGCACTGATCACCGTCGATGCACCCGGACGCTGGGCGTTTCATTGTCATCTCCTGTTCCACATGGATATGGGGATGTTCAGGGTTGTCCATGTTGCATAGCGCAAACATAAAAAAAGTGATGGGTTTGTCCGCTTGGGTCGTGCCGCGCTTGGTCATTTTGGTCGGCCTGGCCGTAATGTCCGGTGCGGGGCAGAGCGCAGAGACCGGGAGCCAGGCATTGCCAGGCTGGCCCGAGCCCGTCTATGACTCCGAGATCTTCAACTATATGCAACTCGACCAGCTTGAATATCGCAGTAGCGACGAACCTGATTTGGTGCGATGGGACGCCTTGATGTGGCTGGGCGGTGACTACAACCGCTTATGGGTGGAAACGGAAGGTCAGATGGCGAGTGACGGGGAAGAGGGCGAACTCGAACGTTTCGACCTCGAGTACGGCCGCCTGATTGCACCATTCTGGGATCTCCAGGGCGGCATTCGGTACCAGAGAAACTGGAGCGTCGGAGCAGACCGCGACCGGGTCGCCGCGGTTTTGGGTTTACACGGCCTGGCGCCCTACAAATTCGAAATCGAGGCCGATCTTCTGGTCAGCGAAGACGCTGACGTTCAGGTCCAGCTGCAGGCCACCTACGACGTCCTGCTGACGCAGCGCCTGATCTTCCAGCCTCGTCTCGAGACCGCGGTGGCAGCGAGCGATGCGAAGGATTTCGGCATCGGTGAGGGTATCAATTCATTTCGGCTCGGCGCGCGCCTGCGTTACGAGATCCGCCGCGAATTCGCACCTTACATCGGCCTGAGCTGGTCGCGGAAATTCGGCCGAACCGCCGATTTCGCGCGTGCCGAAGACGAGGTTGTCAAAAACCTGGAGTTCGTGGCGGGGATCAGAATCTGGTTCTGAACCGGATGCTTGATTGGGATAGTTACAGACGCTCGACACGCTTGTAAACGGAATCTCGAGGGTGGGCTCTGGTTCGGAAATCAACCTCGGTGGCCCGACATAGAAAATCTATCGAAGTGCCTCTTGACTCTATCGTATATCACCATGGCTTACGGAGCAGTACATACTCCGCGAGCAGGTTCACATGCTGGTCAGTTTGTTCCGACGAACGGCCTGGGTATTTTATCGAAACGGGATCGCAGATTTAGCAAATACGCGGTAAAGGATCGTGCTCAAGCTCTTCGAGCACGCGCTCGCCGCCCACTGCCGTGCGCAGTACCACCATCGGTGAATCCCGTGGATCGTCGAGCGCGGTTACGCGCCCAATAATCGCAGCGTCCGCCCCGCCAGGAAATTGTCGCCACAATTCCAGCGCGCGTCGGGACTGCTCAGCTTCGATCACCGCCATGACACGGCCTTCGCAGGCGAGGTGTAACATCTCGAAGCCGAGCATGTCGCATATCGCCTCAACCTGTACGTTTGTCGGGATCCGAGATTGATCCAATTCGACGTTTCGGCCCGTTATCCGGGCGATATCGGCAGCTACCGTCGCGAGCCCGCCACGTGTCGGATCGCGCATGAACCGCAATCCGGGCAGGTCAGCGAGCGCCTGGGTGAGAGGCAATACGCTCGCGGAATCAGATATGACCGGTGCGCGCAGATCGAATTCTTCTCGGGCAAGCAGAACCGCGGTGCCGTGTTCTCCCGGCGGACCGGAAATCAGGATGGCATCGCCTTCGCGTATGGCCTGCGGCCCCAGTTCGCTGCTCGCCACCCGATAGCCGACCCCGGTAGTCGACAGATACAGACCGCCACCGTGACCACGGGGCACGACCTTGGTATCGCCGCAGACTACCGCGACGCCGCAGGCACGCGCAGTGTTGCCGAGGCTCGCGGCGATGCGCTCGAGTCGCGCCAGCTCGAAGCCTTCCTCGATGACGACGTTCAGGCTTATATAAAGCGGCACACCGCCTGCGACCGCCATGTCGTTGACCGTGCCATGAACTGCGAGTGACCCGATATCACCACCAGGAAACTCGAGTGGTTGCACTGTAAAACTGTCGGTCGTCATCAATAATTCACCGCCGTTGATGCGGACGGCGGCGGCATCCGTATCGACGTCCAGCGCCGGATTCGACAGATGCGGCACGAAAATCTCTGTGATGAGTCGACGGGTCAACCGGCCGCCGTTGCCGTGCGCCAGTGTCACCTGCCCGCGTATCACCGGATCGTGTCGTCCGCGGGCTTACCCATCCCGGCGCCCTAGATATTCCATGATTTGTCCGACACTGATGCCGGCATCGTTACCGGGGATCGTCCGGTTCTCGACGACGTCGAAACCGTGGTCGACCAGATGTTCGCGCGCAAGACCGCTGAGCAGTCGGTTCTGGAATACACCACCCGTAAGGCCGACACAGGTGAACGTGAGTCGTGCCCGGAGCATCGACGAGAGTTCGACGATCGTTCGTGCCAGTGAAGCATGAAATTCGCTCGCGCGACGCGCCGGAGTCAACGTCGAGTCAAGCAGCATTGGTACCAGGATCCGCCAATCGATTTCCCAAAAGCCATCCGCGATTTCCGTCACGGCGAGTAGCGGCGCGTCGTCGGTGATTGGCGCAGCACAGACTTCCAGCCGCATTGGTCCCTCGCCTTCGAAGCTTGAGTGACAGTGGTTAATGACCAATGCGCTTGCGGCATCAAACAATCGTCCCGCCGCCGACGTCGTGAAGCAATTCAGGTCCCGTTCCCATGCACGGTGAACTACTGAGTCGGAATCGAGCGCGTCGAGCGCCGGCCAGACTTGTTCGGTATCCCAGCACAGCGCCGCCGCACTCAGCCAGGGTTCGCGCGCGGCTCTGTTCAGTCCTTGTAATTTAAACGGTCGCAGCCGTGCGACGCGGCGCCAGCTTCCCGGTCGGCCGTGGAATACCTCTCCGCCCCACAAGGTGGCGTCGTCGCCGAGCCCGACGCCGTCCCAGGTGAACACGAGAAGCTCCTGCGTTTGGCCATATTCGGCAGCGAGGGCGGATGCGTGCGCGTGATGGTGCAACACCGTTTCTACGGGCAGGCCGCAACGTTGAGCCCATTGGCTGCTGGCGTAGCCGGAATGGTAATCGCACACCACGCGCGATATCTCGACGCCATACAGCTCGGTAAGATCACGAATGACCCGCTCGAACGCACGCAGATTTCCCGGGCTGTTCAGGTCGCCGATATGGGCAGACAAAACGGCCCGACGATCCCAGGCAAGACACACGGTATTTTTCAGGTGCCCGCCGACTGCGAGTACGGGCGGACCGATGCACTCGGGCAGCGCTATCTCTGTGGGTGTCGTCCCACGTCCGGTACGCAAGAATTTCGTCGTCCCGTTGGTAACCGTGACGATCGGGTCGTCCAGTCGCCGGACGATCACACGGTCATGATGCAGGAAGGCGTCTGCAATACCGTGAAGCTCAGTCTCGGCACGGCGTTCATCGGTAACGGTCGGATTGCCACTGAGGTTGGCCGATGTGGCGACGAGCGGCTCGCCGTGGTCCCGTAGCAACACCTCGTGAAGTGGGCTCGACGGTAGCATGACGCCCAGACAGCCGAATCCGGGCGCTATGCCTTCCGGCAGGCGCCGGCGTGGTGCCGGCGCTTTGGGAACCAGCACGATCGGGCGCTCGGGGCCGGTCAAAGCGATGGCCATCTCTACCTGTAAATCCACGAACTCGCGCAGATGATCAAGATGGTCCGGGCCCGCCGGCGGAAACATGACGGCCAGTGGCCGCGTTGGCCGGCGCTTTCGGGACCGGAGCCGAGCCAGTGTTTCACCGTTCAGCGCGTCACACATCAGGTGATAGCCGCCGACACCTTTCACCGCCACAATGGCGCCCGCGCGCAACAGTTCGATCGCGGTCGCGATTTCGTTGCCCGCCGACAGCGCGCGGCCGTCGGCATGACGAAGGGCGAGTCCGGGGCCGCAGGCCGGGCAGCAGACAGGTTCCGCATGGAAGCGCCGATCAACCGGATCCCGGTACTCGCGCGAGCAATATTCGCACGGCGCGTATGCACGCATGCTCGTGTTGCACCGATCGTAAGGCAGGCGTTCGATCAAAGAAAAGCGGGGACCGCACTGCGTACAGTGGATGAACGGATAGCGATAGCGCCGGTTGCTCGGCGTTACCAGTTCCAATGCACAATCCGGGCACAGAAAACTATCCTTCGGGATCCATGGGTGTCCGTCGTGCCCGTCCTCGCTTTCCAGCACCCGAAAAGATCGCAATCCCAACGTCTGCGCCTCGCACCTGTGAACGAGAATCGGCGCCGCTTTCGTCGGCGGCAGGGTAAGCGAATCGTGCTCGAAGCGCACGATATCGTCGCGATTTCCTTCTGCGTGAATTACGACTTCCCCACTTCGGTTGAGGACCCATCCGTTGACGCGGTGTTTCAGCGCGAGTCGGTAGATGAACGGCCGGAAGCCCACGCCTTGAACGGTACCGGCGAATTCGAACGTCATTGCTGCCACGCCGGACTTACTCACGTCCCGTACTCAGGCCGTGTGCTGATGGGGAGATTTTCGGCGTAATCGGCTTCGCTGCCCGCCTGACCACCAGATGCGACACGCCCCTTCATCAGACACCATGCAGGGCCCGATCGGGGAGGCGGGCGTGCATCCCTTGCCGTAGAGTGGACATTCATTGGGGTAGCGCTGGCCGAGGACCACGCTGGCGCACTCGCAGCCCGGTGGCATCTCTCTCGCGGTGGTCCGCGTGCGTTGCAGTGTCGCTTTAGAGGGAGCAGCGCGGAGGTGCCGGAACTCCGGGGCCAACTCGAAGCCGGACTTCTCAATCGTGCCGATGCCGCGCCATTTTGCATCTACTGTTTGCATCACGGTTTCCAGACAGGTGCGGGCCCGGGTATTGCCGTTCGCCTGGGCCACCTCGGGGTAGGTGTTATCCAGGCGCCTGATACCGGCAGCAGTTTGCGTGAGCACGGCTTCAATTGCGGCGAGCAGACTTTCGGTGTGGAATCCGGCAACGGCGGTCGGAACATTATATTGCGCGGGAACGAACGCCCACTCATTGACACCCATGATGGTCGCGACATGACCCGGGGCGATCAATGCATCGAACCGTGCACGGCCCGTTTCCAGAAGCATGGCGACGGCTGGCCATGTGCGCCGCCCCGACAGCAGAAAAAGTAAATTCTCGGGTGGTCCGGCGGCGATCAGCGCGGCTACCGGGGCCATCGTGGTCTCGAAGCCGGCGGCAAAGAAAATCACGCACCTGTCCGGATTTTTTTGGGCAATGCGCGCGGCGTCCCACGGACTCGCGACGGAACGCACATCCGCGCCGGTCGCACGGGCCTCTTCCAGTGAGCGCGGTTCACTTTTGGGGCCGTTGATTGGGACCCGCAGCATATCCCCGAATGCGACGAGGATTGCCTGATTTGTGAGGGCGAGATCAATAGCTTGTTCAATGTCGTCCTCGGGGCAAACGCACACGGGACAACCCGGCCCGGGGATCAACTCAAGCGTGTCGGGCAACGCCGCGCGCAAGCCGGCCTGGGTGATCGAACGCTCGTGTCCGCCACACACATTCATGATGCGCAGCGTGCGATCCGAACAGAGTTCGTTAATTCTCTGCAGGCATTGGTTTGCTGTTCTAAGCGCCATAGCCGGCTTCCCTGTTGAGCGAATTCACGTACTTAATTTCGTCCGGTTCCGTCTGTCAGCGAGCCCATGTGTGAGAGCTTGCTCCAGCCACGCAACCCAGTTGTCGAGGCCGAGCCCGGACCGCGCCGACAGCGCGACAGTGTCGGCCCTCACGCCGATTCGGTGTGCCGAGGCCGTCGCGCCAGCGACAGTGAACTCGGGCGCGTGCGGCAGATAGTCGATCTTGCTGAGCACGATGAGATCGGCTGCCCGGAACATCACCGGATATTTCTCAGGTTTGTCGATGCCTTCCGGCACCGAGAGTAGGACCACGTTGGCATGTTGGCCGAGATCGAAACACGCGGGGCAGATCAGATTGCCAACATCTTCGATAAACAACAGGTCGAGCGCTTCCAGATCGAAACGAGGCAACACGTGCCCTACCATATGAGCATCAAGATGGCAGGCGATGCCCGTTGTGATCTGCTCGGCCTGCACATCGAGGCGACGAATGCGCGCCGCATCGTTCTCCGTTTCCAGATCGCCTTCGATCACGCCTATGCGAAAACGCGCACCCAGTTCCCGAATCGTTGCCTCGATAAGGCTCGTTTTGCCGGCGCCAGGAGATGACATCAGGTTGACCACCAGCACCCCGCTGTCGCTGAACGTTTGGCGATTGCGATCCGCGTGACGGTCGTGATCTTGCATGATCGGTTCGTGCACGTGCGCCGCGAACGTCGCGCTATGTTGTTCCTCCGGTTCTGCCGGTAAGTTTTCTTCGCCGGAACATCCACAGACATTACACATAGCTTGCTTTACTCATCATCATGCCAATGGGTTAATCGTGGTGCGCCGTTCGAACTGTACTGTCGCCACCATTTCGTCGATTCACGTTGCCATCGCGCTACACCGATCCTCTCGTGAGTTCAACGTCGCGCAGCGTGAGCGCGTCACCCGAAATTACTTTGGTCTGCCAGTTACCGCACCTGGCGCAGCACAAGTTCGTCAGCGGTACCTGGGAGTCGCTTTCACATTCGAAACAGTGTACGACCAGTGGATCGATATCGAGTGCAAGGCCGGCACCGGCAGCGATCGTTCCGAGCTTCTTGAGTTCGAACGCTTTGGCGAGCAGCTCCGGGACGACACCGGACAGTGGGCCAATGGTGATTCGCACATGCTCTACTGAAAGCGCGGCGTGACGTTTCGCAACGATGTCGATTTGCTCCAGCAGTGACTGACACACCGCGAACTCATGCATCGTGCTGCAGAATTTCGTCATACAGCGCCCAGGCTATCTCGGCGTCGTCTTGTGAAATAATCTGAATCGCGCTGCCGACATGTACCATGACGTAGTCGCCGATGTGCACCGAACCGGGTTCGAGTAAAAAGAGGTTGACAGAACGTTCAACGTTTCTTGCTTCGCAAGTCGCATTGAAACCTTCGAGTTCGATAACACGCATCGGGATTGCGAGGCACATATATTCCATCTCCAAGCGTAGTTCGAAGTACGTCTGCAGTCGATCCAGCGCGAACGTAGGTGCTGCACAAACCTCTGAACGTATGTTCAACACACATCTATCTCGTACGAAAATAACCGTCTAAGCTATGGTTAACCGGTTCACGAATTCTAGATAATCATCAAGCGTATTTCCATGTCGGAGATCATCAACGTGACTCAACCGCTTCTGCTAGAAAAACATTTCGTGCGCGTGATCGGGATCGGGAATACGCTTGCCGGAGACGATGGTCTGGGCGTGCACGCGGTGCGTTACCTTGAGGCGTCGATGGCTCAAGATTCAGGTATAGATTTCGTCGACGGAGGTACGCTCGGGTTGTATCTATTGGACGACATCGTAGAAGCGCCCGCAGTGATCCTCATCGATGCTTTGCGTTTCCAAAGTGAGCCCGGAAGCGTCTGTGTCTTCGAAGGAGATGCCATGGATAACCTCATTCAGAATCCTTGTCGCAGGACATCGCACGAGGTCGGACTGTCCGATCTGCTCGCCGCCGTACGCTTGCTGGATGGCCTGCCTGCACATCGTGCAATCATAGGAATTGAGCCCTCGCGGTGCGGCTGGTGCGGCGATTTGAGCAAAGAAGCCGCCGCCGCGCTGCCGGTGGTCGCACAAAAAATCGAGGAGGTTCTGATGCGCTGGGATCTTGCCGTTGTTGGATCCGAACCAGGTACGGTGTCGGGGCAAGCACGATGAGTGAATCCCAGATGCCAGCCGCCGCCGATCCTCTCGTGAGCACGGGTAACGTACAGCCGTTGCTATGCGAAGTGCATTACGCGCTGAAACGCTTGCTGGAGGGCGACGAGGAATACACTATCGACCTGCGCCGAATTCCGTTGTCCTCGGCGGACGAGGATCAACTCGAAAAAATTCTGGGGGTCGGTGAAATTACCGCGGAGCTCGACCTGATGGGTCCGAGCAGAATATGGGAGACCCGATATTCCGGCGTTTGGCAGGTCGCCCATTTCAATGCACTGGACGAAGTGACCGGCAAATACCTCCTCGTATCGCGTTGCCCCGAGATCCTCAAATCCCAGATACCGGATATCGAATGTGCCCTGGTCGGACTCGAGTCGCTGCTGGCGCGCGAAGGTTCGATCGTAAACGAGGCCTAGGCGCAGGAGGAACATCGACGATGCCAGGAACCGTCGCTGAAGCATTACAACGCCACGGAATCAGTCGCCGGAGCTTCCTCAAGTTCTGCGCGACTACCGCATCACTGCTCGCCTTGCCGCCCGCCGCGATCCCGCGCATGGCCGACGCACTTGCCGGTACGCGACGGCCTTCGGTGATCTGGCTGCCATTCCAGGAATGCACTGGCTGCACAGAGTCCTTTCTGCGCTCGCATGCGCCCACGGTGGAGGGACTCATCTTCGATGCGATTTCTCTCGACTATCATCACACCATTATGGCGGCCGCGGGCGATCGCGCCGAGCAGGCACGCCACAATGCGATGCAGAGGCATAAAGGAGAGTACCTCCTTCTCGTCGATGGATCAGTGCCGCTGGGCAATAAGGGCTATTCGGTCATCGCCGGTCAAAGCAACGTGGACATGCTGGTCGAAGCGGCGAGCGACGCTGCCGCCGTGATCGCTATTGGTACCTGCGCCGCGTTCGGCGGGATCCCGAAAGCGAATCCGAATCCGACCGGCGCGGTCGCCGTCGATTCGATAGTGCGGGACAAACCAGTCGTGAATATCTCAGGCTGCCCCCCGATCCCGATGGTTATCACGGCCGTCATCGCTCACTACCTGACATTTCAGAGGCTGCCCGAGCTCGATGCGCACGGGCGTCCCCTTGCGTTCTACGGTACCAGTATCCATGACCGCTGCTACCGCAGGCCCTTCTTCGAAAAAGGATTGTTTGCGAACTCTTTCGACGATGAAGGTGCAAAGAAGGGCTGGTGCCTGTTCAATCTGGGCTGCAAGGGGCCGACGACCTACAACGCCTGCGCGACCTTGAAGTGGAACGAAGGCACGAGTTTCCCTATTCAATCCGGTCATCCCTGCCTGGGATGTTCGGAGCCTGACTTCTGGGATGCTGGTGGATTCTACGAGGCGCTGTTTCCCCGGCAATTCTACAAAGCGCATTCGTAACGCAATCTTTGGCTTTGCGGCAGCGAGGAGCACGAGTGAAGATCTATGCATGAGCGTAAAGCGATGACAGTAGGTGCGGCGTGACACAACGACTCGTCATCGACCCGGTAACGAGAATCGAAGGTCATCTCAGACTCGAGGTCGAGCTCGAGGGTAACCGGATCGCGAGCGCCTATTCGTCGGGCACCTCCGTGCGCGGTATCGAGATCATCCTCCAGGGCCGCGATCCGCGCGACGCCTGGGCATTTGCCCAGCGGATCTGCGGGGTCTGCACGCTGGTTCATGGTGTCGCTTCGATTCGAGCCGTCGAGGACGCGCTGCGACGCGGCTGGGCGGCGGGAAGCGAGATCGGCGGCGGGGGTATGGCACACGGCATTCCGCCTGCAGGTTTCCCCGGTGCGACGCCGGGCGGGCCGGAAGGGCAACGTCGCGGGCCGCCGGCCGGCGCGGCGTCCCGCGGCCGCGGGAGCAGAATGGGACCACCGCCAGGAGTCGGACCCCGCATGTCGCGCGAACACGGTCATGGCGTGGCGCTAAGCGCGGCAGACATCGCAAATGCTGACAAGGCGATACCGCCGAACGCGCAACTCATTCGCAATCTCATGATCGGGGCGCAGTACATTCACGACCACGTCATGCATTTCTATCACCTGCATGCGCTGGACTGGGTCGACGTGGTTTCGGCGATCAAGGCCGATCCCCAAAAAGCTTCGGCACTTGCAACTTCTATCAGTAGTCACCCGAAATCGTCTCCCGGTTACTTCAGCGATGTCAGGAACCGCCTGAAGACCTTAGCCGAATCGGGCCAACTTGGCATCTTCGCCAACGCCTACTGGGGGCATTCTGGCTACAAGCTGCCGCCAGAGGCGAATCTGATGGCCGTTGCCCACTACCTCGAAGCGCTCGAATGGCAGCGCGAGGTCGCCAAACTGCACACGATATTCGGCGGCAAAAACCCACATCCAAATTTCGTCGTTGGCGGCGTACCGTCGCCTATCGATCTCGAGTCCGATTCGGCGATCAACGCCTCCAGCCTGGCCCGGGTCCAGGCCATCATCGATCAAATGCGTGTATTTGTTGAGCAGGTCTATTTGCCGGACACGCTTGCGATCGCATCGTTCTACCGGGACTGGGCTACCCGCGGGGAAGGGCTGGGTAATTTTCTCACGGTCGGTGATCTCCCCATGGATGGGATCGATACCCCGGAGTCGTTCTTCTTTCCCCGCGGCATCATCCTCGGTCGTGATCTCGGTACTGTTCACCCGCTTGACCTGGAGGATACAGACGGCATTCAGGAGTTCGTCGCCCGCTCTTGGTATCGCTATGCAGGCGGCAAGGAGACCGGCCTGCACCCGTGGTCCGGTGAAACGAACCTCGACTATACGGGGCCGCAGCCGCCGTACAGCCACCTCGACATTGACGGGAGCTACTCGTGGCTCAAATCGCCGCGCTGGCGCGGTATGCCGATGGAAGTCGGCCCGTTGGCGAGGGTGCTCGTGATGTACGCCACCGGTCACGAGGCGACGCGCACGATTGTCGGTGACGCGCTGGGGCGGCTCGAACTGACCGAACGTGCGCTATTTTCTACCTTGGGGCGGGTGCTTGCGCGCTCGGTCGAGACCCGGTTGCTGGCGGATGCGATGCAGGACTGGTTCGATCGGCTCGTGGGTAACATTAAGAACGGCGATACGAGGACGTTCAACGAATTGTACTTTGAGCCCCGAAACTGGCCACGCTCGGCACGCGGGGTCGGCTTCATGGAAGCACCCCGCGGCGCGCTCACGCATTGGATTGATATCAGGAACAGCACGATAGCGAATTACCAGTGCGTTGTGCCGAGCACATGGAACGCCGGTCCGCGGGACGCGTCGGGGCAGCCCGGCGCGTACGAAGCTGCGCTGCAGGATAATCACGAACTGATCGACCCGGATGCTCCGCTGGAAATTCTGCGTACGATCCACAGTTTCGATCCCTGTCTTGCCTGTGCCGTCCATGTGCTCGATGAACATGGCAAGGAACGCGTAACAGTCAAGGTGCGTTGAGCGCATAAAAATCGATTCCTGGTTTCGCATTAAAGGTTACGATCATTGAAAAGGTGTTTGCATGCATTCGCGCGGAAAGCGACGCCCCAGGACAGGGACCGTCGGTGCGTTACTGGCCATTTCAGTGCCAGCGTTGTCGTACGTGCACTTCACCGCGACGTCGAGCCCCGGTATCGGGGTTGGTCCCGAGCACGTTCTGATTAACTCGTACCACGCCGGCGCGCTGTTCGTCGCAGGTTTACCACTTGCCCTGCTTGCATGCAGTCACATAGCTCATTGCCGCCTCCGAGGGGTAAACAGTATGCGGTACTCGCGGCATGTATCGCCGCGATAATCGAATACACCGATGCGGCTCATCTCGAAATTCCGGGCACGTGCGGATGGCAGCGCGACTGTGGTCACCGGTCAAGATGGCCGCGGTCAACGGACTTGGTCATCTCGATAAATCAATGTACCCAGTTTTCCAAAAGAGGAATGACGTATGAAAAATCGAGCCGTTCGTTCACTGATGATTGCGCTCTGCGTCCCCATTCTGTTGGCCGAGATCGCCAGCGCACAAACTGACGCGACAGTTGAGGGCGTCAGTTCGGAAACGACTGCGGCGAATCTTAAAACGGAAATAGCGACGCTTCGCGGCAAGATCCAGCACCTTGAGCAGCAATTGTCAGTAGCTGACGATCGTATGGCGGCTGGTGCCAATCTACCGGCCCGGGGCGGTAAGCGCATGATGGAAAAAGGCACCATGTCCGGCCTGGCCGGTATGGGCATGGCCGGCCCGGGAGGCATGGGTCCGATGGACAGAGGTAGCCGATCCGCCATGGCCGGTGGCGGCACGCGTGGAATGGATATGTCCATGTCGGCAGGGATGAGCGCGAGGACGCAGGGAGGCATGAGCATGGGAGGAACGATGCCAAGCGAGGGCGTGGCCGCTGGCATGGGATGCCAAGGCTGTATGGGGACGATGGGCGGCGGAAACATGAACGGGATGTCCGGACCAGGGACCAATTCAAGCTCCGGCATGGCAATGATGGACATGATGGGTGAGATGGGCGGCATGTCCGCGGTGGCGATGCAGTCCTCGTCACCCGGTATTCCCGGTGCGTCTCACCTGCATCACATCGGCGCGACCGGGTTTTTTCTCGATCACGCCGATCACATTCGTTTGACTACGGCGCAGCACACGCAACTGAATCAGATCCGACAGCAGGCGTCTCTTGGAAACGCCACGGCGAATCGAAAAATCGAGGAAGCAGAGCAACAGCTTTGGGGGCTTACCGCCGCGGAGCAACCGGACTATGGATCAATTGAGGCCAAAGTCCGCGAGATAGAAAAGCTGCGAGGTGACCAGCGGCTCGCCTTCGTGCGGGCAATTGGCGATGCGATAAACGTATTAACACATGACCAGCACAAGCTACTAATGGGCACGGAGACCGGGTCGGCACCTCCTGATGATTCGGCTGGTACGCATTGATGCGGACGCGGCCATGCAAAGGCGACTCAGCGCGAGCCCCGGCCGTTTCGCCTCAATGTGGCTTTTGTAAGGGACGCTCTGAATAAGCCCGGACTGCGCAGCTCGTGTCTGAACGGTACGAACCCCGCGTCGGGAAACTTCGCAAAACCGAAGCGACCCTTATTCGGTTGCACGATGCGCGGCCATGACTCGTCCATAGGGTTCTCAGTGGTGCTTGTAAATTCCCACACGTTTGATGTCATTCCACGACGTCGTCTGGTGGCATTCGTAACACTGATCAACCGGCGCGTGCGGCTTGCCCGCGACCTTCGCGGAAATCATTTTAAAGTGCATCATGTAGTGGCTCGAGGGTGCCTGATGGCATTGTGAGCAGTCAGTCGATTGCGCCGGCGGGTGACGGAAAGCTGCGAGCGACCATGACTCGAGTTCGTGGCAACTGACGCAGGCAGTGCCGAACAATCCCCAATGGCGATCGTCGTTCAGATGGCAGGAAACACAGTCGAGCACCGCTTCGTCAGGCGGAACATCAGGGTGGGCGGCGGTTGGGGTTGCGGTATCGCGCATCATACGAACGAGGTGCAGGACGTTTTCGTAAGCGGCGCTATCATCGCGCTTCAGCGCGTCCATACCATGGCTCGCGAGAAAGCCATGATCCATGGCGGTGATCGATGCCGAGCGGCCCCGATGTTCAACGTGGCACCCTGCGCAGGTCTCGATATTAGCGTGGAAGGCCGTAGGTTGTCGGGTCAGCAGGGCGCTTTCGTTTGCATGACACGAAGCGCATTGAGCGCGGGCGACGCCCGAGAACGGAGTATGGCAGGCCTCGCACTGGTGATCCAAATTCGCGTGCGCAAGCGACAGCTCACCGGGAACGACAGTGTGCTCCCACAGCGTGCTCAGACGAGGCTCGTCGGCATGCATGCGATGCATCGCATACGCGGATACTGCCGCGACTACCGCAGCCGCGAGGAGGGCGGTAAATTTCACAGCCACCTCAGCCCGAAGTAGATTTCTGTATAGATATGGATCACAACGAGTACGTAAAAAATCAGCGACAGCGTAATGTGGACGATGAGTGAACGCTTGAACCAGGTCTTGAATGTCTCGTGAGTCCGGATGGCGTACTCTACCGACGCGATCCCATCGACAAGGCGGATGATCCGGTGTTCGCGGCTGTCAGGTCTGCCGCCACCGGCGCGGCTATAAAGACCGACGAGCGGCAATGCCCAGGTGCTACGAGCCGCCAGTTCGACCATCGCCGATGGACTCTCGGCCACGCCAGCGTTGAGATACTCGTAGTACGCTTTCTTGAGCGATCCCAGCATTTCTTGCTTCTCGCGGATCTCGGCGCTGATTTGACCCAGAAGATAACGGCTCGTGAAGCCGCTGATCACGACCAGCAGCATCAACAGCGTCATGCTGATACCGAGGGTGCTGTCGAACCGATGGCCGGAATGGATCAGCGCCAGAATTGGGGCAGCCAGTCCGGTATAAATGTGCCAAGTCAGCATCGTGCGCATCGAGACGGTACGCGTAACGCGGGATTTCAGCGGTTTTACGCGCTTGATAATAAGGTAGAGCAACGGCACAAACATCAGCAGTGCGGCGATGATACCGATTACACCACCCGCGAGACTGCCCGGGAATTCGGGTGAGCGATGGAATACGAAGCCGCCCCACAATACCAGCAACAGCACCAGCAGCCCGGTCGCGACATACCGTTCACGCTCCTTCATGTTACGCGTCCACTTCGCAATCGGTGAGCAGTCGTGCCTGGCAGGCGAGTATGTGTCCTGATTCCTTGTCTTCCGGTTCCAGCGCATCTTCGACTTCCATCGCGACTTCGCCGGCCAGCAATTTCACGATGCAGAGCCCACACGTACCCTGGCGGCAAGAATTGTCGATATCAACACCGATCGCTTCCGCGGCTTCCAGCACCGTCTGTCCTTCCGGCACGCGGGTACTGCTTTCCGAGCGGGCGAACGCGAGCTTGCGGTCAGTCGCATCAGCTTGCGGCTCGCGGGGGGAGGGCGGCGATGCTTTCTCGGACACGGGCGCACCGAACGCCTCGCTCTTGATGTTTTCGCCGGCCACGCCGAGAGATTCGAGGTGCGCTTTTGTTGCATCCATCATTGGCACCGGGCCGCAAATGTGGACACGACGCGAAGTGATGTCAGGGACGAACTGGCGGATTGCCTCGGCATCGATCCGTCCAGTCGGGCCGGACCAGTCAGAAGCATCGCCGGGTCGTGAAATCGAGATGTAGACGTGCAAATTTCGGTGCCGCTGCTCGAGGCGTTCGAGTTCCTCGCGAAAGATGATGTCCGCTTCCGATCTGCAGCCGTACATCAGGAAAATCTCTCCCGGCCACACACGGTCGGTCAGAAAGCGGATCGCGCTCATCATCGGCGTAATGCCGACGCCGCCTGCCATCAGGACGATACTGTCGGCCTGGGTGCCATTGAAGTAGAAGCGGCCCAGTGGGACCTTAGCAGCAAGGTTGTCGCCCGCCTTGACACGGTCGTGGATGAACCGCGAGGCCTGTCCTTCCGGTTCGCGCTTGATCGTCAGTTCAAAATAATCACGTTGTGTCGGTGATGAGGCGATGGTGTAGGAGCGCTTCACGGCGGCGCCCTCGATATCGAGGTTCAGGGTGCAAAACTGGCCGGGCTCGTACGCGAACGGCAGAGCTTGCCGGTCGGAGAGTGCGAATCGGAATGTTTTGACGTTCGCGGTCTCCTGGAAAACAGCGATTACTTCAAGTGTGCCGGTCCAGGTCTGGCGCACGGACAGGGGCGCGGTCGGTTTCTGCGCCTCCGGCGTTTCTGTTGGCGTTACGAACACGCCAATCTGCGCGGCGCGTTCGGCGGGATTCGCCGTGAGCTCGCCCAGCAAGGCGGTTGCCCGTCGCATCCTCATCACGTAAGCCCATATGAACATGGCGGCGGCAACAATGAGCAGGGTCATAATGCCCGTATGCAGCGCAGACATACCGAACAGCACTACCGGTTCCCGAGGGTCGGCCATCGGCATCAGGTCCATTTCGGTTCGGAACCAGTCCAGTGCAATCTGCTGCGGCGGTACGCCTTCACTTAACGCGCGCGTCGTCGCGAGGCCGCTCCGGTATCGGTTCAAGCCTCTTGCCGCTTCATCAACAGCACTTTGCATCGTCGCGTAATCCTGCTCGTCCAGGGCTGCGGAAAGTTGGCTGAACGACTCCGAAAGCAGTTCGACACCGTCCTTCATCCGTTTTTGCGCGGCCGCGATTGCTGTCTGTGCTGCTTCCGCGTCGAGATGATTGATACCCATGAGAGAGGGATAGAGGTCGCGAGGTTTCGGCGCCCGCATCTCCTCCATCATTTTCGACATGACGCGGGGATCCATCATGACTCCCGGTGTCAGGGTACCTCCCGCCGCCGTGGGTGACTGGGCGGTCTGCTCCCCCTGCAACTCGGGGTGATGGCTTAAATGCTCCTCATAGGCCGGAGACGTATCGGCCTCCGCGGAAACCGCGGTCTCGATCAACGAAACCCACAGGACGACTATGGCGCCCACAGCGAGCAAAGTTCGGAGAGGTTTCAGTGCAGACGTCATGCCGGAGTCACCTTTGACGGAAAGAAACGACGCGACCTGAACCATGAGAATACGGCCGCAGTTGACGACGGGGAAACCTGTGAACAGATTGCGGCACCCTTGTCTCACGGGCGGAATCGCGCTGCCTGATGTTACGAATTTTGACCGAGGTGCCCCCAGATTGCCTGCAATGCGTGCGGTGACGCAAACGATGTCGTGAACCATTCGGCAGACCGGGCGTCGGCCGGAGGTTTCCCGCGCCGCGATTAATTTACAAGATAGGAGTAACTCACAGGTCAACTCTGATCGGCCCCACCACGCCCCATGCGCGACGGTGGACAGGTATACACAGGACCGCGCATCGACATTTCCCGATTGAACACCATAAACTGCCAGGTATGGAATCAGCACTACCCGCGAATGGCGGACATACGTTGAGACAGGCTCGTGGTTTCCGGTATTGCCGTACCAGCGTTCGGCGGCAAACGTTGTCTGTAACCGCCTGAATTGGCTCGAAGGCGTAATCGCGCGACATTACTGGCATGAGCACGGACCAAACCGTTGAGGCAACCTTTTGCTTTGTCGACATCGCCGGCTATACCGCCCTGACCGAATCTCACGGCGAGCTGGCAGCAGCCGACCTTATCGAAGAGTTCAGTGAACTCGTACGGATAGCCATCGCCACTACGGGTAACGTGCAGGATTTCATCGGCGATTGCGCCTTCATCGTATTTCCCGAACCGGTTTGCGCCATCGCGGCGGTATCGGATCTGTATCAGCTTGTCGCCGATCGCCGCAACTTCCCGGTCGTTCGTGTAGGCCTGCACCACGGCACCGCGCTGTTTCGCAAACGTCGTTATTTCGGGTCCACGATCAATCTGGCCGCTCGGGTTGCCGAGCGGGCGACGGGTGGACAGATTCTGGTAACCGCGGAGGTCGCCTCCGTGCTGGCAGCGGCGGTGGTGCCCGACGTTGAGATTGAACACCTGGGTCCCGTACGACTGAAGAACGTTATTCGCTCGGTGGATTTGTACGAAATCACCCTGCCGATGTCGCCGCGCGAGTACGTGATCGATCCGGTATGCAAGATGCAGGTGGACAAGAATCGGGCCGCAGGACATCTGCATTTTGAAGACGAACCATATTGGTTTTGTTCGCTGTCCTGCATAGAAAGCTTTGCGGGCAATCCGTCTATGTACGTCAACTGATCCACGCTCAGGAATGCCGAAGGCAAGCCAGCATGACGGGCGCTACCTGGCCCGCCATGCGACCTGCACCCGGCGAGCCTGGAGGCCCCCGAGCCAACGTGGTGCATAAGGTTATGCGGGCTCGGGAGGAGAACGGGGACAAGTGGTTTAATACTATTCGACGATTTCCCGGGGCGCGAGGTCAAAAAGCGTAGTTCAGTCCGGCCTCGACTGCATGGCTACGAAATTCAGAATCGAACCGGCCTGTCGCGCTACGAAAGTCGGCGTCAGCGGCGTCGAAAAATCGGTATCCCACGGAAAGCCTGAGATCAGGCCTGATGCGATAGCCGAGGCCCGCGCGGACCTGATAGGCAAAAACCGTGTCATCATCGTCAGTGAGTCCGATGCCTTCGAAGTTCACCGAGACGGCACCGACCCCAACACCGACGTACGGTATGAACTTGCCGTGGGGGTCAGCGCTCTGGAGATCATGGTACAGGTTCGCCATGTACGCGGTTGAGCGAATTTCCGGATTCCCAAAGCGATTCTCGATACCGCTTTCGGCGTAGGCGAGTTCGAATTCTCCCCTGAAGTTCGTTAAAGCACCGGTGAGGAAACGCGACAAATCGCGACCGATCGCGCCGCTGATACCGAAGCCGGTGTCGAAGCTGGTGTTGCGACCCAGGGTATTGGGCGCGTTCGCGCCATTCGCAGAATCGTCGAGGAAATTCGCACTGCCGCGAAGTTGCGCGTAGAAGCCCGACCCCAGCGGGTCTGGGTTTGCGTCGCTGCCGACCGCGGCAACGACAGGGTTATGCGCAAATGAAAACGCAAACGCAGCGAGTGGCGCGAAGAGAAAGCGTTTCGGGTATTTGATGGAACTGTACATTGTTATAGGTCTCTCAATGTGTTGGCAAAGGCCAGTGGATGAACTGACGCATCGAGCGATAGCGGATCGAATGCGTCCTGAGGCCGTCAGTTTCACGTCGTCAGGTCGTCAAACAGGTGACCGGCACATGACAAATTCGTAATCCTGAGAAACAGTCCGCGCAAGCGGGCGAACTTCACGAACGTGTACGAGGAGGTCCGCGATGAAGGTGTTAATCGTGGAAGACGAGGGCAAGACCGGCGAGTATTTGCGCCAGGGGCTCACTGAGGCCGGCTACACGGCGGAACTGGCGAATAATGGCCCGGACGGATTACATCTGGCACTTACTGGCGATCATGGATTCATCGTGCTGGACGTGATGTTGCCGGGGCTGGATGGATGGCAGGTGCTACAGGGCGTGAGGGCGGCCGGCAGGGAAGTTCCCGTGCTGTTTCTGACGGCGCGGGACCACGTAGATGATCGGGTCAAAGGCCTCGAACTTGGTGCGGACGATTATCTCGTGAAGCCTTTCGCATTTTCCGAGTTGCTCGCACGCATCCGCACCTTGCTCAGGCGCGGTCGCGTTGGTATCGAACCGACGGCGCTACGGCTCGCCGACCTCGAACTGGATCTATTGCGGCGCCGGGTCGTACGCGACGGTCAGCGGATCAACCTGACGGCCCGGGAATTTGCACTGCTCGAATTGATGATGCGGCGCGAGGGTGAGGTGCTGTCGCGGGCATTGATTGCGTCCCAGGTGTGGGATATCAACTTTGACAGCGACACCAACGTGATCGACGTCGCGGTAGGCCGCTTGCGCCGCAAGGTCGACGATCCTTTTTCCCCGGCGCTGATCCACACTGTACGCGGCATGGGTTATGTACTTGAAGTGCCGGAGACCGAATGAGCCGCCCGATTTCGCTTACCGCGCGCCTGACGGTACTGTTCGTATTAGTGTCTACCGGGGTGCTGCTGGGACTCGCCTGGGTTATTGTCGGCGCGATCGAGCAGCATTTCGTGGAAGAAGACAAGGATGTGCTCGAGGGCAAGATTTTGCTCGTCCGAAACATGCTTGAACAAACTCATTCCAACGGGAACGTGGCGGACCTCAGGGATCGCCTTCAGGGGGCATTTGTCGGGCACCCGGACCTCGCGATGAATATTGTGACGAGCGGTGGAGAGGTACTGCTTGCTACGTCCGATCGACCGTTTCCCCAAAGTCCTATTCGGCGGGCCAATCTGACGGATGCGCCGATGCTTATCGAGTGGCGTGACGGCGAGCAGCAATACCGGGGATTAGCCGCAGTCATCCCCGTTACCGCGAAGAAGGCCGGAGGAACGGTCATCGCCGTAGCGACTGACATCGGCCACCACGAAAAATTTATCGCACGATTCCGCCGCACGCTAACCCTGTACGTAGCGGTGGCGGCATTACTCAGCGGTGTGCTGGGCAGCGTAGCGGTGCGGCGCGGGCTGACCCCTGTGCGTATCGTAACAGCGCAGGCCGCCACCATGACCGCTCGCCGACTAGATTATCGCCTGCCCGCCGATGCCATTCCCGCGGAGCTGTCCGATCTCGTGGATGAGTTCAATCGAATGCTGGAACGACTTGAAGATGCTTTCGCGCGTTTGTCGGATTTCTCGGCCGATCTCGCACACGAACTGCGAACACCGATTAGCAATTTGATGACGCAGACCGAAGTGGCACTCTCCCGCAAACGCAATCCCGCCGTTTACCGCGATATTCTTACCTCGAACCTTGAAGAATTCACCCGTCTGGCGCACATCATCTCGGATATACTCTTCCTCGCCAAAGCGGATCGAGGCCTCATTCTGCCGTCGCGCGAGCGGATCTTCCTGGAGCAGGAAATCCGCTCGCTGTTTGAATTTTACGAAGCGTTCGCCGAACAGCGCGGCATTACCCTCGAGTCAACGGGAGGTGGCGAGCTCGACGGGGACCGTCTCATGCTGCGTCGCGCGCTTAACAACTTGTTGTCCAATGCATTGCGACACGCGCCTGATGCCAGTGTCGTCGCCGTACGAACCGTTCGCGTTACCGGCGGTTTGATGGTGATGGTCGAAAATTCGGGCGAGGCAATTCCCGAAGCGAACCTGGCGCGTTTGTTTGACCGCTTTTACCGCGCAGACGTATCCCGGTCACACGGCGGTCGTGATGGGGCCGGTCTCGGCCTGGCAATTACCCGGAGCATCGTTGCCGCGCACGGGGGTACGGTGGCTGCCGAATCCCGAGGCGGTATCAATCGGTTCATCTTGCGCTTCCCCTGAGCTGCCGGGTTTTACGGCACGCGTCCTCCGGGCGTGTGACGAGCTATCAGGGTACAATTGAAGGAGCTGCCCCGGAGCCGGCCGGCAACATCAGTGCGCGGCGGCTCCGGGAAGCGAACTTATTTCATCTTTCGATGGTCGTGCTTGGCGGGCTTCTTGCCTTCCATTACGTTCATCATCATTTCCATGTGTTGTGTCATGGCGTCCATGTTCTTCTCCATCATGCGCAGCTTCATCTCATCCGAGTCCATATTGCGCATCGTTTCCTGTTCCGCCTTTAACGCCGCCATGCTTTCGTGCATGGCCTGCATACTATCGTCGCTCATGGACATCCCCATCGCGCGATGCTCGGTATGGCTTCCCTGGCCTTCCGCGGCGAACGCGGGTGTGCCGCTCACAAGCGCCGCGAGCAGCGCGCCGTAACCAATCAAATTTTTCATTAAAGTACACCTTCGTTTTTTAAAAAATAAACCCCGCTATCGCCCGGCCACAGTTGCGCAGATTTAGTTCGGGGTATTGCAACGACTTAGCCTAGAACATTGGAGCAAGGATCAAGTCAAGCGGTATCGGCATTGCCTCAACCGGCGGTTACCCGATGCGTCAAAATGAGCCGTGTTTGCAACCGTACAGACCCGGGATCGTTTTCAATTTGCACTTTTCAGCGTGAGTGACGGCACAGCGATCAACTGCCGGAGAGCACCATCGCGCCAATCGAAATTTTTTTTCTGGACTCTTGCATTTCAGAAAACGTTTTTCTGATGCACAAGCGAACGTGCCTAATATCTACCCTTTACAGCTCTGGTTTTTTTGCGGGCGGGTTGTTTTGGCTCGGCCGCCGGCCATCGTCGCCTCCTTGTCCGAGCCGGACCCGCCGAAATTAGGATTTCCGCAACGGGATAAGGGATTCCCGCAGTTTCTCGTCAATGCCGTAGACCTCGAGGGTTCGCTTGCTATACTTTAGTTGTGATACACGTTAACGCATTAGGTTGGAGCGGGGCCGCGTGAAGCCGCCCGATTCCGGAAGAACTTTCACAACATGATGAATCGCCCCAGACGATCTGCCTCTGTAATGCTATACCTGTGGACCCTCACGGTTGCCATGGGTGCGCTTCAGCCGTGTTGTGACGTCTTCGCGGATCCGATCGTTGGGGGGGAAAGCGGGCATCACGAACACCACGGGCAGAATAACGCCGGCGCCGCCGCGGATACCGCCGCGCCGGATCACTCGCACGCGTCCATCCTCGATTGCGAACCCGCCACGCATATCGGCCACGCAGATGGCCCGCCTCCCGCGGATAATGATTCATCTCTGCCGCTGTTCGGTGTATTGCCGACGTCGGCAATCAATTTAGAGTCCGGCACACTTGCGTTCATATTCACCGCGCTCTGGCGCGACCCACCGCAATACCTGGTCACCGGACGTCTGAGGTTGTAGCGCCAAATCCCTGTTGAGAAACCGCCGCGGATCACGATCCGCAGGTAATTGTTTTTCCAGTCAGGAGATTTGGCCATGTTAATGAAGGATCTTGCGCGCGCAGCCGGGGTCACCCCGCAGGTCGCGCGATTCTATGCCCGCGCCGGGTTAATTTCCCCAACCACCCGTGAGGACAACGGTTATCGGTATTTTACCCTTGCCGATGTCCAGCGCATTCGTTTTATCAAGGGCGCCCAGGCGTTCGGGTTGACGCTCGCGGAAATCCGCGAGCTGTTTGCGTTTGCCGAAGTCGGAACAGCCCATTGCTGTAGTCGCATGAGAAACCGTATCGCCGAGCGATTGGAGGAGATGCGCGCCAAACTTGCGGAATTGGAGGCACAGGCATCGAGCATCGAGCGCAGGCTTAACGGCTGGCAGTCCGCTGGTTGCAGTGTCGCGAATATCACGGAATGCCCGGCGATCCTCGGCGCGCGCAGCGTTCCCTCGCCGGACCGGAAAGCGCGCCGTGAAGTGCCCGCCGTCTCGGCATAGCCGGGGTGCATTCGCAGCGACGTGCACGGACCTGCCTGCAACGGGCAGGTCCGTGGCGGCGTTCGGCCCCATCGAAGAAACGTGGGCAGCCGGTTAACGTCCGCTCCGTCCCCACAGTCATTCCTCAGGCATGGGGAGCGGGCGACGAGAACAGGACGATGAAAAGCAAAGCGCCTCCGAGCAGGCCGCAACCGGCAAGGCCGAGCGCGGTGCGCATACCTCGCGGGTCGCGATGGGCCAGCAACAACCTGGCCGCAATCAGGACCTGGAGCAGGTAGAACAGTGCGAACCCTTTTGAAGCCAGGTTGATGATGCCGAAAACGTCGGTATTCCAGACAATGAGAATCGCGCTACCGACGAGCAGGGCGTAGACATACCGCTCATCGAGATGCACGGGAGAAACCTCTGCGAGTAGCCCGCCGCCGCCAATCGTGTCGGCCAGCGCGGCGCTAAGCTGGCTCGCGGTCGCTGCAACGAACAACAGCACGGGGAGCACGAAAACTGCCTGGCCGAGCGTTTTGCTAATGGTAGTTTCGGTCAATTCGATAATGGGAAACTCCAGGAAAATCGGGCAGGTCAGGCCGATGAAAACCACGTAAATCACGATGGCGATAAGCTGGGCGTTGCGCGCCGCCCGGATGCGAACTCGTGGACCGTAATGTTGACCGGTGAATCGCGTCGTCTCGAATCCCTGGGTCACCATCAGCATACCTGCGAGTACCGCCATCGTATCCAACGCGGACAGTTCGGTCGTGCGCGAATGGGCGAACCATTCCATGCCGGTCTGCACGTCATACAGGGCCAGCGCGAACAGCACGCCGCCGATGATCGCGAGCTTCACGGTAACCGCAGTCAGCTCAATCGTCTCGAGCCCGCGGGTGCCGCGTTTCCAGGCGATGATCCCGATGCCGAACAAGACGATGGTTGTTGTAACTTGGGGTGCGGGCAGTGGGGTGAAACTGATCCGTTCGGAAAGGAACGCAACGAACAGGCTGATGTAAAAAGCCACGGAAATGGCATAAGCCATGCCAAGGACGAGTTGTGCCAGCACCTCCAGCCGGCGCACGAAATCGCTTGTGTGATTTTCCGCCCAGGGTTCTGCGACCGCGATGTTGTAACGGAGTACGGAACCAATGGCGTAGGAAAACAGCGAGAGCACGAAGATCACGGCGAGCGACCAGCGTCCTGTCACGGCGTGCAGCAACGGCGCTACGATCAGGAATCCACTGCCGATGATCGACGCGAGCGGCGTGACCGTCGCTCGCCACAGTTCCGCAGTGCGAATTCGCCTCATAGCGAGCGCCGCCATGACGATGGCCGCGACAACGATCGCCGAGCTGTTGCTGAGTACTGTTGCCGAGTCATTCATAATGCGTTCCTGGATGCGGGGGTGATTCGTGACTCCCACCGATGCGCACGAAGTATGCCATTACCGCACGCAGCTACGCGCGGGTAGTGGTAGGCGAAACGCGCAAGGCCATAGGCACCGTCGCGTTGCTCCTGCCGTGCGAGCCGGCCGCCTTGCGCGGCCGGGCAGGATTGGAGTTTGACCTATGCGTAACTCTCAGGTTGTAGACTCTGTATGGTCTCAAGGCACGAGCCGGCCCGCAGGTTGTGACGCGGTTACAGACGGCAACTGGTTAATTCGCGGCGAGGCGCATTAACTGCGAGCGACTGCCATGCGGAGTAGCCGAAATCGACTGGGGATAACAGGAAAATCTGATGTACAGAAGGAAGATGGCTATCGATTTGCTCGCGAGCTGCGTCGTTATTGCTGTTGCGGTCGCCGTTCCGGTTGTACACGCCGAGCCGGCAGCCGCCAACTTCCTGACGATCGATGCCGCGGTTAGTGCCGTGCGTGAAAGTAATCCCGGACTCGCCGGGATTCGCGCGCGCGCCGAGGCGCTCGCGGCGGTTCCATCCCAGGTAGGGACGTTGCCCGATCCGAAAATCGGCTTCAGCTCTCTGAATCTGCCGACGAACTCGTTCGCGCTGGACCAGGAACCGATGACGCAGCTTCAGATCGGCCTTCGTCAGACGTTCCCTTTCCCGGGGAAACTGAAACTGCGCGAACGGATCGCGTCATTAAACGCCGAGGCGGCGTTTCTGAACGTGGACGAACTAACGCTCGATCTCGTCGCCGCCGTCAAGTCGGTTTGGTGGCAGATGGCCTACCTACGCGAGGCCGACAAGATTGTGGAACAGAACCGCCAATTGATGCGCGAGTTCGTCGAGATCGCAAGCACGAAATACGAGGTCGGCAGAGGGCTGCAACAGGACGTGCTGCTGGCGCAGCTCGAGCTCTCCAAGCTGGCGGACCTGGCGATTCAGATCGACGGGCAGTTCGAAACCGCCCAGGCACGCCTGAATGTTTTACTCGATTGGCCCGCAGCACGGCGATCGACACTGCCGGAGCGGGTTTCCTCGACGCTCCCCGAGCTGCGGCCCGATCACGAATTGCAGGCGTTGGCCGTTCAATCGCGTCCAGTGATAGCAGGAATGGAGAAGGATATCGAGGCGGCCGAATCCGCCGTCGAGCTCGCGCAGAAAGATTATTTTCCTGACCTCGACTTCAATGCCGGGTACGGATTTCGCGGCGGCGAGAGCGCGGTCGGAAGCAGCAGACCGGATTTTGTGTCGTTCGGTTTCAGTGTGAGCGTTCCGATCTTCCTGGCGCAAAAGCAGGCGCGCGCGCTAGACCAGAAGCGCAGCGAGATGCTCGGGCGCAGCTATGCGCTCGCCGATGAGAAAGCGCGCGTCAGGGGCGCTGTCGCGACTGCCGTTGCAGACTACGAACGGGCACGGAATAGTGCAAGCCTGTTTCGGACCGGCATCATTCCGCAGGCGCGACAGACGGTTGCGTCTATGCTCGCCGCGTATCAGGTCAACAAGGTTGATTTCCTGAATCTCGTCCAGGCGGAAATCACGTTGTACAACTACGAAATGCAGTTCTGGCTGGCGATAGCGAATGCGAACAGTGCGCTTGCCGAACTCGAGGCCGCCGTCGGCACGGAGAATATCGGCAATGAATAAACTTGCGGTCGTGTTACTGCTTGGTCTGCTCACAGGAGCAGCGGGCGGATACTTCTACGCGCAGCAACAGCCGGCGATGGCCCCGATGGAATCGGCGGGGACGAGCGCGGAAAAGAAGAAGCCACTTTTCTATCGCAATCCAATGAATCCCGCGATCACGTCACTCGCGCCGGCCAAGGATCAAATGGGCATGGATTATGTACCCGTGTATGCCGAGGAGGCCACCGCCAAGAAGGAACGCAAGATCGCTTTCTACCGTAATCCGATGAATCCCGCGATTACCTCGCCCGGGCCGGCCAAGGACGAGATGGGCATGGATTACATTCCCGTTTACGCCGATGCAGACGCAGATTCGACGACCAAATCCGGAACCGTCAGCATCGACCCCGTGACCATACAGAACATCGGCGTGCGCACCGCGATCGCTTCGCGGCAATCGCTCGCGAAAGAGATCCGCGCGGTCGGACGCGTCGCTTATGACGAGAAAGGACTGACCCGGCTCCATCCGAAGACCGAGGGCTGGATCGAGAAACTGTACGTTGACGAAACGGGTATCACGGTCGAGAAGGATACGATTTTACTGAACCTGTATTCGCCGCAGCTCGTATCCAGCCAGCAGGAATACCTGCTGGCGCTGAACAGTCGCAAGATCCTGGCCGACAGTCCGTTTGACGACATTCGCGAGGGCGCAGAGGCGCTCGTCCAGAGTGCGCATGAGCGGCTCAAGTTGCTCGACGTGCCGACGCATCAGATTGATGAACTGGAACAATCTGGAACGATAAAAAAGAATTTACACATCCATTCCCCTTTTCGCGGAATCATCGTCGATATCGGGTCCAGGGAAGGGCAGTTCGTGACCCCGCAGACGGAGTTGTATCTGATGGCGGATCTTTCCCGCGTGTGGGTCTATGCCGACATTTACGAACAAGATTTGCCGTGGGTGGCGGTTGGCGACGTGGCGACGATGGAAGTAACGGGTATACCGGGCGAGCAGTTCGAAGGCAAAATTACTTACATTTATCCGTATCTCGAAAGCAAGTCGCGCACGATCAAGGTACGGCTGGAATTCGCGAACCCGGGGCTGCGCTTGAAGCCCGATATGTATGCGAACGTCACGATTGCGGCCGACCGGCGTGATGCGGCGATCGTCGTTCCCTCCGAAGCGATCGTGCGATCGGGCAGTCGTGAACAGATCTTCATCGATATTGGAGACGGGAAGTTCGAGCCTCGTGAAGTCACCATCGGCATCGCCGCCGACGGGCTGACACAAATTCTCAATGGTGTCGATGAGGGTGAGCGGGTCGTCACCTCGAGCCAGTTCCTCATCGATTCTGAATCGAAGCTGCGGGAAGCGACGGCAAAGATGCTTGGGGTCATATCTCACGGTGACGAACCAGATTCGGGATCCACCACAGGGCCTTCACCGGCAGGCGCCATGCCGGCATCGGACGTGCATGCGGGCCACGGCAGCGGCAAATCGATGTCAACGGCGTCCGACCCGGAGGGCAGTTCGATGTCGCATGACGACGCATCCGCGATGAAGGCTCCGGTGAAACCCGGTCATCAGGACCACGACTCTTCGGAGACCGGTGCGGCCGCGGCAGGTTCGGTTGACATGACGGGCGCCGGACATTCGCACGGTCCCGAAGGAGCCAGCCCATGAACGCCTCGCGACGGCGACTTTACCGGCAACATCACAGGGCGGGAATTGCGAGGTCAAATCGGTGATCGAAAAAATCATCGAAGCGTCCATGCGGGACAAGTTCCAGGTTTTTGTTTTCGTCGCGCTGGTCGTCACTGCCGGCGTCTGGGCCTTGAAGACTACGCCGCTGGATGCCATTCCGGATCTGTCCGACGTACAGGTGATCGTGTTCACGGAATTCCCGGGTCAGGCACCGCAGGTCGTGGAAGACCAGGTAACCTATCCACTGACGACGGCGATGCTTGCCGTGCCCAATGCCAAAGTCGTCAGAGGCTATTCGTTCTTCGGGTTTTCGTTCGTGTACATCATTTTTGAAGATGGTACCGACATGTATTGGGCGCGCTCTCGCGTGCTGGAGTATCTCAATTACGTCAACGCACGTCTGCCTCGCGGCGTTTCGCCCGCGCTCGGACCCGATGCCACCGGGGTCGGCTGGGTCTACGAGTACGCACTGGTCGATCGAACGGGACGTCACGACCTCGCGCAGCTTCGATCGATCCAGGACTGGTACTTGAGGTATCCGTTGCAAACCGTCTCCGGAGTCGCGGAAGTCGCATCGATCGGCGGATACGTAAAGCAATACCAGGTCGAGGTCAATCCGAATGCACTGCTGGCCTATAACATACCGTTGTCGAAGGTCAGAATGGCCATCCAGCGTTCCAATAATGATGTCGGCGGCCGGTTGGTGGAAATGGCCGAGACCGAATACATGGTGCGCGGTCTCGGGTACATCGATTCGCTGGACGATCTCAGGACGATACCCCTCGGCATCGATGACAACGGCACCCCGATCCGCCTGCAGGACGTGGCCCATATCCAGCTGGGCCCGGAACTACGCCGCGGACTTGCGGAATTGAACGGAGAAGGCGAAGTTGCGGGCGGCGTCGTGATCATGCGGTTTGGAGAGAACGCGCTGGCGACGATCGAAGTTATCCGGGCAAAACTCAAAGAGCTGTCGGCCGGACTGCCTGAGGGCGTCGAGATCATTCCCGTATACGATCGCGGCGATCTAATCGAGCGCGCGGTTGACAACCTCAAAGAGAAGCTTGTCGAAGAGTCTATTGTCGTCAGCCTAATCTGCATTGCGTTTCTGCTCCATGTGCGCTCCGCGCTTGTCGTGATTCTGACGCTGCCGCTCGGGATACTGATGGCGTTTATCGTCATGCGGTGGCAGGGCATCAATGCGAACATCATGTCTCTCGGCGGGATCGCGATTGCCATCGGCGCGATGGTGGACGGCGCCATCGTCATGATCGAGAACGCACACAAGCACCTGGCGATCGAGGGCAGCAAGCACGACGCGCCGCTGACGGGGCGGCAACGATGGCGGGCAATCGAAGATGCGGCGAAAGAAGTGGGGCCGGCACTGTTCTTTTCGCTACTGATCATTACGGTTTCATTTTTCCCCGTGTTCTCGTTGCAGGCGCAGGAAGGGCGTTTGTTTTCACCTCTTGCGTTTACGAAAACCTACTCGATGGCAGCCGCCGCGATTCTTGCGGTCACGGTCGCTCCTGTCATGATGGGATATTTGATTCGTGGGAAAATCATCCCGGAAGCGAAAAATCCGATCAATCGGCTGCTTCACTTTCTTCACGCGCCGATCCTGCGGCTCGCACTGAAGTGGCGATGGCTCACACTGTTACTGGCACTGGCCCTCGTCAGCGCAACGTATTACCCCATGAGTCGCGTCGGCAGCGAGTTCATGCCGCCGTTGAACGAGGGCGACATTCTCTACATGCCGACGACATACCCGGGGATCTCCATCACGAAAGCCAAAGAACTCCTGCAGCAGACGGACAAGATTCTCGCGACGTTTCCTGAAGTGCACCACGTATTCGGGAAAATCGGCCGGGCGGAGACCGCGACGGATCCCGCGCCGCTCGCGATGATCGAAACGACCGTCAAGCTGCGTCCTCAGGATACTTGGCCCGATCCGAGCAAAACCGTGAAGTCGCTCATGGACGAGATGAATGCGGCCATCACATTCCCTGGCGTTGCTAACGCCTGGACGATGCCGATCAAGACCCGTATCGACATGCTGTCGACCGGTATCAAGACGCCCATTGGGATCAAGGTCAGCGGCCCCGACCTGAGCGTTCTTGAGGATGTCGCAGGCGAAATCGAGCGGGCGATGACGGCGATGCCGGGGGTTGTCTCCGCCTTTGGTGACAAAGCAGCAGGCGGGTATTACCTGGACTTCGACATTAATCGAGAAGACGCCTCGCGGTACGGCTTGACGGTTGGCGACGTTCAGGACGTCATCCAGTCCGCGATTGGTGGCATGAATGTGACAACTACCGTGGAGGGACTCGAGCGCTACCCCGTGAACGTTCGGTATCCACGCGAATACCGCGACAATATCGAAGAACTCAAACGAGTACTTATTGCCGCACCGACCGGCGCGCAGATCCCGCTTTCGCTAATAGCAGATTTGAAGTTGCGACGCGGTCCGCCGTCCATCAAGACCGAGGACGCCAGACCCAACGCCTGGATCTACGTTGATATCGATACGTCCGATATCGGGGGCTTCGTGGCCCGTGCCAAAGATGTTGTGTCAACGTCAGTCGACATTCCCGCCGGATACACGGTGTCGTGGTCCGGCCAATACGAGTACATGGAACGAGCTGCGAAACGGCTGCGGATCGTCGTACCCGTGACGCTGCTGACGATATTTCTGCTGCTGTATCTCCATTTCAGGAACTTGCTCGAACCCCTGATCGTTATGTTGTCCATTCCGTTCGGATTGATCGGCGGGGTCTGGCTTATCTACTGGTACGAATTCAACCTCTCGGTCGCCGTTGCCGTTGGCTTTATTGCGTTGGCGGGGGTTGGGGCGGAGATTGGCGTGCTGGTCCTGACGTTCATCGACCACGAACTGGAGCGAATCAGGAGAAGCAAGCGCGGTGAGCTTGAGACCCAGCTATCCCAAGGTGATGATGACGGCACGCAAGATGTGGTGCTCACCGATCAGGAAATCATGCAGGCCGTTTTTGCCGGCACCTCGGAGCGGGTGCGAGCCGTCGCTATGACATCGACGTCCACCGTCGCCGGTCTGATCCCCATCATGCTGAGCCAAGGCACCGGTTCGGAAGTGACACAGCGCATCGCGGCGCCCATGGTCGGTGGCATGGTGACTGTAACCGTGCTGAGCCTGCTCGTGTTGCCGGTGATTTACGGCCTCGCTCTGCAGGCCGCGACGCGCCTGCGGAAATCCGACACGTCTGTAATGCAGCCGGCAGAGCGCGTTTCGTGACGGGTGTCCTGAACTCGAAAGTGTAATAAAGGGTGCCGCGTTTACGGTTCGCGAACGGCATTTTGTACAGTGATCTGACGACGTCACGATAGCGACCACTTCCTTGCTACACACCTTGCGCTGCTGCATGCCCTCCGCAGTCGCGTGTGTCGTGCGCTAGCTCTCACCATTGCGTTGGCGCACTCGTCGACCGCCCGTTGCCATTACTGACTTCCGTTTATGCGTGTTTGCACGGCATCGCGGATCGCTCCGTAACTGCCTCGTGTTTCAGGCTCACGTAGGGGTTGACCTGTGTCCAGCACACAAGCCTTAGGCTGCAATCAATAACGGTCCGTATTGAAGCAATCGATACTTGGGAGACCGCGTTGCCGAATAGAAAGCATTGCGGACTGATAACCGCAGCGGGGATAACAACATGAAACCTTCATTATCGACACTGGCCAGAATTACGGTATTCGCGCTTGTCGCTGTGGTTTCTGTTTCAGCAGCGACCGCCGCCGAGCAGAGCGACGATCTGCGCGAACGCATCGCCGCGCTGGAATCGGAACTCCAACGAATGAAGACGATGGAAAGCGAGATCGCGGAACTCAAGGCGCTGCTGCAAGAGCGGATCGCGAAATCAGAGAAAAGCAGCGACACAGTCGAGAAACTGGAGGTGGAAGTTGCCGAGACGCGCAATGAAGTCGCGGAAGTGCGCGTCAATCAGGATGAATGGAAAACCTATGACTCAATCGTACATCTGTCCGGATATGGCAGCGTATTGTATTCGGATGATGACATGAACGAATCGTTCAGCCGCGTGTTGTTCGCACCGATTTTCCACTACCAGTGGCGGGATCTTGTGCTGCTGGAATCAGAATTCGAGGTCACTATAGGAGAAGACGGCGCTTCGGATTTCGCGCTGGAATACCTAACGATTAATCTGTTGGTGCACGACAATATCGCCGTTGGAGCCGGCAAGTTCCTGTCTCCCGTCGGGCAATTCCGCCAGAACCTGCACCCGACCTGGATCAACAAACTGGCCTCCGCACCCGTTGGCTTCGGACACGATCAGGCCGCGCCGGTCTCGGAAGTCGGCGCGCTGGCACGCGGCGGTGTTGAAGTTTCGTTCTGGAACGGCGTGTTCGCTAACTACTCGGTGTTTGTGGGTAATGGACCGATACTTGAGCTGAATGAAGGCGGCGACGAAATCGAAGCCATCGAAGCAGAGGGGACAACCCGTGATGCAGACGGCAACAAGGTGTACGGCGGACGATTCGGACTCGTGCCGTTCGCGAATACCGAGGTGGGATTCTCGCTTGCGACCGGCGAGGCTGCGGTCCCCGGCGAACCCGGCCGGGACTACGACGTATACGGCGCCGACTTCGTGACCCAATGGCGCGACTTCGCGCTGCGCGGCGAGTGGGTGAAGAGCAAGATCGACGGGCTGGATGCGCGCCGTACCGCGGCACCGGAAGGCCAGGAGTGGGAAGCGTGGTATACGCAATTGTCGTATCGTATCCGTCCGACCAAGCTTGAAACGGTGATGCGCTATGGCGATTTCAATTCGGCGCACGGCGACCAGGCCCAGGAGCAATGGGCTTTTGGCGCGAACTGGTGGTTCAACAGTCATGCGGTCGCGAAATTCACGTATGAGTTGAATGACGGTGCGACTGGAGAACGGGTCGATGACGACCGGCTGTTGTTTGAACTCTCCTACGGCTTCTGAGGGAAAATTTCATGAAAACTTCACTGTATCATTCGATTTCCTTAGTTTTACTGTTGTTGACGCTCGCGGCCCTTTCCATCGGCGCGGCGGCCGAGACTGCGGCGGGTGACGCAGCCGACCCGATCCGTGGTGCGCAAAGCTGGGCAGACAACTGCTCACGCTGTCACAACATGCGCGATCCGAGCGAGTTTCGCGACGATCTGTGGCGCCCCATCATGACGCATATGCGAATGCGGGCCGGGCTGACGGGTCAGCAGACGCGCGACATCCTGGCCTTTCTGCAGGCGAGCAATTACCGCGGCGCGAGCGCACGCCCGGTTAAAGTTGCAACAACAACGGCGAACCCGCCTGTGGACGCTGCTCTCGGTGCAACGGTTTACAACCAAACCTGCGTCGTGTGTCACGGTGCCGACGGCAAAGGCGCAATTCCGGGTGTTCCGGATTTTACTGCTGCCGACGGTGCGCTTGCGAAGTCGGATGACGTGTTGCTGCAGCACATCATTGAAGGATTCAAGAGCCCGGAAGCGATCATGATGATGCCCGCCCGCGGCGGCAACCCGGCGCTCACCGACGCCGAGCTTGCAGCGACACTCGCACATATTCGGACAAACTTCTCGCGTTGAACCGGTTCGCGTAAATGGCGGACGTCCCTGCCAACCGCGGGGATCGCCCGGGCTACAGAATTTCCCGTCGGGCTTCTGGACGCCGGGTAATGTTGTCGGTAATCGAATGATTCGTGCTGCTTGGCCACAGGCATTCGTGTGCCCCAGCGGACGGCGTTGCGCACCTGGCTCACTGGCATTGAAATTTTCTACGAGCCGGTTGGCTACATGAGTGCCGCTTGACTTACCTACTGTTCAGGGCTGTCAAGGTGGGTGAGGCCTTCTCGATCACCGATGCCGTCACGCATTACGATCCAATTATTACGACAATGCGGATCCTGAAAGTTTTTTCCACGCGCTTAAAGTGTTAGCGCGTTTGACGAGGTTATATTGGGATCTCGGAAGCGCTGTTCACGTCAGTCGCCCAGGCTTTTTGCCATCACGACGAACTTTTCTTGATACTGTTTTCTATCATAGAAACCTCGGGAAGCTGTATTATCCGCCGCGACTCTCAATGCGATATGGTCGGCACCCATTGCCCTGGCCTGTTCTTCAAGTTTTTCTGTCAGCAACGAGCCGACACCCTGGCTCCGCTTCCCGGGAGTGACATACAAATCAGACAGGAACGCGTAGGTGTCTTCGTACTGCAGACAACCAAATCCAACCAGTTTATTGTCCTGTTCCGCGACAAGAATCAAGCCTTTCCCACCCGCCTGTATTGCAACGATGTGTTCCAGGTAGGCCTGTAAAGCGGGGTTTTCCGCAGTAACGGATGCACTCTCATTTGTCTGCTCGATGTAACTTTCGGTAGCAAGTCTGTGAAATGCTTTCGAACCTCCTGACTCATACCGTTTAATTGTGACCATTCGCGATTTCCTTCTATCCAGCAGCTTGCCGGACTGAGAAACTATCGCCTGCGCTGGTGGGAGAACGGCGCAACGGTCCACGATTTTTTGTTACATCGGAGCACGTCGCTCCTCAACATCACGAACATTTGTCTTCCTTCCCACACCAGGCTCGCCCCGATTGTCCAGATCCGACAGCCTGCCACGTAATTCCCGATGTGAATATCCTCAGGTGGCAGCATTGATATTCGTCTGCAATTGGAAATGGCCGGGCTCATGTGATCTGTGGCGCAAGCTATATTTCCCGACATCAGCCAAGCTTAGATCCTAGTCGAAATTATCTTAACATCCGGCTGTTCCTGAGAGCGGCTGGGGCGTTGCTTGGCAATAGTCCCGCTATTCCCTGCGCAACGCGCCTTGCATCAGCCACTCAGGAACACCCCCGGTGTTGACAAGATAATTTCGACCAGGGTGCATGGTTCAGTTTTGGATAGTGCACTGTTGCGGCACGAACCGCTAGTGCCACCCGTGCACCCATGCCCGTTTCCTCGAACGCACACGCTGCCCCGAACCAGGCGGCATGCCCGCCGCATAGCTGTAAATTAGCAGCCCAGCGATACCGGGTGGTGGGCGGCTGACCCCGGTAGCGACTGTGTCCAGGTCGCTTCGGCTTACGACTCCATGCATGCAAGGTAGAGCAATGCAGGAGCAATTGCCGGGGTGTAGCTGGACGCGCCGAGCGCGGAGACGAAGATCTGCGCCTGGCGCGCGTCTCCGGTCAGGCGGTCGATCACCGGCATCGTTTGCCCAGTGTTGTCGACGAACGGTTTCTCGCCGGCACGGTACGCATCACGCATCACGACATCGAGATGGCCGCGCCAGCCGCGGTAGCGCTCGCAGAGGGCGGAGTACATGAGACCGTCAGGATGGGCCGCTTTGTACTCCGCCCGCAGTAGCACCCGGGTGACCCATTTGCGTCGCAACTCACGATGGACTTCAGCGAATTCCGGCAAAGCTCGTGGGCTACTGATCGGGGTCATGCTTAAACCATAGAGCGCCTGTTCCAGGGTGGTGTAAGTCGTGCCCTCGGGCAACGGCCAACCAATGTTCGTGGCACGCCTTCAAGCCAGGCAATCGCCGACCATAGAGGCCGATACCGTGATTGCCCGGGCTATCGCCCGGTTACTCAGTGCGGCGGCGAGATGCAGCTGCACAATATCGCGCATTTTCGCGCATGGCTAATCTCGTTGTGGCCACGGACTCTCCCTCGAACGGCCAAACGTCCAGCACGCTATGGGCCATTCGTCGTCCTACCGTCGTTAACGCACCTTCAGGGTTCGAAACCGATCCCGGCACCGACTCCAAGGTGATCGCGATGCGCCGGAATGGATCGCCACGCGCCGGAATCGGTGATCGGCATGGGCCGGAATACGCAGTGTGAACGTATGCCGATTGCGGTCGCCGATCCGCGTCAGCGTCCATGCCGTTTTCGCCGCAGATATCGTTACCGGCTACAACCGTCCTTACCAGCGGCCTCCGCGAATCGCGCGAAACACGCCCCTTGACCTGATAGTTGCTCCTACGTTTTAGACTGCGATTCATGCGTTGCCTGTCGTGGTCGACAGAGGAGTGAGAAATTTTGGAAGCGATTACGGTAAACCCTTTCGGGCGATCGCCACGTGTGGCAGCCGCTGAACCCGCGAACAGCGAGGTCCCGGCAACGGAAGACGTTCGTTCATCTGCCGCGGTGGCGGCACCCGCCGTCGCCGAAAGCTGGGGCTATCTGTGGGATGCCTGGCAACGCGGCGTCTTGTTCCTCGATGTAATGCGACAACGCGCAGACAACATGCTGGAGCATGAGCGTGAGGGCCTGCCGCCGCTGCTCGCCTTTCGTCACGAAACCATACTAGACGGACGACGCTTGCCGCGGCCGGCAAACTACGCGCTGTTACAGATCACCGAAGTCGACGGCGACCGGGCGTGCGACTGTGTCGATCCCGACAAGCCGCCGGTCGTGATCGTGGATCCGCGTGCCGGACATGGCCCCGGGATCGGCGGGTTCAAACGCGATTCTGAAGTGGGGGTCGCGTTGCGTGTCGGGCACCCGGTCTATTTCGTGATCTTCTTTCCGGAGCCTGTCGTCGGCCAGACACTCGACGATGTGCAACACGTGCTGCGCTGCTTCGTCGAGGAAGTCGCCCGGCGCCACAATGGCCGCCAGCCGATTCTCTATGGTAACTGTCAGGCCGGCTGGGCACTGACTTTGCTGGCTGCTGATTGCCGCGGTCTCGCCGGTCCTGTTGTGCTTAACGGTTCGCCCTTGTCGTATTGGGCGGGTGAGTCCGGTGTCAATCCAATGCGCGTCGCGGGCGGCCTGCTCGGCGGCGCCTGGCTCACGCATTTCGTGGCCGATCTGGGTGCCGGTCGTTTTGATGGTGCCTGGCTCGCGCAGAATTTCGAGAACCTGCAGCCGGAGAAGTCTCTCTGGGAGAAACATGCCCGCCTCTTTACCCACATCGACACCGAGCGTGAGCGCTTTCTCGAATTCGAGCGCTGGTGGAACGGCTTCTACTTTCTGAGTCGGGAGGAAATCCTGGCAATCGTCGAAAACCTGTTCATCGGCAACCGTCTCGAGCGGGGCGAATACCGCGTGTGTGACGGCTGTTATGCAGATCTTCGACGCATTCAAAATCCGATCATCGTTTTCGCCTCCTATGGCGATAACATCACGCCGCCGCATCAGGCGCTCGGCTGGATCCCGGCAGTGTACAAGGATACCGACGATCTCAAGCGGGCAGGTCAGCGGATCGTCTATCTCACGAACCCGCACGTCGGTCATCTCGGCATCTTCGTCTCGGCCAAAGTGGCGAGATTCGAGCACCGGGCGATCCTCGAAGGTCTCGACGAAATTCAGGCGCTCGAACCGGGCCTGTATGAGATGAAGATCGATAATCCAACCGGCGATCCGGATTGCCCTAGTTCCCTATACGGCCGTCGTTTCGAGGCGCGGCAAGTCGAGGAGTTACCGTTTGCACCGGACAATGAAGCCTTCGAGCGCGTGCGCGAGGTGTCCGAGACGAACGAATCTCTGTATCGCGCAATCGTCAGCCCCTGGGTTCGGGCGGTGGCCAACCCGTGGTCTGCCGAAGTGATGAAGTGGATGCACCCGATGCGAACGAGCCGCTATCTCATGTCCGGTGCATTCAACCCGTGGATGCGAGGCCTGGCGGTGCTTGCGAATGCGATGGCGCAGGACCGCAAGCCGTTGCGCGATGACCACCCGCTCGTGCGTCAGGAAAGAGACGGCATCGAAGGAATTTCCGCCACTATTGAACACGCACGTGAGCTTCGGGATGCAGGCTACGAGGCGATGTTCAAGGCGCTGTACACGAATTGAAGCGCTGCGGCCGGATGGAACGCGCTAATGCAAAGACGCTAAAGGGAGCGCTGCGAAAGTGAGTAAAGCCTGCGACAGTTGCTGTCGCCGTCGCCGTTATCGGCCGCCTGTGCGGCGCGCCGAGCCGCGGGACCGGCGCGTAATTCACCCCGAACAAGAAACCGCGTTGCGCCCCCGAACATGAGCACGCAAGTGACAGACTCGGGTCCGGTCGCCGGGCTCGGCGGTGTGCCCGCCAACAGTGGCCATGGCAATGGCGACCCGATCGGCGTCATCACGGAAGTTCACGGGCCTGTTGTAATCGTGGATTGTCATCGACTGCCCATGTTGCGCCAGGCATTGCGTGTCGATCTCGACCGCGAAACCTGTTTGTTCGAGGTCCATCAGCACCTTGACCTGCGGCACGTCCGCGCTATTACGCTGCACCGGTCCGCGGGCCTGCGCCGTGGTCTCCCCGTCTACGACACCGGCGCTCCGCTGCACGTACCAGTAACGCTCGCCTGTCTCGGGCGCCTGTTGAATGTGTTCGGCGAACCGCTTGACGGGAATCTGCCGCTCGATCCGGAGGGCTTCCGCAACATTCATGCGCCGCCCGCGCTTTTGCGTGACAGCACCGGTGCCGGGGCGATCCTTGAAACCGGAATCAAGGTGATTGATTTGGTCTGCCCCTTCGCGAGAGGCGGCAAGACCGGGCTTTTTGGCGGCGCCGGCGTCGGTAAGACGGTTCTGATCATGGAGTTCATGCAGGCGGTCGCGTCGCTGCATGACGGCGTATCCGTATTCGCCGGTATCGGCGAGCGCGTGCGGGAAGGACATGAACTGTGGCACAAGATCAGAAAAGCGAAGGTTCTGCCGAAGACACTGATGGTGTTCGGACAGATGGACGAATCTCCGGGGGTGCGGTTTCGCGTGGGTCTGTCCGCGCTAACCTATGCCGAATATCTTCGCGACACTATGCACAAAGAAGTTCTGTTTCTGCTGGACAACGTGTTTCGATTCGTCCAGGCCGGTAGCGAGGTCTCGAGTCTGCTGGAACGCATGCCCGCAACGGTGGGCTATCAGCCAACGCTCACTACTGAGGTGGCGGCGATGCAGGATCGGATCGCTTCGACAAAGCAGGGTTCAATGACTTCGGTACAGGCCGTATATGTACCCTCGGACGACATGACGGACCCCGCAGTCAATGCGATTCTCAATCATTTGGATACCACCGTGATTCTGTCGCGAGCACAGGCCGGCAAGGGCATCTACCCGTCGGTCGATCCGTTGCAGTCAGGCAGCAAGCTGATGGACAGACACACGTTGGGCGCGCGCCATTTCACGATTGCCGAGGGGGTGCGCGAGCACCTCGCACGCTACAAGGAGCTCGAAGACATCATTACGATGCTCGGGATCGAAGAGCTCGCCGAAGCTGATCGCAAGATCGTGATGCGTGCGCGAAAACTGCAGCGATACCTGACTCAGCCGTTCGCGACTACGGCGGCGCACACCGGAATCAGCGGCGAGTCCGTACCGCTCGAGCAGGTATTGACGGACTGTGATTCGTTTCTGACGGGACGCTACGATGACGTGCCGGAAGATCGCTGCTACATGCGCGGCGCCATGGAGAAACCGGTCGCGTGAATACTTTCACGCTGCGGCTTCAGGATGCGAGACACGCAGAGCAGATCGACGGAGTGAGAGCATTCGTTGCGGAAGACGATTCCGGGAGTTTTGGAATTCTCGCGAACCATGCGCGCATGATCACCACGCTCGTCGTGGGCCTCGCCCGTTTCCGCTGCGATGGTACGCACTGGCGCTATGTCGCCATGCCCGGTGCGGTCGTCTATTTTCGCGATAACGTCCTTACGCTAAGTACTCGCCATTACTTTTACGGCGACGACTATACGAGCATCAGCGATCAACTGCGTGAAGAACTGCTTGTCGAGGAGAAGCAGTTGCATGATACGAAGGAAAGTCTGCGACGTATGGAGGAGGCGTTGCTAACGCGCCTGTGGGAAATGGGACGTGAGCCGGCGTAGGCCAATGAAAGGCCCGAAAGATGTTCGTGAGAGCGTCGAGCGTCAGGTTCGGCGAATGGGTAAGGCGGAGCGGGAACGCCTGACCCTGATGTCCCAAACCGTCTATATCGGTATGTTGGGCTTGTTGTTCGTTTTGCCGCTGGTAGGTGGCGCGTATCTCGGGCGATGGCTCGACGGGCTGCTTTCAGGTTACTCGACGCGATGGACAGTCAGTCTGATCCTGGTCGGCGCGTTTATTGGCGCCGTCAATGTTTATCTGTACATCAGGGAGGACTGAGCAATCGACGACAGCGAATTAATTGCCAGCACCGTGTTTTCGGTGGGACCGATCGTGGTCAGCAGCACAGTCACGACAACGTGGTTGCTGATGGTGGCGATCGGCCTGTTCTCATGGTGCGCCACGCGCCGTTTGAAACTCGAATCGACGCCGCTGCAAACGGCGCTCGAGGGCACGGTCGCAGGCATAGAACGTGCCGTCGAGGAAATGGCGCCGCAGCACGCGCGCGAAATCATGCCGTTTGTCGGCAGTCTGTGGGTCTTCCTCGTGATCGCAAATCTGACCGGGCTGATCCCGGGACTCTCGTCCCCGACACGTGATCTGTCGGGCACGGCGGGGCTTGCCGTGCTGGTTTTTCTGTCCGTACATTGGTTCGGCATTCGCGCACTCGGTTTGCGTAATTACCTGCGCCACTACCTGACGCCGAGCCCCATCCTGCTCCCGTTTCATATCATCAGTGAATTTACCCGCACGATAGCACTGGCGGTGCGCCTGTTCGGCAACATTATGAGCCTGGAAATGACCGCGATGCTCGTTCTGCTCGTCGCCGGCTTTCTGGCTCCCGTGCCCATCCTGATGCTGCACATCGTCGAGGCGCTCGTTCAGGCCTATATCTTCGGAATGCTTTCGCTCACCTACATTAGCGGCGCATTACAAACGCAACAGCTGCGGCAACTCGACAAGGAGTAACTAATGCCCGATTTAACTGTTTTTACCCTGGCCTCCACCGTTGCTTCGATACTCGGTATCGCGATAGGCGCGGCGATGCCGGCGATCGCCATGGGGTGGGCGATAAGCCGCGCGATGGAGGCGCTGTCGCGCCAACCGGAAGCCGAACGCGCGATCATGCGGACCTTGTTTATCGGTTTGGCCATGATCGAGTCGCTGGCGATCTATGTGCTCGTGATTGTCCTCATCGTGCTGTTTCGAAACCCGTTGCTGCAGTACGTGCTGAACTGAGTGGTGGTATGAAGATTCGCCAGAGCGGGAACTTGTCGCAAGGTATCGAAAATTGGAAATAAACTGGACAACGTTCGCGCTCGAGATTCTCAATTTTCTCGTGCTCGTCTGGATCCTGAAGCGGTTCCTGTATAAGCCGGTGCTCAATATTATCGCTCAGCGCCGTGGCGCCGTTGAAAAGATCCTGCGTGAAGCCGAGGACGCGAAACGCGAAGCGGAGGCTCTGCAGAAAAGCCTGGCGGGACGGCAGGCGAAATCGGAACAGGAGCGACAACAGGCGCGCGACGAGTTGCGGCAGGAAATCGAAAAGTTACGCGCACAACAACTCGTCGCGCTGCGCTCGGAGCTCGATGCTGAACGGGAGAAATCGCGCGCCATAGAGCAAGGGCGCCAATCCGCTATAACACGCGACGCCGAGGCGAGCGCGTTGACACTGGCTGCACGTTTCGCGACCCGGTTGCTGGAGCAGGTAAGCTCCCCGGAACTGGAAATGCGCTTGCTGGAGATAATCACGCGGAACCTGTCGCAGTTGTCCGAGGCGGATATTGCACGGCTGCGCAGCGGCTGGACAAACGAACCCGAAGGCGCACTGGTCACGAGTGCCTACCCAATTCCCGCCAGTCAATCCGAACGGCTCGAGCAGGTACTGACGACACTCGTTGGGGCGCGGATTCCGGTGCGTTACGAGCAGATCCCGGATCTGTTGTCCGGAGTGCGCATCAACATCGGCGCGTGGGCATTGGGAGCGAATCTCGGCGACGAACTCGCCGGGTTCGTGACGCTTGCGCTGGACGTTTCCGGAGAAACTAGATGAGAGAAAGCCTCCTTGAACGACAGGCCGGATGGGTCGAGCGCTATCGTCCCGGGCTACGAGTGACCGAACAAGGCAGGGTTGCAGCGGTTGGCGACGGTATTACGTGGATCACGGGCTTGCCGTCGGCGGCAATAGACGACGTTGTGGTTTTCGAGTGTGGCAGCCGCGCGATGGTTTTCGATCTGACCGAAACCCTGGTGGGCGCCGTATCGTTGCACGAAGTTGACCGGTTGGCCGCGGGTTGCCAGGTCGAACTCAGCGAAAGGCGCCTGAGCATTCCGGTTGGCGACGAATTACTCGGGCGCGTGGTCGACCCGTGGGGTGTGCCCCTTGACGATCAGCCGGCGATACAAGCATCGCACTGGCAGCCACTGGAGATTGCCTCGCCGTCCATCATTGAGCGCGATTTCGTCAACAGTCCTTTGTACACGGGCATCAAGATCATCGATACGATGATACCTGTCGGTAAAGGCCAGCGACAGTTGATCATTGGCGATCAGGGTCTCGGGCGCAGTTCGATCGCGCTCGACACGGTCATCAATCAGCGCGGCAAGGACGTTTACTGCGTGTACGTATTGGTTGGCCAAAAGCGTTCGACAGTGATCAATACAATTGAACTGCTCAAGCAGTACGGAGCGCTTGAGTATACCGCGGTCGTCGTTGCCGATGCGGGCGGCCTGCCCGGGCTGCAGTATCTCGCACCTTTTGCCGGGTGCGCCATCGCCGAGTTCTGGATGCATCAGGGGTGCGACACGCTCGTGATCTATGACGACCTGTCCACCCATTCGAAGATTTATCGCGAGTTGTCGTTGCTGATCCGTCGTCCGCCCGGGCGTGAGGCCTATCCGGGCGATATCTTCTCGATGCATGCGCGCCTCCTTGAGCGGTCGACCTGCCTCGACCCGGCTCACGGTGGAGGCAGCATGACCGCGCTGCCAATCGTCGAAACAATGCAGGGCGAAATCGCCGCGTATATACCGACCAACCTGATCTCAATCACCGACGGACAGGTGTATCTCGATCAGGATCTCTTTGCCGGCGGATTTCGTCCGGCCATCGACGTTCGACGATCCGTTTCGCGTATTGGCGGGCAGGCCCAGCACCCGCGTATCAAGGAAGAAGCCGGGCGTATGAAGCTTGACTACCTGCAGTTTCTCGAGCTGGAAGTATTCTCCCGCTTTGGCGCACGCCTGGAAGCTTCGATGGAAAAGGCAATCCGGCGCGGAAACGCGTTGCGGGAGATCCTGAAACAGGATCGACTGTTACCGCAATCGGTCGAGTTCCATATGGCGTGGCTGATCGCGTTCAATGATGGCCGGTTTGATGACATTGAAATCGCATCGATCGCAACCGTACTCGAATCGATAGAGAAACAACTGCAGCAGGCATCCATCGAACTCGATGACCCGCGCGATTCTTGGTCGCAGATGGTGTCATCGTGGGTGTCGGCGTTAATCGAAGCGGACGGCCAATGACCAGCCGCCGTAAGGTCGAACGTCAACGCCGCAGCCTGGCCGAGATCCGGGAGATCATGAACTCCATGAAAACGCTGGCGTATATGGAGACGCGTAAGCTTACCCCGCGACTCGATGCGCAGTGCAGTGTCAGGAGCAACATCGAAACGGTTGCGGCCGACTTTGTCAGTTCCATGCCGACGTTGCTGACGCCGCAAGCGCCGCGTCGCCACGCCTACGTGTTAATCGGATCGGAACGTGGATTCTGCGGGGATTTCAATGAATCCCTTATCCGCCACATGGATGAGATTGAAAAGCATCATGCCCGGGAACCCGGCGTCGCAGTGATCGCGATTGGTCATAAACTTTGCTCCCGTCTGGCCGACGATAAGCGCGTGGATGCGTTCCTGGACGGCGCGGGCGTTGCCGAGGAAGCGGGCGCCGTGCTGTCACGTATCGTTGCTGCCCTGGATGAAATGCAGGGGCGGTACGGTACGCTGGCCGTGCATGCGTTGTACCACGCCGTCGGTGAGCAGGATGTTGTGGAACGCCAGTTGCTTCCGGCCTTCCAGCAGCCGGTAACCGCGACGCCGGAATTCGGCATACCGCCGATCTTGAACCTCGAGCCCAATCAGCTTCTGCTGGAGTTGCTGGACCATTATTTATTCGCAGTGCTCGACGAAATAATCTGTGCGTCGTTGATGGCCGAGAACCATCGACGTGCGCAACATCTCGAAGGTGCAATACGGCACCTGGACGAGGAATCAGGTGAACTGAAGCGTCGATCCAATGCGCTTCGTCAGGAAGAGATCATCGAGGAGATTGAGGTCATTTTGCTTTCTGCAACGAGTTTTTCGGGGACACAGTTAAGGCAGTAATACCGGTCGCCGAGGCTGGTGGCTGTGGACGGTTGCAGGAAACCTGCCCAACCGGCCACGAGCAGAACGCACGAGTACTAGCGGTGTGGCCCGGTACCGCTGTAAATCCGTCGTCGGTCCCGACGTTAATGATGGGTGCATGCGCAACATTTATATTCCGGAAGTACGCAGACTATTCCGCTAATCTGGTATTCATTCCGGAAAGGGAATATCTGAATCCGAGGCACAGGCTGAAGCCAATCCAGGCAAGTTCCCGACACCGACGCAAGACGGCTGCGGCGACACCCACCTGCGGTACACCCGTGAACGCGCCGGCCACGACGAACAGGGTGACTTCCTGCACCCCAAGCCCTGCCGGGACTAGGAAAGCGAGAGTCCGCATAAGCTGCAGCGCGGCTTCAATTATAAGCGCCTCGGTCCACGAAAGTGGGTGTGACAGTAATGTGAATATCGCGAAAATCTCGACTACCCCGAGCAGCCAACCGACCATCGCAAACACGAACGACCAGCGGAACAGCCGCTTCTCCTGAATATAGAATTGCCACACGCCGCGATCGAACTTGTGAAGATCGTTCACCAGCGGGACAAGCCATCGACCGTAGCGCAATCGGGAAAGCCGCTCGGCGCCGGCGCCAAGAGCGCCGGCCCGCTGGAGCAATACGAAAACCGTGATCATGACAAGCAGCACGAGGAACGCAGTCGCACTAATCACTTTTAGCTCGCGCGTCAGATCCTGCACGAGCAACGCCGTCACGAACCCTGCACCGGCGAACACCGTGAGAGCCGTCATGCTGGCGGTTTTGGTCAGCACCAGCGAACGAGTCGAATCCGTATACGAAACGTCGTGGTTGTGTTTCAGCAGCCAGATCTTGACCGGCTCCCCGGCCATCGAGGCAGCGGGCGTCACGTTGTTATAGACCTCTCCGAGAGCACGAATGATGAACAGGCGCCCGAACCAGACGGCGTTGGCCGCTGCCGGACGGGTGACCATTTGCCAACTCAGGACATCGGCGGCAAACCCGACGGCGTAGACGAGAGTGATTGCGAAGAAACCGATGATCCCGACGTGCTTGATCTGGTCCACGAGCGACGCAATGTCGACTTCCCCGAGTACCGCGATTAGTAGGGCGACACCGAGGCCGAACAAAACGAGATTGGCGTATTTCATACAGGGCAATCGAAGTCCGGTCTCGATCTGAGCGTAACGGAAGCCGGCAATCGCCCGGCCGCGTTGCGCGCAATGGCTGATTTCTGGTCACATCGAGCGTTTTTATACGGTTTCGACGGAACGACATTGTCGGATAAAAAGCACTTCACAGCCGGCTGCCCCTCGCGACAACAATCGACGATAGCCGTTTGTCGGTTGCGAGAAGGCCGTGAAATACCGACATGGCCATCAGAATGTCCCGACGAATTACGTACGGCACCCGATCGCGTCGAGTGCCATTGCGGTTCGGGAGATCGGCGCTTGGCCACGTGCCCTCGCAATGTAATGTGATGCGGCGACTAGCGCATGCAAGTCCACCCCGCATTCAATGTCCAGACCCCGTAGCAGGTGTACAACGTCCTCTGTCGTGACAGGTGTTTGGAGATAGTTCCCGCGCGCCGGCGCATGCACTCCGCCCAACGAGGATTCGATGCTCGTGACGCCGTTCGCGAGGCAACTGAAGATGTTGGTGAGCGCGAGGCCGTAGGTATCATGGAACCGAACGCCGATGCAGCTTCGCGGGATACGAGCAGCAACGTTGCTCGTCAGTGCGGCACATTCTCTCGGTGTCGCCACGCCGATCGTGTCGGCCAGAATTACCTCGGTACTGCCATGGGTATAAAGCACCTCAGCGAGGCGCGCAACGTCATCGCAGTCGATAATGCCCTGATACGGACAACCGAATGCGACATTAATGCGGACGCGCACGTCCGTACCGCAATCTCGCAACTGGGCCATTGTCTGCAGACATTCATCGACACGCACAGCGGCTGAACTCCCCCAGGCTCCCGTGGCGAACGCATCCGAGGTCGTTACGTCTAGCGTGACAGCCGCAAGCGTCTGCGCTTCATCGGGCGAAATCGGGATACGATCCAGCGCGTCTCCGAGGAAATGCGCGTCGCGGGGATCAACGATATTGATATCCCGAGCGCGGGACCGTTGCAATCGGGCATTCGAGGGATCGCTGACGTTCTGCCGGATCGCAATGAATTTCACACCCGCGCGGGTCAGGCGCCGGACGAAGTCGGTCAGGTCTGGCGGCCGCTGGCAAGTATTCAGTACGGTGGATAAATACACCGGCGAGACTTCGACGATGCGAACGCGTGCAGGGAAGATCATCGATTCACTGCCGGGAGGGCTGAAGCCAAACGCACTCATAGCGACGCCGCCCCGCGGTGTCCCGGATTGCCGAAAGCGGGATCGCAGCTTACCGTCGGCACGATAGCGCCACGCGCGGCTCGGTACAGGCTCGGATTCGAGTAGTCTTCTCTCCGAAAATTGTCGCGCACTGTTCCGACCGCGAACATGCCGCCCATCATGGGCAGCGTAGTTCGCGGGCCGCGCATGTGCCCCGAGTCCGTATGATCCTGATGTTCGGCCATGCCATAACGTCCCATCGCCATATAACCCGGCAGAAATTCTCGAATCTCCGATTCGATTCGAACCTGAGCCACGCCCTGTAGCTTTGGAACGTCGCGGCCCATAACGTTCATCGTGTCGTGTGACATGTGGCAATGAATCGCCCGGTCACTCGGGATCGCAGTGAACTCGATGTCGCGGGTATGCCCCAGGCGAACGATCTCCATGGTTTCTGAACGCCATCGGGAACGCGGCCAACGTCCGCCGTTAGAGCTTGTCAACTGATACTGCACGCCGCGCCGATCGACGGGATATTTCCACATCGGCAGTAGCCCGGCGCGACCCGCAGTGTGCGAACTTGCAGCCCGCGACCCGCGTATCGCTGGGCAAGCCACGTTGTCGGGGCTCAATAGCCGCGCCGCGCCGAACCCCTTAATGTTCATGGTCGTCGTGAGCAGGGATTGTCGCGGGAATTTCGCTCGACGTTGTGTCTGCACCGGGCGGCGGAGACCCGTCCGCCGCGCCCGTTGCATGATCATGTAGAGGATCTGCGTCGTCATGAGAGGCGGTGGTTGCCTCAGTCGAATCATGCGTATGCGGTGTGGATTGACCCGAAGCGTGGTGACCAGTGCCCGCCGAAGCGTCCGCGAGCGCCTGATACGCTGCCGCATCAAGATCAGGCAATAAACGCATAAAGGCGATGACTGGCCACAGCGCAGCGTCGTCATGGGTCGCCCCCCATGCCGGCATACCCGTCATGCGAATGCCGTTTTTCGTCACCCAGAAAAGCTCAGCGTCGCTCATGTGCCTCGCCGAAACAGCCAGGTCCGGCGGGCGCGGGTTAAGTCCGAGGCCCATGGCCTCCGGCTCCCGACCCGGCGCGCCGTGGCAGCCTGCGCACATCGCGGTGAAATCGTTGATACCGGCACGTTGCAGCGTGGCATCTCGCAGGTCCGGTAGCTCGATGTTGTCGGCGCGCCGTTTGACCGACGCGTGCATCGTCGTGGACAGCAGCCACGTGGCAAGCGAACTATGTGGTACCAGGGCGCTGACGTTGAAAACGCCCGAATACACAAACCCGAGAATCAATAAGAGTATCGCCGCCGCGCCCAGCGACATTCGGCGCATTATTTTCATGAGGCAGATCCCGTTAAGCATTGAGCGAGCGGGGCTGCTGCGTCGCGTGAAATTTCGCGGTCGGCATGCAGCCGTGATCCGGAACGATCGCAGGTCAAGTGCACAGTCCCGGCGTCAGGCGGGTCGGACTCAACCCGCGTGTAGTACTAGACGATCAAACGATCGGGGGGCGAAACAGGCCGGGATGAATGGGGTCGGAATGTGAACGTGGAGGGAAATGCCAGGCAAAGAAAGGAACCACCCGTAAGGCCGTCGCCGTTGCAGCGAACGCGGCAGCCGGGGCGCATCCGTTGACGCTACACAGAACATCGCAACAGTCGCAAATCGAATCGCTGCCTGGTGGCGCCTTGTCGGAATCTGATTCACCCCGATGCAGGGTATGTGGGTCTTCAAGCGTCATCGGGTAATTCGAGTGGTGCTTTTCGGCCGCAGGTGCATCGGTTAATTCACCTTGGCATCCCAACCCGGTTGCCGCGTTCGTCGGAAGGGCGACGATGAAAATAACGAGATAGGCAATGAATGTACGAGCAAAACGCATGTGCGAATGCTAATTCCATTCGCAATTCGGTGCAATCTCCGGAATGGTGCAGCGGGTACCGATCGAAAGTTAGCGGTACGCCGTATCCGACAGCGTCGAACTGACCGGAGCCCATTTTCCCGAGCTGACTTTTCGTGCGCGAAATTGTTGGCCCGGGTTGCATTCAGTCTGAATCGCGCCCGCCGGGAGCCTGTCGGGTCGTCCACAATACATTCGCGGTCGACGAAGTGCGCGCGGCTCAATGAGAGCGACGACGTGATCGCGTCATCGAACGTCGAACAAATTTTATCCGGAAGCTTACGTTGGTTTGCGGTCACGAAATTCTTGAATTAGCATCAACGGTATGCTCCGTCCCTCGTTTCGTTTGCACTGGCTCTTGATCCTCAGCCTGATCGCCGGTCCTTTACCGGCGAACCCGATCCGTGCCGATGAAATGGCGGAGCCGCCGGGTCATACGACCCCGGCGACCGTCAATGTACACATGCATGCGCGGCACGACAGTAGTTTGATCCCCGCAAGTCGGGAGTCTAATCCCTGCCCTGGTGTGATCTCGTGCGCCTGTCAGGACTCATGCGAGCATCTCGCCTGTGCGACGCCGGCAGCGCTATGGCTCCCGCGTCAGTTGCATATGACTGCGGCCAAACCGGAGCACTGTATCTTTTCGGAACGGTATTGCGACCCACCGCCTGAACGCCTTTTCCGCCCGCCGATCTCGCGCATTTAGAATTCGAATAACGATCAGCCGCAATCGCCGTCGGGACGTAGGTCCGTTCTACTTCGTCGGGCGTTTCGAGCGAAACAGACCCGCAGCGAGAGACCATGCTCCGGTCCGCATGCGGCTTGGTGAGCACCAAAATTTAAAAGGCTGCGTTCCGACCGGCACCAACGCTGTTCGCGGGATAGCAGTCGATAAAGGAAATCATATGCTAGATTCAAAAATCAACATCGCGCTCATCGTGTTACTACTACTTAGCGTCGTTGCCCTTGCCGGGTGCAAGGATGGCCAATCCCGGGACACTGGCTATCCGGGCGGCGGTGGTGGCGGTGGCCATTCCCACTATAGCCATAACAACACCGGCAGTACGCAATAGGCTTGGCGGCAACGGGCTCCGCTATGCGGGGCCCGTTGCCGTGCTTCTATTGGCCGGCGGCGCTTGGTTTGCGGCCGATACGCCATCGTCTAGTCGCGATTGCCACCGAGTCGGTCGTGTGCGAAGTTCGAGCGTGGAATTGTGGCGGATGGATTCGACGCCGCTGACGCTGGGTAACTCTCCACGTAGGCGCTGAAATTTCAGATAGCGCAATGGACGAATATTCGAGCCACGCACCGTGCACTTACGCATCCACGCCAATGGACCACGCGTTGAAACTGTCCGGATCGACGTTTGTCAGCGATGCGCTTCAAGGGCGCGGGCCAGAACCTGCAGATTGATCACGGCGCGAACTTGGCCGGGCAATGCATCACCATCGCGAACTCGAAGGCAAGACGGATCCTTCAGGTTAAGCGCTGGGTGACGAAATCGAGAACGCCGCGAAATGCTGGCTCCGACGGCAATGCGCTTCTTGCGATCTCACGGCCACACGTTCGTGACTTTAAGCGGGTCACGTGCAGTCGAATATCGCTGCAATGCCGTCCGCGCCATATCGAGATAAATTTCATCTACCTGCATCCCGCGGCTTCCGGCAGCAAGTACCTGCCTGATCGCGAAGCGCTCGATTGTTTCGAAATCGGAAATATTGTTTTCCAGCCGTTTCAAAGGCTCGTAAACGCGAGCATGGACTGATGTTTTTTTCATCGGAGGCCTTCCTCGATTAAGCTCTCTGCCGTAACTCGGCGCTAGCAAACAAGAACACGTTATGACAGTTATCCAGCATCGGTACCGGGACTATCCCGTACAGTAAAGGGTAGATCATGGGTCATACGCGCAGGTCAAGCCTCATCTGCCTGGCAGCGAATGTTAATTGACCTAGGTCCTGCACACAGGTCTACAGTTGTGTGTTGTGAGAACGAATCGGTGGTTCAAAAATTCCGGTAGCGCGGGGTCCGCGTTCGCAACAGGGCGCACGGGGTCTTTTGAGCAATCCGGCCCGCCGGACGCTCCGGGGATGCACTTGAAGTGGTTACAGGCGTCCATTGATCGACGCCTCGAACGCTGGTCGAGCGGCGCGGCGCATATTCGTTACGCGTTCTCCGTCAACCCGGCGACGACGACCGGATCAGCCGGTCAAAATTCAGTTCGCTGTCAGCGGACTGAGTGAGAATTCGATATCTACGGAGGTATGACCATGACGACGCGGCAGAACAAATCCTGGCCAAGAATATTGCGTATTACGCTCGCGAATCTCCTGTTCCTTCCGGCTACGGTGGCTTACTCAGTGGAAACCCTGACCGTCGAGGAACTCGGTCGACAGCGATTTGTGGAATCCTGTGCGGCTTGTCACGGCGAAAACGCGAAAGGCGGCGGCGTGGTGGCGAACTTGCTAACGGCGAAGCCCGCGGACTTGACGCAATTGAGCAAGCGTAACGGCGGCACGTTTCCTTTCGGCAAGATCTACGATGCCATCGACGGCAGGCAGAAGCATGCGGCTCATGGCAGTCACGAAATGCCAGTTTGGGGCCGGCTGTGGCAGGAAGGCGGGCCGTATGAGCGATCCGAAACATTTGTGCGAGGGCGTATACTCGAGATGGTTATATATCTGCGCTCAATTCAGCAATAACCCGCGACGGAATCATCCTGTTTGACAATTAAGGCTGCGGCTACAGTGCGAAAGAATGCGCTGTACTAGGCAGCTGGCGGCGTCCGATGGTTTCTTGTATTCGGGCGTTGTGTCGGCGTAGCGCCCGGCTGACGACTATAGCGTGCGATTGTTGCCCGAGCACCGGGGAATGGCGGTGCCTCTGGAGGCATCTTTCATCACATGGGAGAAGTAATGAAACGCCGTTACCCCGCTACCTGGCTTCAGTACGTTCGTCGTCGCGACACAAATTTACCACGGAGAATTTCGAGATGAGTGACCCCGTCCCGCATTCCGGCGCGTGGGCAATTGCGGCCATCATGATTGTGATTGCTTCATGGTTGTTCTATCGATACTTCGCACCCAGGACGTGGCGCGAATGGGCGGGTGCAGGGATCGTGCAGGCGTTCATCATTGCGCTCTATGCGGAAATGTACGGATTTCCGCTTACGATCTATCTGCTCGCACGGTTCTCAGGGCTTGACCGCGGCAATCTCAACGCCAGTTTATGGTCGACGCTGCTCGGCTTCGGCGAGGCCGGCATGATGATCGCCATGGTCGCCGGTTATGGCTTATTGTTCGTCGGCGTTAGTTTGTTCATTAGGGGCTGGCGTGAGCTCTACCGCGCGCGCCAGGAAAACCGGCTTGCAACGGATGGGCTGTACGCCATCGTGAGGCATCCCCAATACACCGGGCTGTTTATCGGTCTTTTCGGCGAGGGCGTGGTGCATTGGCCGACGATTTTCTCGCTCGCGGTATTTCCGGTGATCGTGATTGCCTACAGTTTGTTGGCTCGTCACGAAGAAGAGCAGATGATCGAACGATTCGAAGACGAATACCGCACTTATCAACGGCGGGTGCCGATGTTCTTTCCGCAGCTTGGTCAATGGAAGCTGCTATTTGGAAGCGTTCAGCGCACCAAGGATGAGATCGATAAGCCGCGAGAGTAATGGGATGCGATGCGTGAAATAATTCGCGAGGGACCGAAATACATGGTAGGCACTTTCGGAGTGAGTGAACTACGATTGAGACCGCAGTTTCATCGTGATGGCAGGCAATGCGCGTCAGAATCTATTCTGAGTTAAGGAATTGCGCTCGAAACCATCGTCTGTATGGAAATTATCGAACCAAGGAGCACGTCGAAAATGGAAACGAAATGCGGCAAGGCTGCGATATCTTTTGCGCTGCCCGATACCACCAACCGTATCCACCGATCGAACGAATACTTCGGCAGCTGGCTGCTGCTGGTTTTCCATCGGCATTTGGGGTGACTGCCGTGCCGTGAACACCTGTCGCAGTTGCGGCAGTACGAATCAGAACTCGAAGCGCTCGATTTGCGGGTCGCAGTGATCACGTTTCAAACGGGTTTCCTCGTGGATGCATACATCCGCGAGAACAAACTCCGCTGGCCGGTATTGATTGATGATGCATTTGAATTATATCGTTTGTACGGCATCGGCCGCGGCGGCTGGCAAGTTATTTGGGGCCCCGCTACGTGGTGGGTCTACCTGAAACTTTTGCTTCGCGGCCGCAAATTGCGGCCCTCCGCGACGGATGTCAACCAACTTGGGGGAGATGTGTTAGTTGACCCCGAGGGTATCGTTCGACTGCATCATGTGGGCAGCGGCCCGGCTGATCGGCCAAGCGTGGATTCTCTTCTCGAAATCGTTCGGGAAAGCAACCGCATCAATCCGAACACTGCGTGATAGCACTTCAAAAGTTAGCGAAGTGAATTCAGATGATGGTTCGCGGATCTGAAACGGGGTTTCCTGCGGGAGGGATGAGGCGCTACGGCGGCCGTCTTGCCGCGATTTTATCCCTGCCAAACCAGCGAACCAACCCCTGAAATGCCGAAAGCTGGATCCAGGCGTGGAGATCCCGACGCCCGCAGTATGACCTTCGTCACGTCTGCCGATAGGCTTTGGGTTACTGATTGGTAGTTAACTCGAAGCCAACATATGCGAAACGGCTCATCCCAGGCCTTGCACCGTGCGGTTGACGAGAGACGATGTACTCTTCGTCGAACAGATTCTGAATGCCGCCGAGCACACGAACGGTGGGTGTAACCTGATAGTAGGCTGACAGATCGACCGTCCAGTAGTCATCTGTCTTGCCAAAGCGGGCGTCCGGCGCACCGACGCCGTTCACGGGAGTGGCGACATTGTTTGCGCTGGTAAACGTTTCATCCGTATAGTTCGCGATAATCTCACCGCCGAAGCGCCCGTAGTGCAGCCCGGTACCCACAGAAAGCACGATCTCGGGAATGTAGGGTACGTCGTTTCCCGCTAAACCAAAGCTGAAGATCGATTCCGGATCCGTCGAGGTCGCGTCGTTCTGTTGCTCGGCGTTCGTCCAGGTCAGTGTCAGAAACGTCGGTGCGGAGAAGCTCGTACTTTGGATAGCGGCGGCGTCAACGGTCCCCGAAAACTCGATACCATAGGAATCAACCTCGCCGAAATTTTGGGTCGCGCCGGTTCCCGTTCCGCCGATATTGTCGACGACGATCAGATCTTCGAATTGGGTGAAGAAACCCACGACTTCAGCGAGTACGGCGCCGCTGTGCCCGGAATAGCGGACACCGCCTTCGAATGCCCAGCTCGTTTCTTCCTCGAGGCCATCGTTTATCGCGCCGCCGGGGCTTGGCGGCGAGAAACCACGGTGTGCGCCGCTGAAGAGTGTGACGTCGTCGCTGACGTCGTACGCGACGCCGATTCCACCGCCAATCATGCTGATATCGGTATCCGTGCGGGCACCGTTTGCGCGGTCGTTTCGCATGAGATCGACGTGTTCGAAGCGCACCCCGGGGACGAATGTCCAGCGTCCGAGCGTGATCGTGTCCTGAAAGTAAAGAGCCGTCGCCTCCGCCAAGTCGCGCCGATTACCCGCGTCGCCGGTGACGCCGCCGAATCGGCTCGTGAGTAGCCCCCCCAGATTCTGCGTGAACAGCTCGTTCCGTTGTTCACGATCCTCGTAATCTTCGTGATAACGGACGCCGACATCAAGCGTATGCCGGACATCGCCCCACTTGATAGACCAGGCGGCGTTGCCCTGAATACCGTAGCTCTTGTAGTAGCGATCGTTGTGCCGCACGCGTAGCGTGCAATTTAGTTGCGCCTGCAGGCAGGCGAGCCCCTGACGGTTTCCGCCGCCGGCGAGCGCGGACGACAGACTGAGATTCCCTACGGTACCGACGTCGCGCAGATCGTTCAGCTTGAACCAGTCACGCGCAAAGCGATTGTAATAACCCGTAATTGTGACGTTCACATCACTTATCGGTTCCGCGTACCAGCGCAGGTAGCTGCGGTAGTGCTCGGTATCGATATTGTCAAAGCGTGAAGCCGGATAGCGTCGAGTCGGGTCGCTATCGATGTCCCGTTCCGATAAACCCAGGTAGGTTTCGTCCGCTTCGAAGTTACTGTAGCCGATCTTGCCTTCGATACGCTGGTACATGGACGTATTCGGTTCGAACACGAGCTTCACCATCGGCTCGATGTTTGTGAAACCCGTTTCGTCGCTGCTACCAAACCCGCGGGCAGGATCAACCTTCTTGAAGCCATCGGTCGTTCGATAATACGTTTCGACGACATAGCCGAGTTTGCCGGCGGACATCGATAACGTGTCGCCTGCCCAACCGTGCACGCGGATTTCGTTGTTCCCGCCGTAAACGTTCCGGAAATACATCTCCCGTGATTCCGGTATTACCGTGGACAAGTAATTCAATACACCTCCGGTAACCTGCGGCCCGTAACGGACCTGACTCGATCCCTTGAGAACTTCGAGTCCGCTCATGCGTCCGGCTGTTGGCGAATAATAGGCAGAAGGTGCCGCATACGGCGCAGGCGCCGCGAGGATCCCGTCCTCTATCAGCGTAATCTTAGCGCTGCGTGATGTGTCGACGCCACGCAGGGAAATATTCGGAAATAAGCCGTAGCCGTCTTCCTCGCGCAAGTACACACCCGGTACCTTGCGCAGAATTCGGTTGACGTCATCGTAACTTTGAAGACGGATGTCGTCTTCGGTAATGAGATGGGCGGAACCGGGAATATCGAATCGGTCGCTCGCGTTTCCGATTACGCGAACGTGTTCCAGGGCGCGGTCGCGTGGCGTCGCGGTTTTACCGTGAGCGACACTCGCGGCGACAAGAAGTAGCGCGGCCCCACTGGACCACATGACGATTTCGTGATTCATATTCGGCTTCCCGTTGGAACCAGTACCGCTGTCCGAACTCCCTGACCGCAAGGGCCACAGCAGGAAGATGGGCATCGGATTCGGGTTGTCGGCAGGTGTAAATACATCGTTAAAATAAATGATAATCATTCGCATTAAGATTAGCAACATGATTATTGCAAGAAACGCATGTGTGTGGCGAAATCCAAAACTACGCAGCAACGAGGAGTTCGAAAAAGTTCGTCGCGACATCGTTGCGAGGAATACCCGCTGACGTTCGCGTGTCGATTGCGCGGCTCGCCGCTTGCAACGTCCGGGGACGCGCCCCTCCCAAAGAACGTTGAACGCGTTCTTGGTTGTTTTTCGTTCAAGATCCCGGGCGTTCCAAAACAAGACGTGGCCAAGGTATTCGTGGCGGATCGTGACAATGTATGGTTCAAGAGCAGAGTGATTGGGAACCTGTCGCCGAGATCGTTTATCAACCAGAAGGTGCTGCTTCAAGTGAGTTTCGGCGACCACAGTCGTGGCGTCGCCGGGGCCCTCAGTACTTGGAGAATGTTGAATCTGTCGGTGCTCGCCGTGCAGAGAAAGTCTCTATTCGTCCCACTTGACCCTTGGCGTCGGTTACGATTTGAGGGCTCGTATTAAGTTGGTTCGCGCTTTCTGCAACGAGTTATCCATGATTCAAGGTATGTCCGACACCTATCTTTGCGAGCTGCATCGCAGCCCCCTACTACACGTCGAAATAGTTTCGCCAAGTTTGCCGCAGCTTCGCGGCAATCGTCCGATGCATAAACGCTCGGGCATGGGCGAGCACCACCAATTTCTGCAGTGGCTGATTTTCGAGCAAATTTATAGAGTGCCTTTTTACCCACCGTGCGTTTTATCGACGTGAGATTAGGCAAATTCGACGTGTTTCCGCCCGATGTTGCAGATCGTGAACTTGATGGGCGTTAATGTCACGGCCTCATTGCGTGGTTAGCGAACGCTTGTGCGAGTAAAAGGCACATAACTTGCAGCGTACGCTAATAGCACCCGATGGTTGGACGCGCGATCGCGATCGACTCCGCCACTCCGGGGACTCACGTCGAATTACGATGTGTAAAAATTTCAACGGGGTAGTAAGCGTTACAGTTTTTGACGTCGCTACATGAAAACGAGTGCATCGAGAGACAAGCACGGAAAAAGGGCCTTGTGCAGACACCTATGGATCTTATACGCCGCCGACTCCTCCAGTCCTCGTTAGCAACCGGGGCAGTACTTTCACTCAACGCGCTTCTGCCGACGTGGGCGAGAAGTGCCGCGGTAACCGGTTCTAACGCGCAACGCAGTAACACGCCGCTAAATTTCGATCTCGCGATCCGCAAGCAAGCGTTCGATATAGCTGGCGGTACTGGCAATGCCATAACCATCAACGACACTGTGCCCGGTCCACTACTCGAATGGTATGAAGGTCAGGATGTAATCCTGAACGTCACGAATCATCTGCGCGAGGCGACGTCGATTCACTGGCATGGGATCCTGCTACCGTTCGACATGGACGGCGTCCCAGGCGTCTCGTTTCGTGGCATCGCGGCAGGTGACCCAGAAGTGGACCCCATCGGTTGGACAGAAAGTAGACTGAGTTAAGTGTCTTCCTCCAAGATGAGCGTGGAGCTCAGGAGAGAAGCGATGAGACGAAAGCGACGAAATCATTCCCCGTCGTTCAAGGCGAAGGTAGCGCTGGCGGCGCTGAAAGGGGATCTGACAATAGCGGAGCTGGTGCAGAAATACGACGTCCATGCAAATCAGATAAGCGACTGGAAGAAACAGCTCCTCGAGAGCGCGCCGGATGTTTTCGGTAAGAGCGCGCAGAAGGCAGAGCAGTCGGAGGAAGCTGTCGAGGCACTGCATGCGAAGATCGGCCAGTTGACGATGGAGAACGATTTTTTAGAACGCGGGCTCGAACGGATTCACGGGCCCAGAGGAAAGAAATGGTAGCGCGCACGGATGCCCTGCCAATCTCGCGGCAATGCGAACTGCTGGATCTGCCGCGCTCGACGTTCTATCACGTTCCTGAGGTGGTCAGTGACACGGAGCTTGAGCTGATGAAGCTGATTGACCAATGTCACCTGGAGCATCCGTACTTCGGTAGTCGCAGGGTCAAGGACTGGCTGGAAGATCGGGGCCACCGGGTGAATCGGAAGCGGGTTCGGCGATTGATGCGCACGATGGGGTTGGTGGCAGTGTATCCGAAACGCAATCTGAGCCTGGCCAATCAGACGCACAAGGTTTATCCGTATCTGCTGCGAGGATTGACCATCGACCGGCCGAATCAAGTCTGGGCAACGGATATAACGTTCCTGCCGATGGCGCGCGGATTCGTTTACCTGGTCGCTGTCATGGACTGGTACTCACGGCGTGTGCTGTCGTGGCGTGTGTCGAATACCCTGGACACGAGCTTCTGTATCGACGCCTTGAGCGAAGCCATCGAGCGGTACGGCCCGCCGGAGATATTCAACACGGACCAGGGCAGCCAGTTCACGAGCGACGCGTTTACGGGTGTGCTCAAGCATCACCAGATTCAAATCAGCATGGACGGCAAAGGCCGTTGGCTGGATAACGTGTTTGTCGAGCGGCTTTGGCGCAGCGTGAAATACGAAGAGGTGTACTTGAAAGCCTACGAAAGCATCACGCATGCCCGGAAATCATTGGGCGTCTACTTCAACTTTTATAACGCTGAGCGGCGCCACCAATCACTTGACCGGCGCACGCCAGACAGTCTGTATTATGATGCTGCCAGGCTGGCAGCTTAACCGGGACGACACTTATCGGCGTGTCCAATTCTTGGGGTCCACTTCTTGGTGCTGCCGACAACGATCTCCATATACCAGTATCGATTTCCGCTGACTGTCTTCGTGCAGAACGAAATTCCACGCAAGTTGGGCAAGGTGACAGCCAGCTGGTGCAGTAACTCTGCGTACAACGTTTGGGTTGTTTGCGATAACCGGGTCATTGTCTTGCTGTCGAGCGGTGATTGGTTTATACGGAGTATGTTAAATAACTCCGTATAGGTCCGCAATCGTTGGATTTTATACCGTAGAACGCGAAAAACTCCGTATAACTTCAATGCGGCATGGGCGATTAGCGGCGCATCCCGTCTGTACTTTTCGAAGACCTAAGCGGAACAAAAATGGGTCAAATTGTTGGGGCACAAGCACGGGCGAAACAGCACTAATCAACACGTTACGACGGCCTATCAGCGATTTCTGTGCCCCACGGGGTCGACATAACGCATTGAGTATCAATGAAAAATTAGACTTAGAATCCCGCATTCGTAATGCGTAGGTCCGCAGTTCGAGTCTGCGTTCCGGTAGCGTCCCCGTGCGTGGTGTAAATCCGTCTCCACGAATCGGGTCGTGTTCGA